>JAZBOT010000029.1:0-2792 GCA_036351295.1 Gammaproteobacteria bacterium | reverse complement strand
GTCGCTGGGCGTCCACAAGGTCGTAGCCGTGATGCCGGAGCCGTCACCGCCGCCGACGAGCTGATTGGTTGCGGCATTGCGGTAATAGCCGTCACTCTTCCAGGCATAGCCGTTGATTCGGGTAGCCAGGGTGTCGGAAATCGGCAGGCTGACGTTACCGCGAATTTCCTCATCGCCCTGCAGGTTGTAGTCGATGAAGATAGCGCCGGACAGCTTATCGTCCGGGTCGCGGGTGACGTACTGGATGGCGCCGGCGAAGGCGCTGCGGCCGTACAGCGCGCTTTGCGGACCCTTGACGATTTCGACGCGCTGCACATCGATCAGGCGCGGGTCGATCAGCAGCGAGCCGCCGGCGTTGCTGACGGCCTCGCTGGTAATGTCGATACCGTCGATCAGTGTCGCGACATTGGGACGGCCGCGGGTGGGGGCGAGACCGCGGATGGTGATGCGGGTATCTGACGGTGTAAAGCCCTCGTCAAACTGCACGCTGGTGTCTTGCTGCGACAGCGTTGCGAGGTCCTTGACGCCGAGCCGGTCGAGTTGCTGACCGTCAATCGCAGTAATCGCCAGCGGCACTTCCTGAAGATTTTCTTCAGTTTTGCGGGCGGTCACCGTGATTTCTTCGAGCCCCTGCGCCAGCGCAGCGGACGTGCCGAGCAGCACGGGCAAGACCAGTGATGCGCTTACAACGCCCACCGGAAAAATGAGTTTCCTCATGTTGTATCCCCCGGGAAGTCCCTATTGCTGGGCTCTTTCCCACTGTGTGTCCCAATAAAATTGGACCTGCGTCCCCGTATATCGTTCAGATGCAGAGATTCAGAACGAGTCTCGATACTACGACCGGCTTCGTTGCGTTGCAATTAGCGGATTAAACGGCTGACCGCCAGCCGGTGGAACGGTTCAGGCGGCCGCGCGCGAACCCTGGCCGGCGATCCGGTAGAGGCCGAGGCCCACGACAGCCAGCATGCCTAGACCGGCTACAGCGCCCAGACGCAGGCCGTCGGGCAGGGCCAGCACGTCCGGACTGCCGCTCAGCACAATGGGCACGGCCATGAAGATGCCCACCAGCGCCTCGCCCGTGATCAGTCCTGCCGCGACCAGGATGCCATCGCTGTGGTTGCCGGAGCGCTCCCGGGCGCGCCGCGTGGCTGCTGCTATAAGCCCCCCGGCAAAAATCGGCACCGCCAGCTCGAACGGCAGGTAGACGCCGACCGCGACGGCCAGCACCGGCGCCCGCACCGAGCTGCCGCGGCGCTTGAGCCATTCATCCAGTATCACGATGGCCGTGCCCAGCGCTGCACCGAGGCCGATCAGCGTCCACGGCAGTTCGCCGCCCAGCACACCCTCGGCTACCGACGCCATCAGCGTTGCCTGCGGTGCGGCCAGTGAGTTGGGTCGTGCGGCGGTGGCCGGGCCGATACCGTAGGCGTTAAGCAGCAGGTTCAGTACCGGCGCCATCACCAAAACGGCCGAGATCACCCCGACACCCTGCATCACCTGCTGCTTCCACGGGGTTGCTCCGAGCAGATAACCCGCCTTGAGATCCTGCATGTTGTCCCCGGCGATAGCCGCCGCGCAGCACACCACGGCGCCGATCAGGATCGCCGCGGCCGCCGCCTCCGTGGTGGCTCCGGCAAGCCACAGCAGCAGCAGTGAAGCGAACAGAATCGTCGCTATGGTGATCCCGGACACCGGGTTGTGCGACGACCCGACCAGCCCGGCCATGTAGCCGCCCACCGCGGAGAACAGGAAACCCGCTACCACCATGACCAGCGTCATCGCCAGGCCCACGCTGACGCTGCCGATAATGCTCTGGTAGAGCGCGAAGATCGGCAGCACAAACAGCAATATGCCCGCCAGCACGTAGCTCATGGGTACGTCGAGCTCTGTGTGCGGCACGGCCGCCCCGGCGGTGCTGCGGTATTGCCGTAGCCCGCTGCGCAGGCCGGAGAACACCGACCCGCGAATCGACACCAGAGCCCAGATACCACCCACCAGCATCGCGCCGACGCCGAGGTAACGGACCTTGGTGCTCCAGATCGCGAACGCCAGGTCGACCGGGTTGGCGGCGGGCAGCTCCCCCGGCAGCAGGAACCAGTTGGCGTAGATCGGTATGGCGACCGCCCACGAAATCAGTCCGCCGATGAAGACCAGCGCAGCTATATTGAGGCCTACGATGTAACCCACACTGAGCAACGCCGGGGAGAGATTGCTGCCGATATAGAACACGCTGCCGCCTACCTGCGTGGCGCTCTGCGCGGTGGCTGGCCACAGTCGGAGCCCGGTTTCAGCGAACTTGGCCGCCGCGCCAACGGTACCCGCCAGCGCCAGATACAGCAGCCCCTTGCCGGGTTTGTCGCCGGCCCTGAGTACCTCAGCGGTGGCGGTGCCTTCAGGAAACGGCAGGCCCTGCTCCACGATCAGCGAGCGCCGCAGGGGGATCGTGAACAGCACGCCCAGCAAGCCGCCCAGCCCCGCAATCGCGCACACCCAGGCGTACTCAAACACATCCCAGTAGCCGAGCAGGATCAGTGCGGGCAGGGTGAAGATCACACCCGCTGCCAGCGATTCACCGGCAGACGCCGCGGTCTGCACGATATTGTTTTCAAGAATATTACTGTCCTTGAACAGCCGCAGCAGCCCCATGGAGATGACAGCCGCCGGAATCGAGGCGGAGACGGTCAGGCCGGCAAACAGGCCGAGATAGGCGTTGGCACCCGCCAGCACCATGGCCAGCACGATGCCGAGAACGATCGCCTTGACAGTCAGTTGCGGCGGTGGTGGCTGTGGGT
>JAZBOT010000028.1:0-8760 GCA_036351295.1 Gammaproteobacteria bacterium | reverse complement strand
GAAAAAATTCTGGCTGTCCCGGCGCACCGCATTACCAAGATGTACGACGAGGTTGATGATTATCTGGACCTGCCGCGCACCATACTCGACCGCATCGCGCACTTTTTTGAGCACTATAAAGATCTGGAACCCGATAAATGGGTCAAGATCATCGGCTGGGAAGGGATGGCAGAAGCTCATCGGTTGATTCGTGAAGGTATCGCCAAAGGCTGAGACGTGAGGCGACGGCTCTGGGCGCTGCAGGTTCGCCTGACCGTTATCCTGGTGTTACTGCTCGTGGTTGCTCAGGGTGCGCTGGGTCTCGGCACCCGCTACCTGAATGCGTGGGCGGTGGTGCAGCGGCTGCTGGGGCAAGCGCACGCCGAGCCGCTGTCGTGGCTGGCAAAGCAGGCCGGGCCATGGGTTGAAGCGCTGGTGGTTATTGTGCTGGCAGCCGCCGGCGCACGCGGACTGGTGCGGATGCTGCAACTCTGGAAGCTCATGTAGCCATACCGGTAATACGCATAATGTATATTATGTTAAATAAGGGACGGACCCGGAAAGACCGGTCGCCACCTTACTCGGCAGACCCCTGGCACTCCGGACACCGGTACAACCGGCGCCCTGCGACGACATCCTTGCGAATCACCGTGCCGCAGCGGTGGCACGGCTGGCCGGCCCGACTGAACACGTAGTGGCGCACGCGGCCGAATGACCAGCCGCGGGCGCGTAATGCGCGCACCCGCGCCGCATCGTTGGTGATTCCTCCGGTCCGGTATGCGCGGCGTGTGATGGTAAGGATCTGCTGGGCCAGCCGCCGTGATTCCGCGGCCGTGAGGCCCCCCAGCTTCCGCTCCGGCGCCAGGCCCGCACAAAACAGGATTTCCGAGCGCAGGTAGTTGCCCGTTCCGGCAATAAAACCCTGGTCCAGCAACAGGCTGCCGAGCGCTCGGCGCTGAAATTTGTCCTGGCGGACAAAGGCCTGGAGCGCTGCCAGCGTCGGCCGGTCTGACAGCACGTCGAGTCCGGCTTTGGCCAGAAACGGGTGTTGCAGCAGTTCATCTGTGGGTATCACGGTGATTTCCGAGGCGCTGTACAGCAGCGCGGCATGGCGGCGGGTTTCAATGGCCCAGCGCAACTGACGGTTGGTCTCCGGACGCGTGCCGGCCGGCATGATGAACCACCGGCCGTAGAGTTGATTGTGGCTGTAAACGGTCAGCCCGCATGCGAACTCGGTGAGCAACGCTTTGCCTTTCGTGTTGACGCCGACGACGCTACTGTTAAGCAGCGTGGCTTCAAAACGGCGAAGTTGCGGTAACCCGAACCACAGGTGGCGCAGCCCCTGCCCTGCAATGGCCGCAGCCAGCTTGTCAGCCGCGCGGCGTATTTCCGGGCCTTCGGGCATGTTTGCTGGTTACCTCAATGACCATTAGCGGGCGATTTTAACAGTGGAGAGACCGTTGCCAGAGTCTGCCCGTTCCCGGCGCGCGGTGGTCGTGGGCGCCGGTATCGCCGGGCTGGCCGCTGCCGGCGCGCTGCAGCGTTCCGGCTACCGTGTACAGGTGTTCGAGAAATCCCGCGGCGTCGGTGGCCGGGCGGCAACGCGCCGCGAGGGCCCGCATCAGTTTGACCACGGTGCCCAGTACTTCACCTGCCGGAGCGACGCATTTGCGGAGCAGGTGGCGCAATGGGTCGCTGCCGGCTGTGTGCGGCCCTGGACTGGGCGCGTTATCGCAATGGACAAAGCCAGCTCGCAGCCGCGCGAGTCGCTGCACACCCGCTACGTGGGTGTCCCCGGAATGAATGCGCTGGCGCAGGCTATGGCCGAGGGTATCGAGTGCCGCTTTGAAACCCGGGTCCAGGGCCTGCGCTACACAGATGATGAATGGCAACTCACCATAGAGGGCGGCGCGACCTGCGCGGCTGACGCGCTCGTATTAACGCCCCCACCGGCGCAGTCTGCCGCGCTGCTGGCAGCCGTGAGCTCACCCGTGCGCGGCGGACTGGCCGAGGTCGCTATGCAGCCGTGCTGGGCGCTTATGCTGGCTTTTGACCAACCCCTCGAGATCGCTTGCGCGGCGGCCTACATTGATACCGACAGCCCGCTCGCCTGGTGCGCGCGCGACACCGGCAAGCCCGGCCGCGCGCCGGGTGAACGCTGGGTTGTGCACGCCCGTGCAGACTGGTCCGCGCGCAACCTGGAACTCGAGCCGACGGTAGCGGCCCGGCAGTTGCTTGCGGCTTTCAGCGAGCAATTTGGCGTGCGGTCTGTGCCGACGCTGCAGCGCGCTCACCGCTGGCGCTACGCGCAGGCGAGCAAGCCACTGAATACAAAAAGCTTATACGATGCCGACCTGCGCCTGGCGCTGGCCGGCGACTGGTGCGCGGGTTCGCGCATTGAGGGCGCGTGGTTATCGGGGTGCGATGCGGCGGTGCGCATCACGAGCGGAGCGCCGGTTTAACCCCGCCGTGCAGGCGTCAGGGCTGCACCGAGTCGATCAGCAGGTTGACATTGAGCGCAGCGGTGTCGCCGATCGCCGGGGTCGCCACACCGAACAGGTCCCCGGATGCGGCAATGGCGTCGCCGCTTGCTGACAGACGTGCGGTCAATTCAAGGTTGCGTATGTTTGCGAGCGAGCGGCCCGGGAGCATCACGTTGTCATCACTCAGTGTCACCACCTTTGGAAAGCTCTCCACCGGCACCCGCTGCACGGCGACCGGCGGCCCCGGCTGGCCGGCTTCACGGGCAATTACAAACAGGACCCCGCTGCCGGCTTTCGCTGCCAGCGCCGGGCTAAGCGTCACCGTCGCTTCAATGCTTTGCAAGCCGCCGGCGCCGGGCGGCTCCGCGACCGGCGCAGCCGTGGCGGCATCACCCGGCATGCCCATCGCACCGCTCAGCGCCGCCATTTGCTGCTCCAGCACCTGGCGCAACTGCGCGGGCAGCTCGGGGTCCTGCAGCAACCTGCCCCAGCGCGCCTGAGCCTCGGCCGGGCGCTGGCGTGCTGCAGAACTCAGGCCGCCGTACCATAGCGCCCGCGGTTCGTCCGGCAGCTCCAGCAGCACGGCATCCAGCAGGTCGCCCGCGCTGGTCAGCAAGGTCTCCCGGTTGGTCAGTATCAGTGCCTCGGCATAGCCGAGGGATACCTGCGGGTCGGTGCCGGCTGACATCTCCCAGGCGCTGTGCCATGCATCCACCGCTTCGTCGTAGCGCTGCAGCTCGACGTAGCTGCGGCCGAGCATGGCCAGACCCTCGACCGTGGGCTCAGTTGCCATGCGCGCCGCCAGCCCGTTGACCATGTCGGCTACTGCCGGCGGAGTGCTCTGTGCCGGCTGCGCCGTGATGCGCTCCGGCGCGTCCCAGGGATAGGTGCTGATCGCGGGAAAAATGCCGAGCACCGCTAGCGGAATGCCCAGCACAACCATCACAATACTCAGCACCGCCCCGCCGTCCCCCGGCTGCCGCTCGCGCCAGATGGGCCAGGCAACGAGGGCGGCAGCGAGCAGCGTCAGGGCAGCAGCGAGCGCAATAAAAGTCAGGTTCATAGGGCTTCCGTTGGCGCGTGCTAGGCCGCGTCCTGATCGATGGGCAGCTGCGCCCGCCGCCGGGCTATACGCAGCAGCGTGATGAGGCCGATGAGCAGCAGACCGAGCGGCGCGAGCCACAGCAGCAGGTTCCAGGAGCGGAACAACGGTTTGTAGAGGACGAAGCCGCCGTAGCGATCCACCAGAAAGTCTTTAATCTGTCCTTCCGACTGGCCCTCTGCCACCATGCGGCGGATTTCGCGCCGGAGGTCGGCCGCCAGCGGCGCGGTCGAATCGGCAATGGTCTGGTTCTGGCAGACCAGGCAGCGCACATCGTGCGTGATCCGTTCGTACAGGGCTTGTTGCCGGGGGTCGTCCAGCGGCTCACTGGTGTCTATGGCCCGCGCCCCGACGGCAGCGCCAAGGCTAAGAACCAACAGCGTCAGCTGCAGCAGGTGCCGGCCGATCGGGGTCGGTGAGCTCACGGGCTGTCACCCTGCGCGGCGGCAATGCGCGGCGCAAATTCGGTGAGCCAGATCTGCTCGGTCATCGGGCCGACCAGCTTGTGCAACACGATGCCGTCCGCATCGAGCAGAAAGGTCTCCGGTGCACCGTAAACGCCCCAGTCGATGCCGGTCACGTTGTCTCGGTCAACCGCCACAGCCTGGTACGGGTTGCCCCGCTGCTCGAGCCATTTGACGGCCGGCTGGCGCTCGTCCTTCCAGTTCAGGCCGTAGATGGGCACGCCGGTTTGTTCGGCGATGGCCATCAGCATGTCGTGTTCGCGCGCACAGCCGGGACACCAGCTGGCCCAGACGTTCACGAGGCTTACCGAACCCTGCAGGTCGGCGCGAGTCAGGCGCGCATCGGGCTCGAGTAAGCGCGGCAAATCAAAGTCGGGCGCCGGCCGGCCAATAAACGGGGATTCAACGAGCGTCGGATCTTTGTACAGCCCCTGATAAAAGATGACAACGAGACCGCCAAAAACCAGCACCGGCAGAAAGAATTTGAGTCGGCCCATCATCCCACCGTGGAGCCGCGACCCCGGTAGCGCGGATCGCTGATCGCCAGCAAACCGGCCAATGCCATGATCAGACAACCACCCCAGATAAAGCTGATCAGCGGCTTGTACTGGATGCGGACGCTCCAGGCGCCCTCGCCCAGCGATTCGCCCAGCGCGACAAACAGATCGCGGTTCCATGCTGCATCAATGCTGGCCTCGGTCATCGGATTGGTCTGCACGCGGTATATGCGCTTTTCAGGCCGTAACTCGTTCACCGCGTCGCCGCTGCGCGAGACCGTAAAAATACCCTGGATGGCCTCATAGTTCGGTCCGGTGACCGGCCGCGTGCCGTCAAAGCGGAACTCATAGCCGCCCACGTTGGCGACCTGGCCGGGCTGCATCCCTTCGTCCGTCACAATCGCGAATGCCGAGGTCACCGTGATACCCAGCACCGTAATCCCAAGGCCGAAATGCGCCAGCTGCATGCTCACCATGCTGCGCGTTAGCCGCGGCCCTTTGCCGATCAGCTTCAGGGCCGGGTCCAGCAGCGCACTGGCCATTGTCCACAGGGCTACCGTCACGCCGAGCGCGGTGAGCAGCGTGACACTCCCGAAAATGAGCCATGGCAGCGCGACGCCGCCGATCAGTCCGATCGCGGCGGGCCACTTCAGCCGCCGCGCCAGCTCGGCAGGCTCGGCGCTGCGCCAGGCGGAATGCATGCCGATGCCGACCATGGCTGTCAGCGGCAGCATCGGCAGCAGGAAGACGATTTCGAAATAGGCCGGCCCGACCGATATGGACCCCAGATCCAGCGCGCCGAACACCAGGGGCCCGAGCGTGCCCAGCAAAATAACGCCGGCGGCAATTACCAGCAAAATGTTGTTCAGCAGCAGGAAGGTTTCCCGGGATACCGGCTTGAATCCCACCTCCGTTTCAAGTTGCCCTGCCCGCCAGGCATACAGGCTCAGCGATGCGCCAACCGTCACGCCCAGAAACACCAGAATAAACAGGCCGCGTGCGGGATCTGAGGCGAAGGCGTGCACGGAGACCAGCACGCCGGAGCGCACCAGGAACGTGCCCAACAGGCTCAGCGAAAAGGCGCCAATGGCGAGCAGCAAGGTCGAGCTCTTGAACAGACCGCGCTTTTCGGTCACGGCCAGAGAATGCATCAGCGCCGTACCGACCAGCCACGGCATAAACGACGCGTTTTCGACCGGGTCCCAGAACCACCAGCCACCCCAGCCCAGCTCGTAATAAGCCCACCAGCTGCCCAGCGCGATGCCGACGGTCAGAAACAGCCAAGCGGTCGTGGTCCAGGGGCGGGTCCAGCGCGCCCACTGGCGGTCCAGGTTGCCGTCCAGCATTGCGGCCAGCGCAAACGCAAATGCGACGGAGAAACCCACGTAGCCCACATACAGCATGGGCGGGTGGATGATAAGCGCCGGGTCCTGCAACAACGGATTCAGGTCGCCGCCGTCCAGCGGCACCGGAAAGATGCGCTCGAAGGGGTTCGAGGTGAACAGAATAAACGAAGTAAACCCGATCGCGATTGCGCCCATCACGGCCAGTACACGCGCGACCATGGTGGTGGGCAGGCTGCGGCTGAACAAGGCAACGGCGCTGGTCCAGATACCGAGTATCAACGCCCACAGCAGCAGCGAACCCTCGTGCGCCCCCCACACGGCCGCAAACTTGAAAATTTGCGGCAACGCGGTGTTGGAGTTGTTGGCGACATACAGGACGGAGAAGTCGTCCTGCAAAAACGCGCTCGCCAGACAGCCGAACGAAGTCAGCAGAAACAGCAGCTGCCCGTGCGCCGCCGGCCGGGCGACCGCCATCCAGCCCGGCTGGTCAAACTGCGCGCCGAGTAACGGCAGGCCGAACTGCACCACCGCCAGACACAGCGCCAGCACCAGGCACAGCTGGCCGATCTCGGGAGTCACGGGCGCTTAATCCCGAACCAGCGTCGTCGCGGGCTGGGGCGAGCCGGCCGGGGTTGCTTGCCGCGACTCGACCGCGGCGTTGTGGCCCTGCTCCTCGAGCATCTTGGCAACCTGCGGGCTCATGTAGTTTTCGTCGTGCTTGGCCAATACCTCACTGGCAACGAACACGCCGTCGGCGTCCACGGTGCCTTCGGCTACCACGCCCTGCCCCTCCTTAAACAAGTCCGGCAGCACGCCGGTGTACGAGACAGTTACCTGTGACCCGGTGTTGTCGGTGACAACGAAGCGGGCTTCCATGCTGCCGGGCGCCCGCGCAAAGCTGTCGTTGACCACGAGACCGCCGAGGCGGATGGCCTGACCCGGCTGCACTTCACCCGCCGCGACCTGTTGCGGGCTGAAGAAAAAGGTCATGTTGCTTTCGTAGGCCTGCAGCACAAAGCCGGCCGCCACTGCGACACCGGTCAATACCAGTCCTACACCGATCAAGCGTTTGCGTTTCCGGGGTGTCATCCACCTACTCCTTGCATACTTTGCTGGCGCCGCGCGAGGCGCTGCCGCGTCACGCGCAAACTGCGCCGGGTCCAGTAGACCATGATCACGAGCACCGTCAGGCTTAAGCCAAAAGCGCTCCAAACATAGCGGGCGTAGCCGCCCAT
Organism: Gammaproteobacteria bacterium; assembly: GCA_036351295.1. Classification (GTDB taxonomy): domain Bacteria; phylum Pseudomonadota; class Gammaproteobacteria; order Steroidobacterales. The sequence goes on along the minus strand of JAZBOT010000028.1, from coordinate 1,654 downwards.
TTCTAAAAACTCAGTCATCTTGTGCGTCCTTTGCCGTGCGGTGATCAGACGCCGGCCTAGCCGCGCAGCAGATCGCCGACCCAGCGTGCGTTTTTTTCGCGCTCCAGTACCTGGGTGCGGATCGCGGTCATCAGTACGCCGAGGAACAGCAGTTGGTAGGCTGCGATCATCACCAGCAGCGGCCACAGCATATCGCCCGCGATCGACGGTGTTTCGAGCTTCACCAGCGTCGGACCCTGATGAATAGAATTCCACCACTCCACAGAGTAGTGGATTATCGGAATGTTGACGACACCAACGATTGCCAGAATGGCACTGGCCCGGTCGGCCTGGCGCGTGTCACGCAGTGCGTCGCGCAAAAAGATGTAGCCGAGGAACAGGAATAGCAGAACCAGTTCGGCCGTGAGCCGCGGATCCCATTCCCACCAAGTTCCCCACATGGGCTGCCCCCAGATAGCTCCGGTACACAGCGCCAGAAAAGTGAAGGCCGCGCCTGCGGGTGCCGCTGCGGCCGCCACGCAATAGGCGAGCTTCATCCGCCAGATCAGGCCGATAGCGGAAGCCACGGCCATCACCATATAGGCAAACATCGACAGGAAGGCGCTCGGCACGTGCACGTAAATAATGCGAAAGCCCTCCCCCTGCAGGTAGTCAGGCGGTGCTGTCACCAGGCCACCGTAGGCGCCAACGACCAGCAGCAGCGCTGCTGACCACATCAACCACGGCTCAAGCCGACCGGCTGTCTTGTAAAAATGTGGCGGCGACGCCAGTTTGTAAAACCAGTTCCACATGCTGTCAGCTACAACCCTGCCCGCATTAACCCAAAAACCCAAAAACCGCGCCCGCCGTTGGGCGACAGGCGCCAAGTTTACTACATCAGGACCGCCTGACCCGTGAACTAAGGCACCGCCAGGCCGTGAAATGTTCCCCGGTCGGGCGCTTATGTCGCCTGTGCTCAGTCCAGGCTGACCCGCACCGCCGCCGCGGTTGCCAGTGGTGCCAGAGTCAGCGCCAGCGTCGTGATGCCGCCGAGCAGGAACAGCGGCCCGGCAATACTCTGTCCGGAGCTCGCCAGGTCCACGGAGCGTGCCCCGAATATCAGCACGGGGACCGTCAGGGGCAGCAGCAGAATAGCGAGCAAGCCGGTCGCGCGCCGCAGGCCTGCTGTCAGCGCGGCGCCGATGGCGCCGAGCAGGCTCAGTGTCGGTGTGCCAATCAGCAGGGTGACGAGCAATGCCTGAATACCCTCGGCCGGCAGGCCAAAGCCAAAGGCCAGCAGCGGCGCAATGAGTACCAGTGGCAGCTCCGCCACCAGCCAGTGAGCCAGTGTCTTGGCGAGCAGCAGCAGGCTGAGCGAGTGCCGGCTTAATGCCAGCAGCTCCAGCGAACCGTCCTCGAAATCTTCGCGAAACAGGGTATTCAGCGACAGCAGCGTCGCCAGCAGCGCCGCGACCCAAATGGCGCCCGGCCCGATCGCGCGCAGCAGTTCTTTGTCCTGCCCCACCGCGAGCGGGAACAAGGTGCAGACGATGACGAAGAAGATCAGCGGCATGCTGATATCGCTGGCGCGCCGGAAAGCCATGGTTAAATCGCGCTGCAAAACCACCCTGAATGCATTCATCCGCGCGGCTCCGCTAATTCGACGACCGTTTCT
>JAZBOT010000027.1:0-7489 GCA_036351295.1 Gammaproteobacteria bacterium | reverse complement strand
TCGCTGGCGGCCGCGGCCGCGCTCCTGTGGGCCGGCCTGGCCGCAGCCGCGGACTATGTCGGGTCGGCCGCCTGTGCTGAGTGTCACGCTGAGCAATACGCGTCCTGGACGCAGTCGCATCATGCACAGGCCATGATGGGCGCCGCGCCGGCAGCCGTGCGCGGCGACTTCAACAACGCAGCATTCGCCGTCGGTGAGCACCGGGCACGCTTCTTCAGGCGCGGTGCCGAGTTCTGGGTGGAGTTTGCGCACGGTGCCAACCGGCCGCAGGCTTACCAGGTGGTCTATACCTTCGGCGTTGAGCCGCTGCAGCAGTATCTGGTCGAACAACCGGGCGGGCGTCTGCAGTTTATCCCCTTCGCCTGGGATAGCCGGCCGGCCGGAGCCGGCGGCAGCCGCTGGTTCATGCTGTATCCGGATGCGGGGCCGGATGATGAGTTCTACTGGACTAACCCCGGTCAGAACTGGAATTACATGTGCGCGGATTGTCATTCCACGAATGTGCGCAAGAACTACAGCACTGCGACCAACAGCTATGACACGCGCTGGTCGGAGCTGAACGTGGCCTGCGAGGCATGCCACGGTCCGGCCGGCCGGCATCTTGCTGTGCTCGATGAGGACTCCACCGCTGAGTTGCCGGAATTCGCCGGCTTTGCATCCAGCTTGCGGCCTGCGGTCGCGAGCTGGACGCGCCCGAACAACAGGCCCACTGCCGTGCCGGGTGAACGGTTTAAGGGACAGCAACTGGAGGTTTGCGCGCAATGTCACAGCCGCCGGGAGCAGCTCACCGATGCGGTGGATGTCGCGCCGGGTGACTTTATGAACCGCCATCGGCTGACCCTCCTGCAGAACGGGCGCTACTATCCGGACGGTCAGATTTACGACGAAACCTACGTTTACGGGTCATTCCTGCAGTCGCGTATGCACGCTGCGGGCGTGGTGTGCAGTAACTGCCACGAGCCCCATTCGGTCCGCCTGCGCCTGCCGCAGGACCAGCTGTGCAGTCAGTGCCATGCACCGGAGGTATTCGCGACACCGGCGCATCATATGCATCAGCCGGAGAGTGAGGGTGCGGCCTGCACGGCCTGCCACATGCCCGAAACCGTGTTTATGCAGCTCGACAGCCGGGCCGATCACAGTTTCAGGGTGCCGCGTCCTGATATCAGCGACCAGCTTGGAACACCCAATGCCTGCACAGGCTGTCACGCGGAGCGTTCGGCCTTGTGGGCCGCGCGTGCCGTGCGCGACCATTTCCCCGAGTCGCCGCGCCGCGCGGCCCCGGGGTTTGCCGGCGTATTTGCGGCGGCCGATAGTGGGCGTCCGGGGCTGCAGCGCGAGCTCTCCTTCGTGGCACAGAATCCCGAATTTAGCGAGATTGCCCGCGCCTCGGCGCTGAGCCGCATGAGCGGCTATCCCGGTCCCGACACTCTGCTGGCGCTGGCCCGGGCCACGCGCGGCACCGCATTGCAGAAGCTGGGTGCGGCCCAGGGCACCGACGGCTTGCCGACCGAGCGGGCCTGGGAAGTCCTCCGGCCGTTACTGGATGATGCTGCGCTTGCGGTTCGCATAACGGCTGCAGCGGCACTGGCAGAGCGCTGGCCCGAACTCAGCAGTGCGCAACGCAATGCGCTTCAGCCAGCCCTCACCGAATACATCGAGACGCAGGAATTTAACAGCGACCGGGCATATGCCCGCAGCAACATCGCCGGGGTTCGGGCCGCTCAGGGCGACATCCCCGGAGCGATTGCCGCGTATCGTGGCGCGCTGGACATTGAGCCGGGCTTTGCCCCTGGCTGGGTAAATCTTGCCGACTTGTTGCGCAGTGGTGGCGACGAAGCGGCCGCCATTGAGCTGCTGAGAACGGCCGTAACCCGATTGCCCGACTCGGCCGAGATTAATTTTGCGCTGGGCCTGGCCGAGGTCCGTGCCGGACGCACTAGCGCCGCCGTGCAGCAGTTGGGTGCCGCGGCACAGCTGGCGCCAGAGAATGCCTATTACCGCTATGTGTTCGGGCTGGCGCAGGAGTCGCGCAATTTGCCGGCAGCGCTGACTAACCTGCGGGAAGCCTACCGCTTGAGCGGCGATCCGCAGTACCTCTACGCGGAATGCGATCTCGCCATACGTAACGGCGACCCGTCAGCCCGTGACTGTGTCGAGCAGCTGGACGGGCAGGCTCCGGCCGCTGTCGTGCAGGGCCTGCGCGAAAGGCTACAGGGCCAGCGCTAGGCTACCTTCGGGCCCGCCTTCCTGAGCGCCTGGCCGTGCGCATTATCGGTGTACTGCTCAAAATTATCGGCAAACATCCGCGCCAGCTTGGCCGCCTTGGTGTGCCACTCCTGGCGGTCGGCGTAGGTATTGGCAGGATCCAGAATGCTCGTGTTCACCCCCGGCAGCGATGTCGGAATCGCAAGCTCGAAGTAGGGCAGCTGAGTCGTGGGGGCCGCTTCGATAGCGCCGCTAAGGATGGCATCAATGATGCCGCGCGTATCCTTGATGGAAATTCGTTTGCCCGTGCCGTTCCAGCCTGTATTGACGAGGTAAGCCGTCGCGTTGGCATCCTGCATGCGTTTATTGAGCACGGCTGCGTAACGCGTAGGGTGCAGGGTCAGGAAGGCCGCGCCGAAACACGCGGAGAACGCGGGTGTGGGTTCCGTTATCCCGCGTTCAGTGCCCGCCAGCTTTGCCGTGAAGCCCGACAAAAAGTAGTACTCCGTCTGCTCGGGCGTCAGCTTAGCAACCGGCGGCAGTACGCCGAAAGCATCAGCCGTCAGGAAGATTACCTTGCTGGCGTGGCCCGCCTTGGAAACAGGTTTGACGATGTTTTCGATGTGGTAGATCGGGTATGACACCCGCGTGTTTTCCGTGCGGGAATTGTCAGCGAAGTCGATGGCACCGTTTGCATCCACCGTCACGTTTTCCAGCAAAGCGTCGCGACGAATGGCGCCGTAAATGTCCGGCTCGGCTTCGGCGCTCAGGTTGATCGTCTTCGCATAGCAGCCGCCTTCAAAGTTGAAGATGCCGTTGTCGTCCCAACCATGCTCGTCATCGCCTACCAGCTTGCGATTGGGGTCGGTCGAAAGCGTGGTTTTGCCGGTTCCGGAAAGACCAAAGAAAATGGCGCAGTCGCCGTCCTCGCCCACATTTGCTGAACAGTGCATCGAAGCGATGCCCTGGAGCGGCAGCAAATAGTTCATCACAGAGAACATGCCCTTCTTCATTTCGCCGCCGTACCAGGTGCCGCCGATCAGCTGCATGCGCTCGGTCATGTTAAAGGCCACAAAGTTCTCCGAGTTGAGGCCCTGTTCCTGCCACTGCGGGTTGGTGGCTTTGGCGCCATTCAGCACGACAAAGTCAGGCGTAAAGTCTGCCAGCTGTTCCGCGCTCGGGCGGATGAACATGTTTTTGACGAAATGTGCCTGCCATGCAACCTCGGTCACGAAGCGAACCTTCAGTTGCGTCGCTTCGTTGGCGCCACAGAACAGGTCGACGACGAACAGCCGCTTGCCGCTCAGCTGCTGACCGACGAGTGCTTTCAGATGCTTCCAGATATCCTCGCCAATCGGTTTGTTGTCGTTCTTGCCCTGGTCGGACCACCACAAGGTATCGCGGGTCACATCGTCCTTGACGATGTACTTGTCTTTGGGCGACCGCCCCGTAAAAATCCCGGTGTTGACAGCCACGGCACCCATGTCGGTCACGGTGCCGACCTCAAAACCCTCAAGATCAGGCCGGGTTTCCTCCGCAAAGAGTTGTTCGTAGCTCGGGTTGACGATCAGTTCGCTGGGTTCAGCGATGCCGTAGCTGGCAAGGGCACTAACGAGATCCGAATGGTCGATCACGGCTGCAGGGTTGTTCATGGGGTCATGAGGCCTTTCATTATGGATAACTTGAGATACCGTGAAATTCCGGTGTATTTCTCGCTTAAGGCGGGGAATTATAGAGCGCGTGCTGACGGTATCAATGCTTATCGTTTATTTGCTGCAGTTGCGCAGGTTAACGCGGCTTCGCAGGTATCTCCCTGTGGGTAAGCGGCTCCCGCCGCGCAGCGGGGACTGCGCCGCCGGCGCCATGCGCCGGCGCGTGTTGATGGCTATGTGATCCTGTTTTAATTTCAATATTAATAAATAAAAAACAACGGGTTACCGATATTATATGGGGCTTTTCCGGAGTCTGTAGCGGCCGTTCGCGGGGGAATCGCGCGGCCGGCTGCGGTTATGTCACGCGGAATGCGTCGCCACCGGGCATCGGCCTGGCGCGCTATCCTATGGCGGCCCAAACCACGATAATGACGCCGGCGTTCGCTGCAGAGCGCGAGTCCGGGGCTTTTGCGCGATGAATCCAGCAGTATCCTTATTTCGGCGGTGGCGTTCCGCGCTGGCTGACCGGGGTGCGTTTTTTCGCGGTGTGGTTACCCTGCTGTCCGGCACTTTGCTGGCGCGGGTCATCGCGGTGCTGGCCATCCCGCTGCTGGCGCGGCTTTATTCCCCGGAGGAATTCGGTGCGCTGGCGCTGTTTACGACGATTGCCGGTCTGGTTGCGGCTGTGGCCAGCGGCCGTTACGACATGGCCGTGGTGTTGCCCGCTGCCGATGAAGAGGCGGTGCACCTGGTGCTAGCCAGCATGCTGCTGGCCAGCCTGGTTACGGTTGTCAGCTTGATCGCGGTGTGGTGGCACGGTGACCTGATTGCGGCAGCGTTCGGTTCGCCGGAACTGGCGCCATGGCTGTGGTTCAGCCCCGCAGTCATCTGGACCCTGGCCGCGTTTGCCACACTGCGATCGTGGGCGGCGCGCGCGGGCCGTTTTGGGGTGATCAGCCGGTCGGTTGTCGCGAACACGTTGCTCACGGCATTGACGCAACTCGCGGTGGCTGTGCCCCGGCCCTGGTTGCCGGGAGGGTTGATCGTCGGGCGCGTCGTGGGCCAGACGTGCCAGTCGCTGCTGCTGCTGCTGGGCAGCTGGGCGGGCATGCGCGCTGCCTGCACGCAAGGCGTCTCACTCCGACGTCTGGGCGCTGTGATGCATCGCTATCGCGATTTCCCGTTGTTCGACGCGGGTGCAAACCTGTTGAATCAGGCTTCGCGCGAGCTGCCCGTCCTGCTGCTGGGCGCATTTTTCGGGCCGACAGTGCTGGGGTTCTATTCGGTGGGCCGCAGAATGCTGAGCCTGCCCGTTGAACTGGTGGGTAATGCGGTCGCGCAGGCATTTTTCCCGCAGGCTGCCCAGGAGCTCGCGCGCGGCCGGCTGGCACCGCTCACCGCAGACGTGTTTGAGCGCCTCGTCATGGTTGCAATCACGCCGTTACTGCTAATTGCCATTGTCACGCCCGAGATCGTGCAGGTGTTCCTCGGCGACGCCTGGAGCGAAGCGACTGTTTACGTGCGCTGGCTGACGGTGTGGGTGCTGGTGGTGTTTATTACCGCGCCATTCGCGCAGCTGTTCAACGTGCTGGAGCAGCAGCGCCAGCGTCTGGTTTACACTAGCCTGCTGGTCGCCGGGCAGGTCGGGGTGCTGTGGTGGGCCGGGCAGGCGGGTGACCCGGTGCAGGCGGTCGCCTTGTTTAGCGTCGTTACTGCGTGCGGGACTCTGGCCAATTACCTGTGGCTGCTGGCGAAGGCGGGCGTCGGACTCGGGCGCACGCTTGGCGTGCTTGCCCGTCAGCTGCTGCTGGCCCTGCCGTTTGCCGGCGCGTTGTGGGCGATCAGTCTGGCTACCGATTCGGCCTTCGGCGTGCTGAGTGCCGCTGCGCTGATCGGAATCGTTTTTGCCGCGCTACAGATGCCCAGGGTGCTCGCAAAAACCCGTGCGTCGGCCGGCTAACCGACGCACGGGCAACGGGTCGGGGTCGAGCTTACTCGCCGGCGGCTCGACGGGCGTCGATCATCTTTTTGAATTCGCCGGCCGAGCTCGTCATCTGCGGACCGTTCCATTCGGTCGGCGCTGTGAGGTACTCGGAGTGGTTCTTCTCAATATAGCTGAGTATCGGTTTCGGCAACTCCGAAGGACCGTCCATCAGCTTCAGGGAGTGGCTGTGGAATATCATCTTGCCGGGTGCATTACCCATTTCCATGAACGGCAGCCAGTCTGCAACCCGGCTCCAGGACATCGTGCAGTACGCTGAGGTGATATCCGGGTTCAGAATGTCTGATTTACTGCCAATCAGTCCCCACAGCTCAGCATGCTGGTCGATGTCGCCCGAGGAATATAGCGGATAGTCCTTGCGATTCATGGCCGCGGGATGCTGGATAAAGAAATTCCACTGAAACGCCACCATGTCGCCGCAGCTGACATACGGGAACGGCGGGGCCAGGGGGCCCTTGCCATTCAGCGCGAAGACACCGTTGACGGGGTCGTTGGCAATGTGCGCAACCTCAACCTTGCGGCCGCCGAGAAAGGGATTGTTCCACTCTTCGAGTATTTCGCCGGTTTTAGGATCGAGGTAATACAGAACTTCGCGGCTGTAAATCCGATAGCCTTCATCGACTTTTTCCAGGCGTCCGGAACCAAATCCAAACGTGCGGAAGCACTGGTAATTCTGCTCCTGCGGAACCATTGCCCAGGCCTGCCCGGGAAACGCGAAAAAGAAGTCTTTGCCGCTCAGGTCCCCGCGCAGCTTCATCAGCGACATAAAGTTGGTTTCCGGATCATCGAGATCGAGATCCGGGTCTTTCGCCGTGGTGAGGCCCGGCGAACTCAATAGACGTAAAGTCATAACGCGCTCCAAATAGCTCTGTGTGAAAAAATCTCGCCCGCAACACTAACCGCAAAGTCGGCTCCGGGCGCAGCCGGTTTACCCTGTCTCCGACTGATGGACATCCGGGGCCGAACTCTCTGCCGCCGCCGCCTCGGTCGGTGCCGCCCCGGCCCCCGGTTCCCGCGGGTCCAGCAACTCAGCGTAGTCAGCCGCTGACAACCGGAACAGCGTGTCGTAATCGCTGTGTGCAAGCAGGAACTCATCTGCAGTTGCCGCGAGCTGGAGCCGCAGGGACCCTGCCGGCGTCTCCACAGTCATTTCGAGCGCGACGTCCTGTGCATCGGCAAGCTCACGGTCGCTCACGCCGGTAACGCGGAGGCCCGCGAGTTGGGCGGCGAGTGTGTCGAGCTGGGCTTGACTCAGTTCCCTCCCGCTGCCCTCGATGCTAATCGTCCAGCCTTCGGGTTGGCGCTCGTAGCGATAGCCGCCGCGCTCAATTGCCCGTAAATCAGCAACAGCGAGGCCGGTTGAATCCAGCCAGCCGGCGCGACCCGTCGGCCATTCGAAAGCGCTGACAGGCGCGGCAAAGACAGCATCGCTGTCCGGCGTACGCACATGCGTCTGGCGTAGCCCGGGGGAAGTGCCGAGCAGCAGAGCCGCCTGCAGTGAGTCGGTTGCATACAGCTCGATGCGGCGCGCAAATTGGTCGGCCGCGACTTCCAGGCGCTGATGACTGCTCGCATTGGTGACGATGGGCCATCCCCGCTGCAGCTCAGCCATGCGATTCAGTAAACGCTC
>JAZBOT010000026.1:0-6398 GCA_036351295.1 Gammaproteobacteria bacterium | reverse complement strand
GCAGTTGTTCCAGCACGTTGCCCGCCGACTTCGCGTCAACGCCCGCGATCTGCGCGAGCTGCCCGGCTGATTCGTTGTTGTCCAGTAAGAGTTTGAGTAAATCCACGCGTCTTCTCCGTTGTTATTGTTGGTGCGGCAGCAGCGGGCTGCGCTCGACACATATTTAGCTATGTATAGAGCATTCTCGACACCTCGGCAAACCGCAGCGCAGCGGCGCTTGCGCCGGGCTGCGGCTTGAAGGGTAATAGCGCGGAGGTGCGCGGCAGGGTTCGCGCGAGTGGCCACAGGTGAGTGGGGGTTGTTATGCGAAAAGAAGTGGAAGCGTTCGGAGATGGCACGCGCACGGTGCGCGAGTATGACGCTGCCGACCGGGTGTGCCGGCTTGCCACCTACCGCGCCGATGGAGAGCTGAAGGCCAGCATTGACTATCACTATGACGCGGCTGGCGTGAACGTGGAGCGCGTACTGCGCGATGCCACGGGTGCCGTGCTGCGCACTATTCGTCTCGACGCCGCCGGCACCGAGCTCGATGCAGACCCGGGCGGGCCGGTGCGCTGGCGGTCTCTGGATGGCGAAGCCGCGGGTGAAGACGAGAAGGGCCAGGAGCAGATCAGCCCGGCGCAAATGGGCGGCGAAGCCGATTATCGTTCTTCATGAGTGCCGCTGACTTCGGCACGTTGCCGCTGGCGCCGGCACTGCTCGACAATCTCCGGGCGCTTGGCTTTGCGTCGATGACCCCGATTCAGGCCCTGAGTCTGCCGGCCATCATTGCCGGCCACGATGTTCTGGGGCAGGCCCGGACCGGTTCCGGTAAGACGGCCGCTTTCGGGCTCGGCCTGCTCACGCATCTCGATGCCCGACGCTTTGCCGTGCAGGCTTTGGTGCTATGCCCGACGCGTGAACTGGCGGATCAGGTCGCCAGTGCCTTGCGCGACCTGGCACGGGCTATCCCTAACATCAAGATTGCCACACTGTGCGGCGGCGCGCCGCTGCTCGCCCAAACCAGCTCATTGGCGGGCGGGGTGCACATTGTGGTGGGCACGCCCGGGCGGGTTGAGGCGCATCTACGCAAAGGCAGCCTGCAGCTGAATGCTTTGACGATGCTGGTACTGGACGAAGCAGATCGCATGCTGGACATGGGGTTCGAGGAGTCGGTGGACAACATCATCCGGCAAGCGCCGGCCGAGCGCCAAACGCTGCTGTTCAGCGCCACCTACCCGGACAGCGTGCAGCACATTGCCGAGCGGACGCTGCGCCAACCGGTCAGCGCCCGGGTGGATGAGGGTGAGCAACGACCCAGCGTTGAGCAGAGCTTCGTCTGCGTCGCGGATGATGCGGAACGCCTGGCGGTGTTGCAGCGGCTGTTGCACAGGCCGGCTGCTGCACTCGTATTTTGCAATACCCGGAAAACCACGCAGCTGGTGGCCGACACGCTGCGCAGTGCGCGCTTTAGTGCGGCGGCGCTGCACGGTGATATGGAGCAGCGGGAGCGTGACCTGACCCTGCTGCGCTTTGCCAATCAGAGTACGCGCGTGCTGGTGGCCACGGATGTTGCGGCCCGCGGTCTCGATATTCAGGGCCTCGATGCGGTCGTGAACTATGAACTCGCGCACGAAGTCGACGTGCATGTGCATCGCATCGGGCGCACCGGGCGCGCGGGTGCCGAGGGGGTGGCTATCACCTTGTATGGCGCAGCTGAGCAGCCACGGGTGGCAGCCCTGGCGGAGCAACTGGAGATTACGGTGCGCGCTGCGACGTTGCCCCCGCGCAGACTGCTCGAGCAGCGCCCTCCCAAAGCACTGATGGTGACGTTGCGGATCGACGGCGGCAAGAAGCAGAAGTTGCGCAAAGGTGATGTGCTCGGCGCGCTGACCGGCGCCGAGGGTATCGCCGGCGAACAGGTCGGGCGGATCGATGTGCTGCCTGCCGCCACCTATGTGGCCGTGCGCCGCGAGGCCGCGCGCGCAGCCTTGGCCAAGTTGACCGAGGGGCGCCTTAAAGGTCGTCGCTTTCGCGTGCGGCGGCTGCATGGCTGACACCGTTCGGGTTAGAGTGTTGGCAGGCAAATGCACACAGTGAGTCAGGTTTTGGCGCAAACGGTATTGGTGTTTGGCGGTACTCACCGCACCGGGTTAGAGACCGTGCGGCTGTTGACCGCGCGCGGCGATCACGTGCGCGCGTTCGTGCGGCCGACATCCGACCGCAGCGGGCTCGAGGCCTGCGGCGTGGAGTATGTGGTCGGCAATGTGCTGGAGTCGGGGGCCGTTGCGGCCGCCTTTGCAGCAGGCCCGGTGGATGCCGTGGTCTGGACCGTTGGTGGCGCGCGTGGCGAGCCGCGGCCTGACGTGGACGGTGTCCGCAATCTGATCGCCGCGGCCGAGCAATACCGGGTGCGGCGGCTCCTGCTGGTGACAGCGGTCGGCGCCGGCGACAGTCGGGCGGCGCTGTCTGAGCATGCCTGGAAGTTTTTGGGTCCGGTTATCGAACTGAAGACCGAAGCCGAAGCGCTGCTGACCGCCACTGATCTGGACTGGACCATATTGCGCCCGGGCGGCATGGGCTCGGGGCCTGCCACCGGCACGGCCATAAAAACGCTCGACCACACCGCCATGGGGATGATCCAGCGTGCCGATCTGGCGCAGCTCATCGTTGACTGTCTGGATGACCCACTGACCGTGCGCCAGATTTATCACACCATTGATCCCGGCGATGCTGAGGTGCCGCCGCTGCAGCGCGGGGCGGATCCCACTCAATGACGCAGCCACTCGCTGTCGTCGCCGTCCTCGCGGTGGTGTTTATCGCCTATGTCGCGGCCAAGGTGTATGCGGCCAACCGGCAGAGCCAGCGCGACTGGGAAAATACCGACAAGACCCGGCTGAAGACCTGGCAGGACGAGGACGACTGGGACCAGACCGGCCGCGGTGACTAGCGAGTGGCGGTAGCCGCCGGCGGCGGCAGCAAGGTCTCGAGTTCGACAGCGCGGCCGTTCACCCAAACCGCGCGCACGTTGGCGATGGCGCTGATGTCGGTTAACGGGTCGCCATCGACCACCACCAGGTCCGCCAGCATGCCGGGCGCCACCTGCCCGACCTCGGTCGCTGCGCCGAGTTCCGCCGCGGCGTTCACGGTGGCGGTGCGCAGTGCATCCGCCGGACTCAGCCCCGCCTCCACGTAGTTCGCCAGCTCGATCACCAGGCTCAGGCCATAGGGGAAAATCGGCGCATCGGTGCCCGCCACAATGCGCACGCCGCCGGCATGCAGGCGGCGGATGCTGGCCTGCGCGTTGTCGAGGCCCGCCGCAATCAGCGGCTGCTGCCTTGCTACGATGCGCGCAAAGGCCGCCAGGTTGTTGCGCTCAGCGGCGCTATACAGGCTGACATACTGGCGGTTGTCGGCGAGCCCGGGGTGCTGCGCCAGGTAGCCAAAAAAGCCGCCCTGATTAACAACAGTCGGCGTCACCGTGGCCCGCGTTTGCATCAAGGTTTGCTCGATGTCGGCGTAGCTCGCCAAACTCGCTGACTGCTTGTCGGCGTATTCGAGCCGGCTCGACCCACGCAGGTGTTCGGTGCGATCGCCGCCGTTGCCGATATTGCGCAGTACGGCATGGGCGGCGATCGGCAGGCCGTGGCGATGGGCCAGCGTCACGGCGGTGCGCTGCAGGCGCGGGGCCAGCCGGGTGTAGGTCTTGAGCATGCCGTAGCCCAGCCGGTCTGCCCGCGCCAGCTCGCGGCGCAGGCGCTGCTCTGTCGTCACGTGGGTGGCAAACGGAAACACTTTGGCGCGCCCGTCCAGCTGCGGCCCCGCGTAGACCAGCCGCGGGCCGGCGCGGCGGCCGCTGCGCCAGGCTTCAAACTGCTCGCGCGACTCATACGGCAGCCCGCCGGGTTCAACCACCGTGGTGATGCCGAAGGCGAGGAGTCGACGGCCGATGATCTCGCCCTTGTGGCCCTCAAAATGCACGTGGTGATCAATCAGCCCGGGCAAGACCGTCAGGCCGGCAGCGTCGACCACCCGCGTGCCCGGCGGGTGCGGGCTGTGCGGCTCGATGCTGGCAATGCGGTCGCCGGCGATCACGATATCGACATCGTAACGATAGTCATCGCCGGCGCCGGTGAACACGCGGCCGGCGTGCAGCACGGTGCGACCGGTGCCCGTCGCGGCGACGGACTCGAGCTGCGGATTGCGTACCTGGCGGGCCGCCGTGGTCACTGCCGGCAGCATCTCGAGACCGTGTCGCGTCAGCGCCAGCAGCTGTTCACCGTCCGCGCTCCAGGCCGGTGATTCGACGAGTTCGTCAAGCAACAGGGTCGGCGGTCCGGCGGCTTGCCCGTCCGGCAGCAGCGGCAACTGCCACAGGGCACCGTCAATAATCAGCGCCAGCGCCAGACCATCGGGTCGCGCCACCGGGCCAAAATCCGGCGCCTGCCCCTGCAGATCAAGCGGCCGGGCGCTGTCCGCCGCTACATCAATGCGCACCAGCTGATTGCGACCGCCGGCAAAGCGGTTCGACGTGCCGATCAGTGCCGCGACGGTCAGGTGTCGGCTGTCTGCGCTCCACGCCATGCGTCCGGGCCACAGCGGCGGCGCGCTGCGCAGGCGCCGTACCTGCCGGCTGGCCAGATCCAGTAGCCGTAGCGTGAAGTCCTGCGTGCCGCGCGGCCCTACGTCGAGGTAGGCCAGCTGGGCGCCATCCGGCGCAAAGGTCGGGTAGCGTGGCCCCGCCGCCCGCGCGGTCACCGGCTCGCGTGAGCCGGTGACCAGATCGTGCAGCCACACCTGCATGCCGTTGCCTGGCGGCGCATCGCTGATATAGGCCAGGGTTTGCCCGTCCGCTGCGACTGCTACATCGCGTTCCACCCAGGCATCGTCGGTGAGCCGGGTGAGGTCGCCCGCCGCGCTTTGTCGCCACAGGTCGCCGACAGCGGTGAACACCGCCGAGCCGTCCGGTAGCAGGATCGGGTCCACGATGCCCAGCACCGGCAGCGTGGCATTACTGAACGCCAGCGGCGTGCGCTGCCGGTAGCGGTTCCGGGCGGCCACCAGCTCGGCGCGCAGCGGCAGGCTGCGCTGTGTGCCGGCGTCGAGGTTGACCGACTGCACCGCACCGTCTGCCGTGTACAGCAGCCGTGAGTCCGTTAACCAGACGGGCGGCATGCTGAACACATCGCTGCCCGCCGGCGAGATGATCCGCTGCGCACCGGTGGCGCGATCGGTCACGACCAGCCGATTCAGCGCGACGCCGGGGAAGCCGCTGCGCTGATAGGCTTCGACATAGGCCAGCTGCTTGGCATCCGGACTGAGCTGCACGGCGACGACTGTTCCCGCGGCGGCTGGTGTGACTGGCACGGGCGCGCTGTCGGTGGCCAGTGCGAGGCTGTACAGCGCCGGCGCACGCGCGCGGGTGGAAATAAACACCAGTTCGTCGCCGGCGGCCGTCGGCGCAAAGTCGTCGCCGGGGTCGGTGGTCAGCTGCCGCCGTTCACCCGTCGCGAGGGTGAGCGCCCAGATGTCATAGTTGCCGGCCTCGTCCGAGGCAAAGAAAAGGGTGTCGCCCGTGGCCGACCACGCCGGGTCGCGGGCATCAAACGGTCCCGCCGTCAGTGCCGCGCGCTTCAGAGTTCGCGTATCGATCAGCACGATGTCCCAGTGGCCGCGGCGAAAGCTTTGCACCGCGATGCGCTTGCCGTCCGGGCTGACGCGCGGGTGGCGCAGGTCATCGTCGCGGGCGCTCACAGCCACGGCCTGACCGCCGTCTGCCGGCATGCGCCAGAGCAGGCCCTGCACATCGAGGTAAAGCGTGTCGTCGGTCGGGCTGGCCGCCACGGCAAACTGCGTGGCTTGCGTCACCGTGTAGCGCTGTTCGGGCGCATCGGCGCAGCCTGCCAGCGCCAGCACGGCGGCGCCCGTCGCCGTTGCTAGTTGCCGTTTTACAGAGCTGTGCATAGCGTGACTATACTAGGTTCCGGTTTTGAGCTGCGGCGACGGCGGATGAGCTACGAGTTCCGCAATCTGGTGTTCGAGGGCGGCGGGGTTAAAGGTATCGCCTACGTGGGCGCGCTGGAGTCACTCGGCCGGCGCCGCATCCTGCCGCAGATCCGCCGCGTCGGCGGCACCTCGGCGGGCGCTATCAACGCGGCTTTGTTTGCGCTGGGCTATTCGAATGCGGCCACCCGCGAATTGCTGGCCGAGCTCGACTTCACCAGTTTCCTCGATGCGGACTGGGGCGTGGTGCGCGACACCCGGCGGTTGCTGACCCGCTTTGGTTGGTATCGCGGCGACGCCTTTCACGAGTGGATGGAGGCGCGCGTCGCGGCGCAGCTGGGCGACCGGCGGGCGACGCTCGGGCAGCTGCGCGAGGCCGGGCGTCCTGATCTGTATGTCTACGGCACCAACCTGAG
>JAZBOT010000025.1:0-3512 GCA_036351295.1 Gammaproteobacteria bacterium | reverse complement strand
GAGCTCGATCAGGACTAACGAACAGCGGTAATCACTGGCGAAAAGCTGGCAGGTGAGAAATGCGAGACCTACTCAATATTTTTAAGACTCAGGCGGGCGGTGTAGAAGATTTCGATGCGATACGCATCGGTCTTGCGTCGCCGGAAATGATTCGGTCGTGGTCGTTCGGCGAAGTCAAAAAGCCGGAGACGATTAACTACAGGACCTTCAAGCCGGAGCGTGATGGCCTGTTCTGCGCCAAAATCTTTGGCCCGGTTAAGGACTACGAGTGCCTGTGCGGCAAGTACAAGCGCCTCAAGCATCGCGGTGTGGTCTGCGAGAAATGCGGCGTTGAGGTTACCCAGACCAAGGTGCGGCGCGAGCGCATGGCGCACATTGAGCTGGCGAGCCCGGTCGCGCATATCTGGTTCCTGAAGTCGCTTCCCTCGCGTATTGGTCTGATGCTGGATATGACGCTGCGCGAGATTGAGCGCGTCCTCTATTTCGAGGCATTCGTCGTTGTCGATGAGGGTATGACTCCGCTGGAGCGCGGTACCCTGATGAACGATGAGCAGTACCTCGAGGCCATGGAAGAGTATGGCGACGAGTTCGACGCCCGCATGGGTGCCGAAGCCGTGCACGAGATGCTGAAGACTATCGATCTGCAGTCGGAAGTTCTGAAGGTGCGCGAGGATATCGCCGCGACTTCTTCTGAAACCAAAATCAAGCGCCTGTCCAAGCGACTGAAGCTTCTCGAGGCTTTCCTGGAGTCCGGCATCAAGCCCCAGCACATGGTGCTGACCGTGCTGCCCGTGCTGCCGCCCGATTTGCGGCCGCTGGTGCCGCTGGATGGCGGTCGGTTCGCCACTTCAGATCTCAATGATTTGTACCGCCGCGTCATTAACCGTAACAACCGGCTGCGCCGGCTGCTGGAGCTGAATGCGCCGGACATCATTGTCCGTAATGAAAAGCGCATGCTGCAGGAGTCGGTTGACGCTTTGCTGGATAACGGCCGCCGCGGCCGTGCCATTACCGGCACCAACAAGCGTCCGCTCAAGTCGCTGGCCGACATGATTAAGGGTAAGCAAGGGCGGTTCCGGCAGAACCTGCTGGGCAAGCGCGTGGACTACTCCGGCCGCTCCGTGATCGTGGTGGGTCCGACGCTGAAGCTGCACCAGTGTGGCCTGCCGAAGAAAATGGCGCTGGAGCTGTTCAAGCCATTTATCTTCTCCAAGCTGCAGCTGCGCGGCGAGGCGTCGACCATCAAGGCCGCCAAGCGTCTTGTGGAACGCGAAGGACCCGAGGTGTGGGACATCCTCGAAGAGGTGATCCGGGAACATCCGGTCATGCTCAACCGGGCACCGACACTGCATCGTCTGGGCATCCAGGCTTTTGAGCCCGTGCTGGTTGAAGGCAAGGCCATCCAGCTGCACCCGCTCGTCTGCACGGCTTTCAACGCCGACTTTGACGGCGATCAGATGGCGGTGCACGTGCCGCTGTCGCTGGAGGCGCAGCTTGAAGCCCGCGCGCTGATGATGGCGTCCAACAATATTCTGTCGCCTGCCAACGGCGAGCCCATCATTGTGCCGTCACAGGACGTTGTACTGGGGTTGTATTACATGACCCGCGAGCGCGTAAACGCCCGCGGTGAAGGTATGTCCTTCGCCGGCGTTAAAGAAGTCCACCGGGCACGGCAGAATCGCGATGAGCAGGGCGAGCCTTGCGTGGATCTGCATGCGCGAATCCGACTGCGCCTTAGCCCGACCATCGTCGGCCCCGACGGCGAAGTAAAACAGAAAGCGCGCTGGGCGGAGACCACAGTTGGTCGCGCCCTGCTGTCGGAGATTTTGCCTGAAGGTCTCGACTACGAGGCCATTAACCGCGACATGACCAAGCGGGCTATCTCTGATCTCATCAACCGCTGTTACCGCGAGCTGGGCTTAAAAGCCACCGTCGTGTTTGCCGACCAGCTGATGTACACCGGCTTTGCCTATGCCACCCGTGCCGGCATGTCGTTCGGCGTCGAGGACATGGTCGTGCCCGAAAGCAAGCCGGAGATTCTGGCCCAGGCTGAAGACGAGGTGCGGGACATTCAGGATCAGTATGCCAGCGGTCTGGTGACGGATGGCGAGCGGTACAACAAGGTCGTGGATATCTGGTCACGCACGAACGATCAGATTGCCAAAGCGATGATGGACAAGCTCGGCACCGAGGACGTCGAGGATGCCCAGGGCAACACTGTGCGGCAGCCGTCGTTTAACTCGATCTACATGATGGCCGACTCCGGAGCGCGTGGTTCCGCTGCTCAGATTCGCCAGCTAGCCGGCATGCGCGGGCTGATGGCCAAGCCGGACGGCTCCATCATTGAGACCCCGATCACGGCTAACTTCCGCGAAGGTCTCAACGTGCTGCAGTACTTCATATCGACGCACGGGGCGCGTAAAGGTCTGGCCGATACCGCGCTCAAGACGGCCAACTCGGGCTACCTGACCCGGCGGCTGGTCGACGTGGCGCAGGATCTCGTCGTCACCGAGATCGACTGCGGCACCACGGCGGGCCTGTGGGTGTCGCCGCTGGTTGAGGGCGGCGATGTCGTCGAGGCACTGCACGAACGGGTGCTGGGCCGCGTATTGGCCGAGGATGTGCTCGACCCCGCCAATGGCGAACTGGTGCTGCCGGCGGGTGAACTGCTCGATGAAACCATGGTGCAGCGCCTCGAGGAGCACAGCGTAGATCGCGTTAAGGTGCGTTCGCCCATCTCCTGCGATACCCGCTTTGGTGTGTGTGCCAAGTGCTACGGGCGCGATCTGGCCCGCGGTAAGCAAATTAACATCGGCGAAGCGGTCGGAGTCGTGGCCGCCCAGTCGATTGGTGAGCCCGGCACCCAGCTGACCATGCGCACCTTCCATATTGGCGGTGCGGCATCACGCGCGGCTGCAGCCAGCAGTGTCGAGATCAAGACCGGCGGTACGATCCGGCTGCACAACGTCAAGACGGTGCGGCATGCCAAGGGGCATCTGGTTGCGGTGAGTCGTTCGGGCGAGATTGGCGTGATCGACGAGCATGGCCGCGAGCGGGAGCGCTACAAGCTACCGTACGGTGCCATGATCAGTGCCAATGACGGGGATACCGTAGGCGGCGGACAGATCGTCGCGACCTGGGATCCTCACACCCACCCGGTGATCAGTGAGGTGGCGGGCCGGCTGAAGTTCGAAGACTTTATCGATGGCGTGACGGTTACCGAACAGGAAGATGACATCACCGGTCTGAGCAGTATTGTGGTGATTGATCCCAAGCAGCGCGGCGCTGCCGGCAAGGATTTGCGGCCAACCGCCAAGCTGGTGGATGCGAAGGGCAAAGAGATTTGCTTTGCCAACACCGATATTCCGGCTGTCTACGCGCTGCCGGCCGGAGCGCTTGTCAACATGACGGACGGTGCCGAGGTTTCGGTGGGTGACGTGATCGCGCGTATTCCCCAGGAAAGCTCCAAGACTCGCGACATCACCGGTGGTCTGCCGCGGGTGGCCGACTTG
>JAZBOT010000024.1:0-23070 GCA_036351295.1 Gammaproteobacteria bacterium | reverse complement strand
GGTTTGCAGGCAGCGTTGGAAGCACGAATTAACCAGAATAGCGTCTGGCGCCGGCTGGTGCGAAACAAGAAAATGGCGATGTGCGTCGTCGACCTGAACGCCACGGCTCCGAAGTTTGCGCGCATCAACGGCAATCACATGATGTATGCGGCGAGCCTGCCGAAGATTGCTATTCTGGTCGCCGCCTACGTGTCGTTTGAGGACGGCTCGCTGCAGGAAACGCCGGCGGTACGGCAAGACCTGGGCGACATGATCCGGGTGTCGAGCAATGCTGCCGCAACCCGTATGATCGATCGCATCGGCATGAAAAAAATTCAGGCGGTGATGCGCGACCCCCGGTACGGTTTTTATGATGAGAGCCATGGCGGCGGACTCTGGGTGGGTAAGCGCTACGCGAAATCCGGGCCGCGCCTCGGCGATCAGATGTACAACATCTCGCACGGTGCCACCGCAACTCAGGTGTGCCGCATGTTTTACCAGCTGTCGACCGGCAAGCTGATCAACGCCAGGCGGTCTGCTGAAATGCTGAACGATCTGGTCGACCCGCGCCTGCATCACAAGTTTGTATCGCAGATCGATGAGCGGGCTCCGGACGCCACCGTGTACCGCAAATCTGGGACATGGAAGCAATGGCACGCGGACGCCATCATGGTAAAAGGCGACCTGTGGCGCGACTACATTCTGGTCGGCCTCGTGGAAAGCGAAACCGGTGAGCGTATTCTCCGCGATCTGCTGCCGGCTATTGAGGAACTCATTGTCCCGCCGGAATATGCCGGAGGCGTTGGTCAGTAGCTGCGGTTCTGGACCCGGGACGATTGGCGTGCGGAGCCTGTCAGCCGGGCCGCGGCAGCCGCGCAAACTGCGGCATTCAGGGCCGGGTGCTGACATCTGGATGAGTTTCTGCCGCGCTGTCCGCAGGTTGCTTCCGCTGCGGCGCAGCCAGAAACCGCGCTACATAAGCGTTTCGACCTGAAAGCCGCTCTGTGGTTAGGTTTTGTGACTTCTGTCGGTGTCTACTTATTGACACCAACGGCATGCGCAGCTAGATTCGAATGAGTATAAAAGGCTGCCCAAGGTCTTTTTGCTGCAGTTGGCGCATTCCGTCAGCGGTTATCGGGGGGTGACCTGTACTCTCCACAATTTGTTCTGGGAGAACGACACATGTCTGACATAGACGATCCGAATCGCGTCTGGCCAACCGGTCTGACGATTAAGGAATCTGAAGAGCTGCACAAGCACGTTATTGACGGATCACGCGTATTTTTTGTGATTGCGTTGTTCGCGCACGTGCTGGCGTATTTTTTCACTCCGTGGCTTGGTTAAGGGGTAAATCATGAATCAAGGTAGAATTTGGTGTGTTGTTAGCCCCACAATCGGGCTGCCGTTGTTTTTGGGTTCGGTTGCGCTGATCGCGCTGACCGTTCATTACCACATCCTGAACAACGTTTCGTGGTTCGCTGCTTATTGGGGCGGCTAAACAGGCGCTAGTGCGCCTTGCGCTGGCGGCCTGATGCAGGTCGCCGGCAACGGCCAGTATCCCTGAACGCGCGCGGCATTCTGATGCCGCCCGCGTTTTGGGGGTCGGCCAACTTTCTAGTACGGTTTGGGGATTGCGACATGACACCATCGATCCGGGTTTATGCAACGGCGGAGCAGGCCCAGGCGGCCGTTGCCGAGCTGGTTCAGGAAGGATTTAGTCAGGACAGCATTCGTGTGCTGCAGGCTATGCCGGGGCAGGAGTCTGATCTGGTGGAGGCCTCTGTTTATCAGGGTTTTCTCGACGAATCGCAAGCCAAATCGTGGGTCAAGAGCCTGCAGGATGGCCAGACCATCGTCTCCGTCAAAGCGCCCCTCTACAAGGGTCAGCTGGCCGAGGATGTGCTTGACGACCATGGGCCATTGACCACGGGGATACCCGATGCGGGCCGCAGCGGCGCTGCGCCCATGTCCGACTGGCTCGGTATGCCGGCTGTAATTAATCGGCCCTCCAAGACCCGGTTGATTGGCTCCATCCATAACCAGTCATTTGGATTCAAACTGCTCAGCTCCAATCCGGCGCCGCTCTCATCGCTGTTCGGCATGAAGCTGCTGTCGAGTTCGAGAAGCAACACGACGCTGTCGAGGAATCCGGCACCGCTGTCTTCCAAGCTGGGCATGCCGCTGCTCAAGAGCTAGGTTCCGTCTGCCAGGTTTAGTCTGACTGTAACCGCTTCTACCCCTGACCGTTGGGGGTAATCCGGAGATTATGAGTAACTTCGCACAGCGTTTAGTCAAGACGTGGGTTGAGCTTGGGCCGCGTTACCTGCCGTTCGCTGATGTCGCCACGCCCGACCTGCCGTTCAGCAGGTTGCTGCGCTTATCCCTGTTCCAGGTCTCCGTCGGTATGGCGCTGGTGTTGCTCGTCGGCACCCTCAATCGAGTGATGATCGTGGAGATGGGCGTGCCCGCCTCGCTGGTGGGCATCATGATTGCACTCCCGGTGCTGGCGGCCCCGTTCCGCGCGTTTATTGGTTTCAGTTCTGACAACCATCAGTGTGAACTGGGCTGGCGCCGCGTGCCGTTTATCTGGAAAGGTACCATGCTGCAGTTCGGGGGCTTTGCCATCATGCCCTTTGCGCTACTGGTGCTGGCGGGTATGGGTGAAGCGAGCTCTGCCCCGGCCTGGGTCGGGCAGGGTTCAGCGGCCATCGCGTTTCTGCTGGCGGGCGCCGGCCTGCACACCGTCCAAACCGCGGGTTTGGCGCTGGCAACCGACCTCACCAAGCCGGAGTCGCATCCCAAGGTCGTCGGTTTGATGTACGTCATGCTGCTGCTCGGCATGATCGTCAGCGCGCTCGTTTTCGGTGCGGCGCTGACTAACTTCACGCCCGGCCGGCTGGTGCAGGTGATACAGGGCGCCGCGCTGATGACCATGATCCTGAATGTCACAGCAATGTGGAAACAAGAAACCCGCAACCCGCCGCGCGGGCGCGCCATGCCTGCCCCGGACCCGTCATTTACGGAGTCGTGGCAGCGCTTCAGCCGCGGGCATCAGGCGGTGCGCTATCTCGTCATTCTGGGCTTCGGCACCCTCGCGTTCGGTATGGCCGATATCCTCCTCGAACCTTATGGCGGCCAGGTGCTGGAGCTCAGCGTCGCCGCTACCACCAAGCTGACCGCTGTGCTGGCCGGCGGCGGTCTGCTCGGCTTTGTTCTGGCGTCGCATGCTTTGGGTGGTCCAACGGGCGTCAGCGCGCATCGCATTGCGCAGATCGGGGCGTTTCTGGGTTTGCCGGCGTTCGCCCTGGTTATCGTTGCTGAACCGTTTGGTCTGACGGGCCTGTTCTGGATCGGCAATTTCCTGATTGGTTTCGGCGGCGCGCTGTTCGGCCACGGGACTCTAACCGCGACCATCAATCGTGCGCCCGCTGATCAGGCAGGTCTGGCACTGGGCGCCTGGGGCGCGGTGCAGGCGACCGCCGCCGGGGTGGCGATGGCGTTAAGTGGCGTAATCCGTGATCTGGTCAACATCGCTGTCGGCACCGACGGTCAGCTGTGGATGTTCGAGGGCGTGGCCGCCGGCTATATCGTGGTGTACGGGCTGGAAATACTGCTGCTGGTGATGACGCTTATCGCGATACTTCCGCTGGTCCGTGCCGCGGCTAACGACAGCAGCCGTGGCGATGTGGCCGATGCGCTCAATGGCGCAACCGCCGCTGCGGCCGATCACGGTTCAGCCTGAGTCCGGCGCGCGTGGCGCTGCTTACCATTCTCGAGCACCCGGATCCGCGCCTGCGGCTGCACGCCGAGCCCGTGACCCGCTTCGATGCCGACCTCGGCCAGCTGGTTGATGATCTGCTGGAGACGCTTTACGCAAGCAAAGCCATCGGTTTGTGCGCCCAGCAGGCCAATGACCTGCGCCAGGTTATCGTTATGGATCTCTCGGGTGAGGCGGCCGCTCCGCAGGTTTATATCAACCCATCAATTCTGGCAGGGTCGCGCCCGGGTATGGTCGAGGAAAGCTGCCTCTCGGTGCCCGGAGTCGTGGCCAGCGTTGCCCGCAATACCCGCATCCGGGTGCGCGCTCAGGATCGCACCGGCGAGTTCTTCGAGCGCGATCTGGAGGGCATGGACGCGGTCTGCCTGCAGCACGAAATGGACCACCTGGTCGGCACCCTGTTTGTCGATCGTCTGTCGTGGCTGCGGCGCCAGCTCCTGCGCTGGTCGCAGAACCGGGCATCTGCCTGAGTTCGGGATGCGACGTCAGGCGTGCGTGCCCGCGTCGCCGGCTCACACGATCATATTCACCAGCGTTTCAAAACCCGCGATGCCGGCCTCTAGCTGGTCGCCGCGCTGCACCGGCCCCACGCCGGCCGGCGTGCCGGTGAAAATCAGATCGCCCGGCTGCAGCGTGTACAGTGCCGACAACTCGGCGATAACCTCGGCCACGCTCCAGATCATGTCCGCGAGGTCCGCGGATTGCCGCTGCTCGCCGTTAACCTTAAGCCAGATCGCACCGCTGGCCAGCGGTGGAGCGCCGTCCGGTACCGGGTGGATGCCGGTCAGCGGCGCGGAATGGTCAAAACCCTTGCTGGTATCCCAGGGGCGGCGCTCCTCGCGCGCGGCCTGCTGCAGATCGCGGCGCGTGAGGTCATTGCCCACAGCGTAGCCAAACACCAGCGTGTGCGCGTCAGCCGGGCTGACGTTGCGCCCCATTGCCCCAATCGCGACGACGAGTTCAACCTCGTGGTGCAGGTTGGCGGTTCGCGGCGGGTAGGGCACAGCAGCGCCGTTGGCGACGACTGCATCGTCCGGCTTGGTGAAGAAAAACGGTGGGTCGCGGTCCGGGTTGTTGCCCATTTCCCGGGCGTGGGCCGCGT
Organism: Gammaproteobacteria bacterium; assembly: GCA_036351295.1. Lineage (GTDB taxonomy): Bacteria > Pseudomonadota > Gammaproteobacteria > Steroidobacterales. The sequence continues at coordinate 18,211 of JAZBOT010000024.1, read as the reverse complement.
AGTTGCGGCCGACACAGTAGATGCGGTGCACGCCAAAACGCTGGCCGCTGCCGATGATCGCGACCGAGGGGTAGTGGTCCGGGGCAAACAGTAGTGACACAGGCCGCTCCGCTGCTAACGACTGAAGGCCTGCAGGCCCGTCTGCGCTTTGCCGAGTATCAGGGCGTGGATGTCATGCGTGCCTTCGTAGGTGTTTACGGCTTCCAGGTTCAGCATATGGCGGATCACGTGGTAATCGTCACTGATGCCGTTGCCGCCGTGCATATCGCGAGCCATCCGCGCAATGTCCAGTGCCTTGCCGCAGTTGTTGCGTTTCAGCATAGAAATCGCCTCCGGCAGGATCTTGCCCTCGTCCATCAGCCGTCCGAGCCGGAGGCTGGCCTGCAGGCCGAGTGTAATCTCAGTCTGCATGTCGGCGAGCTTCTTCTGGATTAGCTGATTGGCGGCCAGCGGTCGGCCAAACTTACTGCGGTTAAGCACGTAGTCACGGGCCGCGTGCCAGCAGAATTCCGCTGCGCCCAGCACTCCCCAGCTGATGCCGTAGCGTGCGCGATTCAGACAGCTGAACGGCCCGGCCAGGCCCTTCGCGAGCGGCAGGCACTGCTCCTCGCTGACCCGAACCGAGTCCATGATGACGCTGCCGGTCGGTGACGCCCGCAGTGCGAATTTGCCGGCATACTCGGTGACGCTGAGCCCCGGCATATCGCGGTCGAGAATAAAACCGCGTATGTCGCCGGCATCGTCGCGCGCCCAGATGATAAACACATCGGCGATGGGCGCATGGCTGATCCAGGCTTTAGTGCCGCTGAGTTCGAAGCCGCCGGCGACCTCGCGCGCCCGGGTGCGCATTCCGGCCGGGTCAGAGCCGTGGTCCGGTTCGGTCAGGCCGAAGCTACCCACCCATTCGCCGCGCGCCATGCGCGGCAAATAATGCTGCTTTTGGGCTTCGGTGCCAAACGCATGAATCGGGTACATGGTCAGGCTGGACTGCACGCTGATGGCCGACCGGTAACCACTGTCCACCGCTTCAACCTCCCGTGCGATCAGGCCGTAGCCAACATAGCTGAGCCCGGGGCAGCCATAGCCGCTCAGCGTCGAGCCCAGCATGCCCAGCTCGCCGGCTTCGGTGAACATCGCCCGATCATGCCGTTCGTGACGAAACGCATCGCCAATCCGCGGCAGCAGCTGCTCGCGACAGTAGCGGCGCACAGCGTCGCGCAGCTGCCGTTCATCCGCCGAGAGCTGCTCCTCAAGAAGCAGCGGATCCTGCCAGTCAAATTCCATGGTGTGCCTGAATGCGCCGCCAGAGCGTGCCTAAGCTACGGCAAAACCGAGCGCCCGTACAGGGCGGCAGAGCGACGTCAGGCTTTGGCCGGAAACTGCGGTCGGCCGAACAGGGCACGCTTTACCAGGCGCGGTATCCCCGCGAAGTGCACGCCCACGCAGCCGGCGACATTGGTCGCGTTGATGATGCGAATGCTGTAGCTGATGCTGTTGCAGTGGTTGTAGGTTGTGTGCCACCAGTTTGCCGGCATCAGCAGCGCCTCGCCTTCGCGCAGCGTGATTTTGTGGGGTGTGGCGTGACGCAGCAGCGGGAATTCGTCAAAATTCTGCAGGTCGGCATGCCGCACCATCGTGGCGCGGTCCTGATACGGGAATTCGCGCCCCTGGCAGCAATACACGTAGTCGCGGTCGGACGGCGGGAACAGCACCAGTTCTTTTTCACCCAGAAGCTGCACGAAGCCGACATGGACATTGGCATGGTCACGATGAACGTGGCCAAAGCTGGTGCCCTCCTGACCGATAAAGAGTTCCGGACCACCCAGCCGGTTGAGCCACCGTGGTGTCACCCAGTTGGGCGTGAACGCGACCGGGTCTTTGATATACCGGCGCAGGCCGGGCGCCGATTTGTTCAGCGAGATATGCCGCAGGTAGGGCAGTTTCTTAGCGCCCGCCCGGAAAGCGTCGATATAGTCGGCCAGTGTTTCAACGCCAAGGCCCACATAGTCTTCGCGCTGTTTGTAGCGCACCGACCAGCCGTAGGTACCGCCCAGGCGGTCGAGCGGGATGTGCCCTGCTGCGGCGCGGAGCTCGTCCAGCAGGGGTCGCTCATGCTGCCACAGGTCGCGGTATTCGAAAACGATGGGCTCGGCCAGCGGCTTGCGGATGCCGTGGGCGATAATTTCTGCGGCCGAGGCCGACGCTCGGGGGTTGAAACTGTCGGGTCGGGTTAAGGCTTCACTGGTCTGACTCATGCGGATCACGCGTCTGCGGCTGTCCTGATACAGGAAACTATTCGGGTGGCTGCCGTATTTGGTTTCCCAATAGTCCATCGCCCGCCCGGGCGCGGCAACACCCCGGGTTGCTAATCGAAGACCGCCCGGCGGGCCGACTCGGTAATGCGCAATACGCTCGGATGGTTGATTTTGCGTTCCGGCGAAATAGCGTAATAGTTTTCCCGCAGGCCCTCTGCCTCGCCGACGCAACGGCCGTGATACATATGCATTAACTCGTCCTGAATGGCCATGGGCGCGGGATACAGTCCATTGGAAGCGGCGCCGAAGGCTTTCAGCAGCGCACTGTCATCAAACTCGGCGATGATGACCGGCCGGATCCCCTGCTTGTCGAACCAGTCGTCCAGACGGCGCCGCAACGCGCTGGTGTTGACCGGCAAGAGGAGCGGGGCGCCGTCCAGCGAGCCCGGAAAACGGCGACCGTATTTCTTGGCGATGCTTTTGTGGGCAAAAAAGCCAATCTCGCTGGTGCCGAGTTTGTGGTTGTAGGCTTTGACGTTCAGTCCCGGCGGAACCGGCCGGTCGGACAACACGAGGTCCAGCCGGTGGACGGCCAGGTCTGCGAGCAGGCTCTCCAGCTCGCCCTCGCTGCAAACCAGGCGGGTCATGCCATCACCGGACTGCATCACCGGCTCGAGCGTGCGGTGCGTGATCAGCTTCGGCAGCGTACTGACAATGCCGACGGACAGTACGGCCGGTGTGCCGGGCTCCGAGCTGTGCACACGCTTGGCGAGTTCAGCTCCGAGCGCAAAAATCTCGTTAGCGTACTGGTGAACCAGACGGCCCGTCTGCGTGAGGGCGATGCCGCGCCCGACGCGCTGCAGCAAGGGCGCGCCTATTGAGTCCTCAAGTAGCTTGATTTGCCCGCTGATGGTCTGCGGCGTTAGGTGCAGGCTTTCCGACGCTTTGCGGACACTCCCTTCCTGAGCCACGGTCCAGAAATACAGCAAGTGGCTGTAATTGAGGTGCCGCATTCCGAAAATTCCGCCGTTTCCGTTACAATCGAACTATTATGGCATAAAGACGAAATCGGCCGATGGGTTGATGCTGGGCATTCTGCCCGCGCGGCCCGCATCGGAATCTTTAGTTTTCTCATTGGCTGTGCAGCCATGAGGCCTGACAAACATGAACAGTACGTCTGCCGGCACCCTGGCCATTATTGGCGCGGGGCAGCTGGGTTTTTTTTTATGCAACGCGGCCCGCGAGCTGGGCTTGCGCACGCTGGTGGTCACGGCTGACGCCGCGGCACCGGCGCTGGGGTTCGCAGATGATGCTCTGGTGACGCCGCTGGATGCGCCTGACCTTGCGGCTGCGATCGCGGCGCGCGCGCAATTCGCCACTTTTGAATTCGAGAACGTACCCGACGCTTTGCTCGAGGATCTGGCGCAACTGCAGGCCAAGGGCCAGATCGCTGTGCGGCCCGATCCGGCAGTGCTCAGCTTGCTCAAGAACAAGGCTCGGCAGAAGCGCTGGCTGGCCGAGCACGGGTTCCCGACACTGCCCTTCGAGGTCTTTGACGAGGCGCCGGCCGACGCCGCTGCGGGTTTAACCCGCGTGCGACCCCCGCTGGTGCAGAAAGCGCAGCAGGGGGGGTATGACGGCTACGGCGTGCAGGTGCTGAAGACGGAGGCAGACCTGCAGCGATTCTGGCCGGTTCCCAGCCTGGTGGAGCCGTTCCTGCACGACGTGCGGGAGATCGCCGTACTGGCGGCTCGCGGAGTCAGTGGCGATATCAAGGTCTACGCGCCGACCGACCTTGAGTTCGAGCCGGCCGGCAATATCCTCAGCTGGGTCGCGGCGCCGGCCGCGCTGCCGGCGGCATTGCAGGCATCCGCCGTGAAGCTTGCCGCCGATATTGTCAGTACGCTGAACGGCGTGGGTGTGTTTGCCGTTGAAATGTTTCTGGTCGCGGACGCCGCCAGCCCCGGCGGCCAACTGGTTGTTAACGAAATTTCGCCGCGGGTTCACAACGCGGGTCACCACACCCTCGAATCATGTCCCACCTCGCAATTTGCACAGCATGTCCGCGCGGTCACCGGCATGCCGCTCGGGGATGTCGAGCAAACCGCGCCGGCGACCATGCACAACCTGCTGTATCGTGACGCTCTGGCGAGCCTGCGGGTGTTCGGGGCCGAGCGGGTGCCGACGGCTGATCCGGCGGTGGCCCTGCACTGGTACGGAAAGCGTGAAGCGCGTCCCGGGCGCAAAATGGGCCACGTCACCTGCACCGGTCTCGCGCCGGAGGCGGCGAAACAGCGAATATCGGTTACGCTGTCGGCTCTCACCTCAGTACCCAAGGGGGCAACTGCATGACGGCGCGCGTTGGTATTGTGATGGGCAGCGACTCGGATCTGCCGGTTATGCAGCAGGCGGCGGACACACTCGACGCGCTGGATATTCCTTACGAGTTGACGATCGTCAGTGCGCACCGCACGCCGCGACGGATGTTCGAGTACGCCGAGCAAGCGGAAAGCCGCGGGCTCCGGGTGCTGATCGCGGGCGCGGGCGGGGCTGCACATTTGCCCGGAATGCTGGCCGCGATCACGCCGCTGGCGGTAATCGGGGTGCCGATCAGTGCGACCAAGCTCGACGGTGAAGACGCCCTCATGTCCATCGTCCAGATGCCTGCCGGTGTGCCGGTCGCTGCGGTGGCGATCGACAATGCCATCAATGCGGGCTTGCTCGCCGCGCAGATTCTGGGCGCCGGTGATGACGCGATTCGGGCGCGAGTGCGGGCGCACAAGGAACAGCTTGAGGCGAACGTCATGAGCAAGGTTCAGGCATTGGCCGAGCAGCGCGACAAGCGCTAACCGTTCGCGCACTCGCCGGGTTGCCGGCGCGCCCTGCATGCCCGCGTCGGGTCAGGCGGCAGTGCGCTTGCCGCCGCCGCGGGCAGGGTTGTTTGAGTACGGGGCAGCCTGCTTGCGGACCTCGTCCAGCAGCACCTTAGCCGCCGGCGACAGGGGCCGGTTGCGCGGGCTGATCAGGCTGGCGTGACGGGTGATGGTCGGCCGGTCGATATCCAGCTTGACCAGGTGCTTATCCGGGGCGTTGAGTTCAGTGGAAATCAGCGCGGGGGACACCATAATCAGCAGGTCGGCCTGCACCAGCAGCTGCATGCCAATGCGATAGGCATCGCTGCCAATCACCCGGCTCGGCGGCGGCAGATCTTCCGCCACAAAGGCATCGACAATGCTGTTGAGGTCGCTGGGGCGCGAGTAGGGCACCAGCCACGGGTAGCCGACCAGATCGCGCAGCTCCAGGCCGCTGCGGTTCGCCAGCGGATGGGCGGCGCGGCATACGATGATGTCGTCGGTGCTGAAAATCGGTTCGCGATCGAAGTTTTCATCCACGACGAAACTGCTGATGCCGGCGGCAATAAAGTCGAACTCGCCGTTGTACAGACGGTGGCGCAACTGATCGGAATAGCCCTCGACGAGGTTGATGCGGACGTCCGGTTGCGCGGTCTGCATTGCTGCAACCGCGGCGGCGATAATCTCGCCTGCGAAGGCCTCGCCGACTCCGATGGTGACGGTGCCGGCGCGGCCGTCGACGATGCTGCGGAGTTCCTCGACGGCCCGCTTGTCCGCCGCCAGTTGCGCCCGCGCATGCGCGACCAGCGCATGGCCGCAATCGGTGGGCCGCGTGACGCCGCCCGGGCCGCGATCAAACAGCCGGGCTCCCAGCTCGTCCTCCAGATTGGCCAGACTCGCACTGATGCCCTGTTGTGTCAGGCCCAGCGTGCGGGCCGCATGCGCGAGGCTGCCGTGGTCATAAACCGCCAGAAAACGCTCCAGTTGCTTGAGCTCCATACGCTAACCTCGTGCCTGCCCGACCGGTCCTAGTGCATCTCTTCGCCGCCGCTGACGTTCAGCGCTTCGCCCGTAATGTACTGGGCGTCGCTGCTGGCCAGGAACGCGACCGCGGCGGCGGTATCTTCGGGTAACCCCGGCCGCCCCAGCGGGATGCGCTCGCGCATCGCGGCCATAAACTCGTCCAGCGTCTTGCCCTGCAGCTTGGAGTAGTAAGCGTTCTGCTTGGCGCCCAGACCGGTGGTCACGTGGTTGGGGCAGACCGCATTCACGGTAATGCCGTAAGGCCCCATCTCGATCGCATTCGACCGGGTCAGGCCCACCAGGCCGTGCTTGGAGGCTACATAGGCCGCGAGGTGCGGAAAGCCGGACTTGGCGGCCTGACTGGCGATATTAATAATGCGCCCGCCATTGCCGGCGGCCAGCATCTGCTTCATGGCCTGCTGGCTGCACAGGAATGCGCCGGTCAGATTGACGTCCAGCACCAGCCGCCATTCGTCGGCCGGCACGTCCTGAAAGCCGCGCATCAGGTATCCGACGCCCGCGTTATTCACCAGAATATCCGTGGGCCCGAACGCCTCGGCCACCCGGGCAAACAGGGCCTCGACCTGCTGCTCGTCCCGCACGTCGCAGGGTACGGTAATGCATTCGGCGCCGGCGGCACGCAGCTCATCGGCCACGGCGGCCATTTCGGCGGTTGCCCCGATATCCTGGCCGGTCAGCAGGCCGTCCGGCGAGCCCAGGTCGGTTACGACGACCTTACAGCCCTCGGCCGCCAGGCGGCGCAAAATCTCCGCGCCCAGGCCGTCCCGCCGCCCGGAACCGGTGCAAATGGCGACTTTCCCCGTTAGTCCATTCATGGTGCGCTCCTCAGGCCAGCTCGTTGCTCAGCATAAAGACCGGGTTGTCGGCGAATTCCCTGAATTCGCCGGCCACGCGGCGCATGACATCCGTCGCGACCTCTGTGCCGAACACATCGAGGTCAGCAATATCAATGACTTCCACATATTGGTAGGGCGCCGGGGCCGCGTTGCCAAACAGCCCCTCGACCTTGAAGACGTCAAAACTGTTGACTGAGCTCAGGTTGCGGACAATCGGCAGGTCGGTTGTCCGGGCCCAGGACTCGTATTCCGCTGCGTCGGCAGCCGGCTTCAGATTAAACAGCACGATCAGTTTTGCCATCTTGGTGCTCCTCAGAGTGGACAAGGTGATATACAAAAAACATTAGTGTTTGACAAATAATAGTAAAGTTTTTATGGTTTTTCCATTGTACCGATCAACTCAACCATGCGCGTGAGGATCACACCATGATTAACGATTTACAGCACGAGCTTCGCATACCCACCGGGAAGGACGATCGCTCCCGTCAGCGCTTCGTTGCATCCCTGCGGGCGCATGTTCTGGGCCCCATGGCAGAAACCATGCGCACCCGCTACAAAGAACACTACGAACCGGCCTATGAAAAGGCTCACGGCAAGGCGCCCGAGGAAGGCGCTGACGTGCACGACCTGATGCTCGCCGATGAGTACTTCAGGTACTACAGCAGCGTCCGCTATAACGCTCAGGAAATGGCGTTCCGCTCCGTCATCCCGATGATCGACAAAAACCTCGATGAACTCAACGAGCGCGCGGCGAAAATTCGTGAGGAAAAGAATGCCACTGCGGTTGTTGACCCGAACTTCGAGGTGCCGCGCAACGTAACGGCCATCGACGTGCACCTGGCGCCCGGCAGCTATCACACCGAGTACATGGACAACGACGTCGCGGCCGGAGCAGTGTACGACAACGCCATCAACGTGTTCGCGTTCAACCAGATGGGGCTGAACATGGACGACATCGGCCACACGATGTCGAACTATGTCCGTATCAAATTTCCGGATTTCAAGCCCGAGAAGATCCTCGACTGCGGTTGTTCCATCGGCCACAACAGCGTGCCGTGGAAGCAGACGTTCCCGGATGCCGAAGTAACGGCTATTGATGTCAGTGCCCCGTGCGTGCGCTACGCGGCAGCGCGTGCAGCTTCGTTCGGTGCCGACGTCAAGTTCATGCAGATGAACGCGACCAAGCTGGATTTTCCCGACAACCATTTCGACGTAGTGTTCTCGTCAATGTTCCTGCATGAGCTGCCGCTCAAGGACATTCGCGCGTACCTGAAGGAGGCCAATCGCGTCCTCAAGCCGGGTGGGCTGCTGCTGACGATGGAACTGCCCCCGAACAGCAAGCTCGAGGCCTACGATCAGTTCTACCTGGACTGGGACTGCTATTACAACTACGAGCCCTACTACAAGCCGTTTCGCGATCAGGACTACCGCGAGCTTTGCACCACGGCGGGTTTTCCGGCTGATAACTTTTTTGAGTTTCAGGCGCCGCGCTATACCTACATGCCGGAAGAGGAGTTCAAGGCCATTGTCGAGGCCGGGTCCGAATACAACGAGCGCTCCGGCGTGCTCGGCGAGGGTTTGCTGTGGTACGGCTTCGGCAGCTGGAAATACGGCTTTGGCAGCTGGAAGTAGCGCCGGCAATTGCCCTTAACAGATTCAGGAGAATGATCATGGCAGAACGTATACCGATGCAGGCTCGCGGCAAGCGGCCGCATTTTTTCCCGGACTCGAGCGCTGATGAGACCATCACGATGATTCTGGAGCTGATGTCCGAGGTCTGGACATTGCGCGAGCGCATGTATGCGCTGGAGCGCGTGGCCGAGGAAAGTGGCCTGGAGTTGACCTCCAAGATCGAGGAATGGCGTCCCGATGCCGAGCAGGCGGCGGCTCTGGATGAGCAGCGCATGCTGATGATCCGCTCGGTGCTCCGGTCGGTCGAGGCCAAGCACGTGCCCGGCCAGCATCTGCGCCGCGCGCTGGATGCGGTTGGCACTGATCCGGAGGGTCCGCCGGTCGAGGAAGGCCAGGTTGATGGCGCGATGGATAAAGTTGCATGATGCGAGCCTGATGGTCTTGACCTGAGAGCCTCCCGCGACCCCTGTGACAGCTTATCCCCACCTGTTTTCGCCCCTCGACCTGGGCGGTGTGCGGCTGCGCAATCGCGTTGCTCATGCCTCCGTGGTGACGCGCTTTGTCGCCAACGGGCAGGCCTCTGAGAACCTGATCAACTACATTGGCAGCCGCGCGCGCGGCGGCGCCGGCATGATCGTCACCGAGCCGGTCGCCATGATTACGGCCAATAAAGACCCGTACCGGCTGCGCGCCTATGACGATGGCGGCATGGATTCGCTGCAGCGGGTTGCAGCCGCCGCTGAGGAACACGACTGCAGGTTGCTCGGTCAGGTCCAGGATCCGGGCCGCGGCCGGCACGAACTCGGCCGCAACGACGGCGCCATCGGCGTGTCCGCGCTGCCTGACGATCTCAGCTGGACGGTGCCGCATGTCCTGTCCGAGAGCGACATTCGCCGGGCTATCGAGCAGTGGGCAGCCGGCAGCAAGCGTCTGCAGAAAGCGGGGTTTTCCGGCGTCGAGCTCTCGGCAGGGCATGGTCATCTGCTGCACCAGTTTCTCTCCCCGTGGTCGAACCGACGCGACGACGCTTACGGCGGGGATGAGGAGCGTCGCACGCAGTTCTTGCGTGAACTGATTACCGCTATTCGCGCAGAGTGTGGCAGGCCGTTCATTATCGGGGTCAAGCTGCCCGCGGACGACGGTGTGCCGCACAGCATCGACCTGGAGTTGGCCAGGGATATCGCCGGCCGCCTCGCCGCCACCGGAGAAATTGATTTCTGGAGCTGGTGCTGGGGCGCGCACGCGAACTCCCTGTGGACGCACCTGCCGGATGCACACGGGCAGCGCGCACCTTACATGCGCACCATTCATGAACTGGCCCAGGTGGACCCGTCGATCGCCACCTGCACGCTGGGCTACATGACGGACCCCAACGAGGGCGAGTATGCGGTTGCCAATGGCCTGGCTGACTTTATCCAGATGGGCCGGGCGCTGATCACCGATCCAGCATGGCCCATGAAAGCTGAGGCCGGTCGCGAAAGCGAGATTCGCTACTGCGTATCGTGCAACACGTGCTGGCGGTCCATTGTCGACGGGCGGCGGTTAGAGTGTGACAACAATCCCCGCGTAGCGGCGCCCGATGAAGCCGACTGGCAGGTGCCCCGGACCGACAACCCGCGCAGGGTGGTGGTGGTTGGCTCAGGTATCGCGGGGCTGGAAACGGCCTGGGTCGCCGCAGCGCGTGGCCACGACGTCACCGTGCTGGGCCAGTCGGACGAAGTCGGTGGCAAGCTGCGCCTGCACGCCGAGCTGCCGGGCGGGGAAAATCTCAGCAGCATCTACGATTACCAGTACCTGGCCGGCAAGCGTCACGGTGTGGACTACCGGCTCGGCGCACCGGCAACCGCGGACAGTGTGGTGGCGCTGCAGCCGGACGTCGTCGTGCTGGCGACCGGCGCGACACTGACCGCGCCGGCTTTTGTGCCGGCCGAGTACATCGAAGAGGGTTTCGTGCTCGACCTGCGCACGCTGATGGCCGACCTGGCGGGGCGCACCCAGCAGGAAGAGGGCCGGCTGGTGCTGGTCGACTGCGATCATACCGAGATGACCTATGCGGCCGCCGAGCGGCTGACGGAGCTGTTTACCCACGTCACTATCGTGACGCCGCGGGACCGTCTCGCGTCGGACTGCACGCTGGTGAACCGGCAGCAGATCTATCAGCGTTTGCACGACCGCTTTGTCGACATCGTGACTTGCTGCGAGCCGCGCAACATGGACGATCTCGAAGACGCGCAGCTTAAAGTTTATAACGTCTACAACGGTGCCGAGACCGTACTGGACGATGTGGTGGCGGTCACTTACGCAACGTCGCGCGCCCCGGTAGACGCGCTGCGCGAAACGCTGCAGGCAGCGGGTTGTGAAGTGGTCAGCGTGGGTGACTGCCACGCTCCGCGGTCAGTGCTGGCGGCCACCCGCGAAGGGTATCGCACCGCGATGGAGCTCTGATCCGGCGTAGCAAAACTGTGGCAGAATCAGGCGACACCCACACTCAGGAGATGAACAGATGACCGACGCACGAGTTCTCCGGTTGCCCGCCGGCCAGTGGCGCGCCCTGCTGCTGCTGGCGCTGATTATCGCGGCGGTCCCGCTGAGCTTTGCCGGCGGACACAGTGGCTCGGCCTCCGCAGCGCCGGAGGAGCGCCCGCTGGTCGACCCGGCATTGCTGCAGGCCTATCTGGACGGTGATTCCGCTATTGCGCTGATCGATACGCGCAGCCCGGCGGAGTACGCGGCCGGGCATATCAGCGGCGCCGTGAATATCCCGTTTGATGATCTCGAGAATTTCAGCGCCGCGCTGCCAGCCGACAAAACCGCACCCGTGGTGCTGTACTGCCGCACCGGGCGTCGCGCCAGCATTCTGGGCGAGCAGCTTGCCGAGCGCGGCTATACATCGCTGCACGTGCTGCCCGCACAGCAGATTCAGCGCACTGACGACGATATGCGCATCCTGCCGCAGCCCTAGCGCGGGCCCGGTGCCGCTAGCCGCTGCGGGTAATGATCTCGATAGCGGCGCGCTCGCCGGACTCCATGGCTCCTTCCATGCCGGAGTTGAGTACGGCGGTATGCTCACCCGCGAAATGAATCCTGCCGTGCGGCTGGGTCAGCACGGCGCCGAATTCGGTGATTTGTCCCGGGGCCCGGTAGGCGACATGGCCCTGATTCCAGGGGTACTTTGACCAGTTCTGAGTGGTCATGGGCTTGATTCGGCCCTCCAGGCTGGGTCGCGCGGCAATCAGCGCGGCCGTCAGGCGTTCGAATACCTCGGCCTCGGGGAGGTTCAGCAATGCCTGACTGCCTGTGCCGGAAATCGCCAGCCAGAGGTAACCGAGTGAGCCCGGGTCAGCAATGTGCAGCACCAGCCCCAGTTCACTGTCAGTCCAGAGTGATGAAGCCAGCCCGTCGATCTCCCAGTAGGGTTCGAGCACATCGAAATACACCTCCATGTGATCATCGTAGGGGATTTCCGCCACAGCTTTTGCCTGCACGTCCGCCAGTGCCGGCTGCAGGTCAATCTGCCGCAGCATGGGCAGCGGCACGGTGCACACCGCAAAGGCCGCGCTGTAGGTTGAGCCGTCCGCCGTCGTTACCTGCACGCCGGTATCGCTCGTTGTCACGGCAGTCACTGGCGTTTTCAGCTGCACGCCACGCTTGAGCACGGCGGCCATCGCCTCCGGCAGGCGGCTCATGCCCCCGCCCAGATTGCGCAGCTGGTCGAGTCCGCCAAAGGCTTCAGCAAATTTATCCGCACGCATGCGCCACAGGGCAGACATATCGTTGAGCCGCGGGGTGTTATTGCGGCTGGCTATTAATCGCAGCGCCTCGGCGTCGGCGCCGTTTGCCTGCAGGTAGTCACCGAGCGGCACATCGTATGCTTGCCCTTCCGGCTCCAGCCAGGCGCTCATGGTCGATAGCGGTACTGGTTGTGGTATGAACCGGGTGCTGATGAACATCGGCGGTACGGGCCGGGCTGCGGCCACCGAGACCTTATTGGCCGGCGATGCTGGCCAGTCCTCACCCGCTACGAGTTCGCCGTTCACAAAGTAGGCAAAACGTACGTCGGTGCCCCGCCACGGGACGACTTCCAGTTCCAGCCGGTTAATCATGTCGAGGATGCGCGCATAGCTCACCAGACTGAATTCGCTGCCGCCGGCTTCCGGCTTGTGCGGCTGGTCGTCCAGCGTGAAAACCCGGCCGCCAACCCGGGCGCTCCCCTCCAGCACCTGCACGTCGAAGCCCTGATCCTGCAGCAGGATGGCCGCGTTGAGTCCGGACAGCCCGGCACCGATGACAATGACGTCCGCATCCTTGCGTGTCGGCGCCGCGCAGCCGGCCAAGACAGCCGGCAGACTGGCAATGGCGCCTGCGGCGGCGAGATTTTTAAGTGTGCGGCGTTTGCCTTTGTCGTACTGCATGGTTACTCCTCGTCGTTGCAATTAGCGCGCGGCGCTTTCAGTCGGGCGGTTCAGCAAACAGCGCGGTGCGCAGGGCCGTATCGGTTGCGGGCGCACGCGCGCCGAAATACTGGGCGAACACCACCGCCACCAGACCGCTTTCCGGGACGGGGAGCCACTGTGTATTGGCCAGACCCCCCCAGCTGATCTCGCCCGGCTGCCCTGGGATGCTGTGCGCGCCGTCTGCCAGCCGTACCCCTACCGAATAGCCCCAGCCGTAGCCGGCGAAGCGCGCGGCGAAGCCCGGCTGGCCGAAGTCTGCCTCGGGGTAATCGAACAGCGGCCCCTGCGCCGGCGTAAGCTGATTGCGGCGCATGGCCCGTGCACTCGCTGCGCTTATTATGCGTACGTCGCCGAGCGTACCGTCATTGATCAGCATGCTGGCGAAGCGCACCCAGTCGCCGGCCGTCGACACCAGACCGCCGCCGCCGGAATGAAATACCGTCGGCTGCAGGTAGTCGGACGACGGTGGCAACTGCGCGGTAATGTCGTTGCCCGCATCGTCGTATGCATGCACGAGTCGCTCCGGCTCGCGGGCGACGAAACCGGTGTCGCGCATCGCCAGAGGCGCGAAAATATGTTCCTGCAGGTAGTTGTCGAGCCGCTGCCCGCTGACGGTTTCAACAAGTATGCCCAGCACATCCGAGTGGTACCCGTACCGCCAGCGCGCGCCGGGTGCGTCCCGCAGCGGATAGCTTGCCAGCTTCTGCATGGCGGCTGCCGGTGTCTGGTGCAGCGCCAGGATGGCCCGGTGGTCGACCCCGACGCTGGCGGGATACTGCGGTGCATAAGCGAATCCGGCCGTGTAGGTGAGCAGCTGCTGCAGCGTGACGGGCTCGGTAGCCGGCCCGGTAACCACGCCTTCAGCGTCGATACGGGTGATTTGCCGCAGATCCTGCAGCGCCGGCAGGTAGTCGCCGACCGGGTCAGTCAGCCGCACCTTGCCCTGATCAACCAGCTGCAGCAGCGCCACGGCGGTGACAGCGCGCGTCATTGAGTAAATGCGGAATACGGAGTCGAGGGCAATCGGCTGCGCCGCATCCCGGTCGCGCCAGCCATGCGCGCCGGAGTGCAGGATGACACCGTCCCGCGCTACCGCCCAGACGATGCCCTGGCGGGTGCCGGCGTCGACCAGTTGTTGCATCGATTTCTCAAGGCGAACGATGCGCTCCGCAGCAAGGCTGTCGGCTGCATGGACATGCCCGGTCCATGACAAGACCAGCGCGCCGAGTACCAGCCGCACGCGCATCGGGCTTAGCGCACCTGCCGCGGCGCTTGCTGACCCTCGGGAATCAGCGTCTGCCAGGGTGCCGTACCGCGCGTGGCCTTGAAATCAGCCTGGATGGCCGCGAGCAGCTCCGGGTCGCGGTATATATCGATCGCGGTGGCGGCGATGGCTTTGGCGGCAACGATCAGCGCCCGGTCACCGATGGCCGACCCGCTCGCGGCGACCACCGGCCAGGAATGGGTCGGCAAACCATACCCGTAGCCTGCGACCATCACGTTGCCGACCGGGACAAACCACGAAATGTCGCCGATATCTGTAGACGCCGAGCCCTTGATCGGTTGCGGTGGCAGCGGCAGTATTTCAGCGTGCAGTGCCGGCGCATCTGCGGGCAGCTGGCTAAGCGCATTGGCGACGTAATTTTTCTGAGTTGCCCGCGCGAATTCGAGTTCTGCTGCGCTCCACGCGGGTGGGCCGATCGCAGTCAGGTTGGCATGCATCACCTCCGCGAGCGAGCGCACGGGGATCATCTCGTGGATTTCCGACTGAATCTCGATGGCCTCTACCGCGGTTTGCGTCATTTGCGCCGCACCCGCCGCGATCTCCTTGAAACGCTCAAAGTACGCAACGACATCGGTGAACTTGTAGGCCCTGATGTAATACCAGACCTCGGCCTCAGGTGGCACCACGTTCGGCTGGCCGCCGCCGTTGGTAATGACGTAATGAATCCGCGCATCGTCTTTGACGTGCTCGCGCATCATGTTGACGCCCATGTTCATAAGCTCCACGGCGTCCAGCGCGCTGCGGCCGGCGTAGGGCTGCGCGGCCGCGTGGGCGGCCGCACCCCGAAACCGAACCTTCACGTTGACCAGCGCCATGCTGGTTCCATAGGGCACCAGCGTCATGGAGCCCGGATGCCAGCCGAGCATGACGTCGACGTCATCGAACAGTCCCGCCCGCAGCATATACACTTTGCCGATACCGGTTTCCTCTGCGGGCGTGCCGTACAGACGAAGCGTCCCGCTCAGTTTGCCCGTACGCATCAGCTCGGCGAGCGCCAGCGCCGCACCGGCCGAACCCGCACCGAATACGGAATGGCCGCAGGCGTGACCCGCGAGCGGGTTGGGACCAGTTTGCGGCGTGGGGGTGGCTGCCTGCGAAACCCCCGGCAAGGCGTCGTATTCGGCGAGAATGCCGATGACCGGCGCGCCGCTGCCGTACGTGGCGACAAACGCGGTCGGCATGCCTGCGACACCGGCTTCGACCTCGAAGTCGCTGGCGCGCAGCAAATCCTGCAGCACCGCGGATGATTGCGATTCTTCGAGACTGGTCTCTGCGTAGCTCCAGATCGCGCGGCTGGTTTGCGCGAGGATGGCTGACTCGGCGTCGATGTAGTCCATCGCGGCCGCTTTCAGCGCACTGTTGTCAGCTGCCACGGTCGGGTGCAGCGGTAAGCCCGCGAGCACCGCGACCAGCAATGCCCCCAGGCTGAGCTTAGTGTTCATCAATATGCCTCTGTTGACGATTGCTGCTAACGCAGCAGCGTTCCGCGCTCTACCCAGACCGTGCCGTCGACCGAAACGGTGGCGTCGGTCAGAAAATCGCGCCAGCGAAAATAATTGCCGCGAACTGCGCCGCCCAACTCAAAATTATTGCCAAAACCCACGCGAACAATGCCCGCGCCATAACCAAAATAGGGTATCCACGAGGCGTTGTCTTCCGGCACCGTTAGCAGCGGATTGAAGCCGAGTCCGAACTCGCGGAACTGGCGTGCTTCCGCCGGAGCTTGCTCAAGTTCAGCGCGCAGGTGCTCAGCGCCCGAATCCGCATTCAGCGCGGTGATGCGGCCTTCGGTAAAGCGGATGCGCGCGTTGCTGACTGACCGGCCGTGCCACGCCGAGTACGGCAGCACGACCACGCCATTGACCGTGCTTTCAAGTGGCGCGACGCGGACCACGCCGGCGGGGATTTCTACTTCGCGGGTCAGGAATGCGGCGCCGGCCCGCATACGGGCCGCGGAGGCATCGCCGTTCTGTTGAATAATGTCGCGCCCGCCGACCCGAAAGCGCAGATCGGTTCCGGCCGGGGAGGTAATGCGGACCTCCGCATCCTTTATCGCGGCGGCGAACTCGGCCTGGCTCGCGGCCAGCGCCTCGAGGTCGGTTTCCAGCACCGCGCGCTGATAGACCCGGTCAATGACTTGCATCGGCGGTGGTGGGTGACCGGGCAGCACGGTCACGCCCATCAGTCCATACAGGTTACCTGATGAACTGTAGGCATCGGTCCAGTGAAAGTGGATGGTCCGGCGCGGCCCGCCTTCGTTGAACAGCAGCATCTGCAGCGCAGCATAGGCGGGTTGGGTCGGGTTAGCGCCCGGCAGCATGATGGCCGCATCGACATCGCGCAGCAGGTCGACGAAGTCGGTGCGTGCCCGCGCAAAGCCCGCGTTGAGCAATTCGGTGTCCCAGTTGTCCGGAAACGGCTCTTGCAGCGTGTCGAGGACACCCAGGTCGGTGCCGCCGGCTTTTATCACCGCGTAGCGTAAATGCGGGATAAGCGCCTCGAATTTTCCCGGATGCCCCAACGAGATAACGCGTTCTCCAGGCTCCAGCTGCAGCTGCGCCACGATGCGTTCGGCCAGCGCCTGCCACTGCATCGTATGGACAGGCAGCGCGTTGGGGTCTGCCCGCGCCGGCAGCGGGGCGGCGAGCACAGCACCAACCAGCCACAGGCCCGCGGCTGCGCGCAGCAGACGCAGCGGTTGTCTCAACCGGTGGCTTGCCAACGTCGCCACTGCAGGATGTCGCCGTCGCTCACCGCGAGGCCTATCTGGTTGACCGTGTCGAGTTCGGTGTCACCGCGGCGCTCATTCGACCCGATGTAATAGAGCCGCAGACTGCCGTCGTCCAGCGGTACGACATGCGGGCAGCCGAGGCGAATGTCCCACGGCTCGCCGTCGGGTCCCGTGCCGGTCTCGGCGCCCGCGATCACGCTGCCGTTTGCATTCGGCCCCGGCAGCCGCTGCCAGTCGAGACCGTCTGTGGAAACGGCCACGCCGAGCTGGCGGTCTACCTGCATGCGGCTGCCGATGTCCCGGCAGCCCTCATAGAACATCACCCACCGGTCACCCAGCCGCAGGATGTGGCGGGTGGCGACGCCCAGATCATCAAAGCGACCGCTTTCGCCCGGCCCCAGCAGCGGCCCGCGCTTTTCCCAGCGCAGCCCGTCAACGGATTCCGCCCAGCCCAAGGTGTAACGCTGCTGCCGATCCATGCCGTGGTAGTACATGCGCCAACTGCCGTCGGGCCAGGGGATAACTTGTGGCCAGGCCGTCATTATGGCGTCGAAATCATCGGGCCCGCCGGCATCCAGCAGGGCGCCGTTGTATGGCCCTGCAATTCGCGTCCAGTTCAGGCCGTCGCGTGAGACAGCGCAACCTGGCCGCAGGGGGAAACCTTTAACCGGGAAGCCGAGTACGTCGCGCACAATGCGGTCGCCACCGAAATACCACATCCAGTAGAGACCGTCGCGGAAGTGAATATCGCTGATGCCGACGTGCCCGGAGTCAAACCGATCCTCACGCGGATGCGGCTCAAAGACACAGCCCATCGTCAGGGGGCCGCGCACGCGTTCCCAGGTGATGCCGTCCGGCGAAATCGCGTGGCCGACGCGCCCCGTCGGCAGCAGGATCTGCCGGTCGAATTCGGCATCCCGCCCGTAGTACCACATGCGCCAGATGCCGTCGTCACCGCGCAGCACCTTGGGGCAAGAGACCCGCTCCGAGTCCCACCAACCCGCTGGCCCGGGGCCGAACAGCCGGCCGGGCCCGGTGGGTGCTGCCAATGTGGTCGTGCTCGCAGATGCCGTCAACTCAGACCCCTCCAGTGCTGCCGCGAACGGCAGGCCCGCTGCGGCG
>JAZBOT010000023.1:0-8183 GCA_036351295.1 Gammaproteobacteria bacterium | reverse complement strand
TGACTTCCTCCCGCCTGAGCCCAGTTAATGCCGATATCCTGTAGTCGGTTATCGGCACATTCCGTATTGCAAAGTCCCTTTCAGCTACCTCTACGTAGGCTTGCTTTGCAACGTCCGCAAACTCGGCAAACGAAACACCGTTCCTGATGAGTATCCTTATCAGTGGCCTCAGCAGCCTGCCGTAGGCGGCGAGAAGCCCGCGCTTGGGTGACTCATCCATGCTTAAACATAATTCTTATAGATTAGAAATTAGGGTCTGGCTTATGTCGAGTCAACTATTAGACATAAGTGATTTTACTGAGGGTAGGGGCGCTACGTAACGCCGACCTGAGGTATAAATAAAAACAACAGCTTACGAGATTTTTCTCACGCGCATTAGATTCAGCGGACTGTGCTAGTTTGCCATTATTAGCAAGAACTTGCGTGTGTTTCGTTAAAAAGTGCGCAGATTTGTCTATGGATTTTGTCAAATACGTCGACAGTAACAGCTCGCTGACAGGGCCAGGTGCGGGGTCCTGTTCTGCCGTAATTGGCTGAGTTTGAGAAGGAGGCCGGGTCGGGCCGGTGGTTAGCTGCTTGATGCCAAGATCGTAACGGCGTGGATATCTGTCTGCATCATTTCGCCAAGCGCTTCATAGACGAGACGGTGTTGCTTGATAGGGCTCAGCCCTGCAAAGCTGGGGCTGACGATGGTGACCTTAAAGTGACCTTTGCCTTCTTTCGCGCCGGTGTGTCCCGCATGCAGATGGCTTTGATCTTCAATCTCCAGCCTGGTGGGCTGCAGCCCGATCGTTAGACGGCGCCGCATGTCGTCGATGCGTGATTGATTGTCCATGCGGGATTCAGGGTAAGACCGGGTTGAACGGTTTTACCATCACCTCCGCATACACGCCCGCTGCGACATACGGATCAGCGTCAGCCCATGCTTGTGCTGCAGGCAGATCGTCGAATTCAGCAATGACTACGCTGCCGGTGAATCCGGCCGGGCCCGGGTCGGCGGAGTCTATAGCAGGGCATGGGCCGGCCGTAAGCAGCCTCCCTGCGGCCTTTAGTTCCTCGAGCCGCCGGAGATGTGCGGGTCGGGCGCTGGCGCGCAGCGGCGCGCTGTCAGGCACATCCTGACTGATCACGGCGTAATACATCATGAATCTCCGTCTTCCAGAAATCGCGACAGCCACAGGCTTTGGAGCAGCAAAAACACAAATGTCAGTCCAAACAGTCCGAATAGTTTGAAGTTGACCCAGGTGGCTTCGTCAAACTGATAGGCCACATAGATGTTCAGCGCGCCGGCAAACAGGAAAAAGGCAACCCACATCAGGTTGAGCTGGCGCCAGATGCTCTCCGGCAGCCTGAGTTCATCGGTAGATATTGAAGTCATCATGCGCTGGGCGACAGGCTTGTCGCCGATATACTGGCTGCCCAGAAAGATAACGGCAAACAGCCAATAGAGGCCGGTGGGTTTCCACTTGAAGAACACCGGGTCGTCGAGGACGAGGCTGATGCCGCCCAGAACGATCACCAGAGCTGCTGATGCCAGCAACATTTTGCTGACGGTGCGCTTGATAAGCCACGTGCCCAGCAACTGCAGTGTGATGGCCCCCATGATGACCACGATGGCCAAAGACATGTCTTTGGTCAGCCAGTAAGTGACGACAAACGCGAGGGCCGGCAGGAAATCGACAAGTGCTTGCATCGGTTCAGTCGCTATAATCGTGGTGTCGAGTTGCAGGCCCCAGAAAGCCCTGCGGCTCAGACGAATTCATTAGCCTGAATAATACCGAAACGACGATCGCCGGGTGCATCTATCTGGTGCACCGAGGTAAGTGATGACGCAACTGATTGAACTGCATCCCCGGAACCCGGAGAAACGATTGCTTGCGCAGGCCGCCGAAGCACTGCGCGGGGGGGCAATTATCGTGTATCCGACTGATTCCTGTTATGCCCTCGGTTTCGCCCTGGACGACAAGCGGGCGATCCGGGAAATCCAGCGCATACGGCAAACCGATCGCGACCACAATTTCACGATGATTTGCCGCGATCTGGCCGAGATTGCGACGTTTGCGCGGGTTGACAACTGGCACTACCGAACGCTCAAGGCGCATACACCCGGGCCCTACACCTTTATTTTGCAGGCGAGCCGCAGTGTCCCCCGGCCACTGCAAAACCAGAAGCGCAAAACCATAGGTATACGGTTGCCCGATCACCCGGTCCCGCAGGCGCTGCTGGCCATGCTGGGTGGGCCCTTTATGAGTTCGACCCTGACCCTGCCCGGCGACGAGCTCCCATTGACCGATCCGGATGAGATGTATGAGCGTTTGCGCGGAGATGTTGATCTGATTCTGGCAGCCGGTAGTTGCGGAATTGAGCCGACGACGGTGGTTGACCTCACCGGCGATTTTCCCGTCGTCGTGCGTCATGGCAAGGGCGATGCAGCTGATTTCACCTGACCGGCGCTGCCAGTCGCTATACTCATCCAATGCCTGAAATTGATCAGATTCTTCGCGCGATCGCGGTCGGGGCCATACCGGTTGTTTTCGCAATAACGCTGCACGAGGTCGCTCACGGCCGTGCCGCCCGACAGTTCGGTGATCGCACAGCCGAGATGCTCGGGCGACTGTCACTCAATCCGATCAAGCATATCGACCCGGTCGGCACTGTAGCGGTGCCTTTATTTCTGTATCTGACAACAGGCTTTCTGTTCGGCTGGGCCAAGCCGGTGCCGGTGGGCTACAACAACCTGCGCAATCCAAAGCGCGACATGGCGTTTGTTGCTATTGCGGGTCCCGCCGCCAATTTCGTGATGGCGGTCGGCTGGGCGCTGGTTTTCAAGTTCGTGGTTGTATTTGGAATGGCGCAGAACATGGCCGGTGAATTCGCCCTCGAAATGGCAAGGATCGGAATATTTATCAATATTTTATTGGCTGCTTTTAATCTGCTTCCTCTACCACCGTTGGACGGTGGCCGGGTGCTGCGTGGTCTGGTGAGTGAATCCATTGGCAAATATCTCGATGTCATTGAGCCATTCGGCCTTATAATCGTGGCGTTTTTGTTGGTCACGGGCTTTCTGGGCGCGCTCGTCAGGCCGCTGATGCAGTTTGTGGAAAGCCTCGTGCTATTTCTGGTTGGTTTTTAAGGGGTTCTGATGCCGGAAGGCAAAGCCGTTACCAAGCCGCAGCTCACGGTGGTTGCCAATGTGCCGGAGCAGCCGCCGTTGCTGGTGAGTGGCGACCCCGCAGCGCGGCCGTCTCAGGGCGAGATGCCGTTCGCTATCGTTGACGGCGAGGCTGTCACTGAACTTCCGCGCGACCTCTATATTCCTCCGCATGCCCTCGAGGTGTTCCTTGAGGCATTTGAAGGTCCGCTTGACCTGCTGCTGTACCTGATACGGCGCCAAAACCTCAACATCCTGGATATTCCGATCGCCGAGATAACGCGGCAATACGTCGAATACATCGATTTGATGAAGAATATGCAGCTCGACCTCGCCGGGGAATATCTCCTGATGGCGGCGATGCTGGCCGAGATAAAGTCGCGCATGCTGCTCCCCCGTGTCGAAGCGGATGAGCAGGAAGAAGACGATCCGCGCGCCGAGCTGGTGCGCCGCTTGCTGGAGTATGAGCGCTTCAAGAATGCGGCTGATGATATTGACCAGCTGCCGCGTCTTGAGCGCGACACCTTTGTTGCCAGCGCCGAACCGATGGAGAGGCAAAAGGTCCAGAAGTTGCCCGACCTGCAGCTGAAAGAGCTGCTAATTGCCTTCAAAGATGTTTTGAAGCGGGCCGAGACCTTAGCGCACCATCACATTCAGGGTGAGGCGTTGTCAGTGCGGCAGCGGATGAGCGAAGTTCTCGAGAGGCTAAACGCCCGTGAGTTTGTGCACTTTAACGACTTGTTCGACCCGCTTGAGGGCCGGATGGGCGTTACCGTTACCTTTTTGTCTTTGCTGGAGCTGCTGAAAGAATCGTTGATTGAGCTGGCGCAGGGCGAGCCCTATTCGCCGATTCATGTGCGCGCAGCCTCTGCCAGTACCCGCCTTTCGCCGGGCCCGACTCCTGACGCCGACGGGGGTTCCGGGGTCTAGCCCAATCCAGGACAGCCATGGAATCGCAGCAACTCAAAAACATTGTTGAAGCCGCTCTGCTTGCCGCCGGTGGCCCGTTGACGGTCGATCAGCTGAAAGGGCTGTTTGCCGATGAGGTGGCCCCCGAAAAGTCGGAGATTCGCGAGCAGTTGGCGGCCCTGACTCAGGAATATGCTGACCGCGGGATTGAGATCCGCGAGGTGGCAAGCGGTTTCAGGGTCCAGGTCCGTCAGGAGATGGGGCAGTGGCTGACCAAATTGTGGGAAGAGCGGCCACCGCGCTATACCCGTGCGCTGATGGAGACGCTCGCTATCATTGCCTACCGGCAGCCCGTGACTCGCGGCGACATCGAGGAAATTCGCGGCGTGACCGTGAGTTCAAACATTATTCGTACGCTGCTTGAACGTGACTGGATAAAGGTGGTCGGGCATCGCGATGTGCCCGGCAAACCGGCTATCTTCGGTACAACGCGGTTTTTTCTCGACTATTTTGGCCTGAAGCGGCTCGATGATTTGCCGCCGCTGGCTGAGCTGGCCGAGCTTGAGCCGGTCGATTTGCAACTCGAGCTCGGCACCGCGGATCAGCGCCCCGACGATCATGCAGAAGCTGACGATGCGGCCGGTGGTGTCGATCCGGTTGAGGTCGACCCGCTGGCGGTCACCGACGAACCGCCGGAGTTGCTGGACGGCAATGCGGCAGTGGAGCCGCTCGCCGCAACCGAAACAGCCGCTGACCCGGGCCCGCCTGATGATTCAGTTCCTGATGCCGAGTCCGGCTCACCTGCAGACGATGATGGCAACGTCGCCTCGCTGGATGAAGCTCGCGATGCGGCGGCGCGTGAGCCGGAGACGGACTTTAACGCCGAGCGCGCTGAAGTTGTGCCCATAAAGAAACGCTGAGCAAGGCTTTCCTGCACCGGCCTGCGGTGCGCCTACAGGACATCACAGGAATACTTTTCATGGCTGAACGCCTGCAAAAATGGCTGGCCGGGCTGGGCTATGGTTCCCGCCGTGAGATAGAGCGCTGGATTCTGGCCGGGCGCGTGCGGGTTAACGGCGAGCTGGCCGAGCTGGGTCAGCAGGTGGAGGGCGACGAACGCGTCCTGGTTGACGGCAAGCCGGTCAGGGTGGTGAATCGTCTGCAGGCGCAGCGCACGATCATGTATCACAAGTCCCCGGAGGAAATCTGCACGCGCAAGGACCCGGAAGGGCGTCGCACCGTTTTCGATTCGCTGCCGCGCCTGCGCGGCGCCCGCTGGGTCAGCGTGGGGCGCCTCGACTATCAGACGACCGGGCTGCTGCTGCTCACCACTGATGGCGAACTGGCGCATACTCTCATGCACCCGTCGGCTCAGTTGCCCCGGGAATACTCAGTACGCGTATACGGAGATCTCAGCGACGCTGTCGTCGAGCAGCTGCTGAGCGGTGTGGTGCTGGAGGACGGCCCGGCGCGGTTTGACTCGTTGCTGATAACAGCCGGTGAAGGCATGAATAAATCCTGTGTCGTCACCGTCAGTGAAGGGCGCAACCGGATTGTAAGGCGGCTGTTTGAGGCCGTGGGTTGCCGCGTGAGCCGGCTGCTGCGCCTGCGCTACGGGCCGCTGGCGTTGCCGCGCGCGCTGCGGCCCGGCCAGTATCGTGATCTCACCGACGCCGAGTTGGCTGAACTCCGCGCGGCAGTGCCGGGTGAATAACGCGCCGGCCTACTGGCAGTCGAAACTTTGGCCGCTGACACCGCGGCTGTCGGGGCCCAGCAGGTACAGGTAGGGCGCCATAATTTCGGCCGGCGTGCGCAGCCGGCTTGGGTCTTCGCCCGGATAGGCTTTGCGTCGCATCGCGGTGCGCGTGGCGCCGGGGTTGATGCAATTGACGCGAATGTCTGTCAGTTCATCTGCCAGAGTCTGCATAAGGCCCTCGGTGCCGAATTTCGATACGGCATACGCACCCCAAAACGCGCGGCCTCTGCGGCCGACACTGCTGGAGGTGAAAACGATCGACGCATCGGTTGATTTTTGCAGCAGGGGCAGCAGTGCCTGCGTCAGTATAAAGGGCGCGTTCAGATTGACATGCATGACTTCCAGCCACTTGGCCACTTCATAGTGATCGACAGGGCTCAGGTAGCCGAGTATTCCGGCGTTATTGAGCAAACCGTCCAGATGGCCGAACGTCTGCTCGACCGCTGCTGCAATGGTCTGATAGTCGTCGCCCTGTGCCCGGGCAAAATCAATCGAAGCGATGCTTGGCTCCGGGTGGCCCGCTGCGACGATGGCATCATGCACGGCCTGCAGTTTGGCCTGTGTGCGGCCCACCAGAATTACGGTTGCGCCGAACGCAGCACAGGTGCGAGCTGCTTGCGCGCCGATACCATCACCCGCGCCGGTCACCATAATGATCCGTTCCGCGAGGAGTGCAGGCGGTGCCGTATACGTCCGCGGGTCAATGGTCGCTTTATCGCTCATTAGTTATTGCTCATCCGTTTGCTCCGCAGAAGTCAGCTCATCGGCGATCAACTTCAGCTCGCGAGTGGTGCGATCAATAATTTCCGGTGTGGTGTCTTCCTTGCCGGAGTCGGCGCCCAGTTCACTGATCTTGCGCATGTGCGGCAGCACCCGGCTCTCCAGCGATGCAATGGCGCTGTTGTATGACTTTACGCTGTCGTCGAGCTTGCGGCCGACGTTACTCAAATGCCCGGTAAAAGTGCCCAGGCGCTTATGCATTTCAATGGCCAGATCGCGAATCTCCTCAGCGTTTTCCGCCAGCTTAAACTGCATCCAGCCGTAGGCGACAACCTTCAACAGCGCGACCAGGCTGGTGGGAGTGACCAGCAACACCTTGTTGCGCAGCGCGTCGTCGAGCAGCATGGGCTTGACGTCCAGGGCGGCCGAAAGAAACTGATCGCCGGGCACGAACAGGATGACGAACTCCGGGCTACGCTCAAACTGGTCAAAATACGCTTTGCTCGCCAGCTTGCGCACATGTTCGCTCATGCTGCGTGCATGGCCTTCCAGATGCTTTTTGCGCACCTCGTCATCGCTTGCTTCGACCGCCTTCAGATACGAGTCGAGCGGCGTTTTGACATCCACAACCAGCTGCCCTTTTTCAGGCAAGTGGATGATCATGTCGGGTCGCGCGTTCGGGTCGCTGCCGGTGGTTTTTACGTGCACCTGCTCAGCAAAGTCGCAGCGGTCCACCATGCCAGCGAGCTCCGCCAGCCGCCGCAGAGTCAGCTCGCCCCACTGGCCACGCACGTTGGGCTGGCGGAGAGAGCTCACGAGCTTGCTGGTTTCCGACCGCAGACTTTCCTGCCCGCTGTGCACAGCGCTCAGTTGCGCCGTCAGGCTGCCGTAGGCCTCGCGCCGGCTTTTCTCAATTTCATCGATCTGGGCATGGGTACGCTCAAGCGCGTCGCGAATCGGCTTGACCAGTGCTTCCACCGCATTTTGCCGTTCTCCCAGCTCCGCCTTTGCGCGTTCCTGCTGCAGGTCGAGGCGCTGGCCGGCCAGGCGCAGAAAATTCTCGCTGTTTTGTTCCAGCGATGAGCGGGCGAGGTCACTGAATACGGCGGTGAGATTCTGCCGGGCGGCTTCCAGCGCCGCATTGCGTTCGGCAGCGCGGATTTCCTCGGTTTTTAGCTGAGCATCGCGCAGCGCTATTTCAGCTTCGAGGCGGATGCGGGTTACCCGGCCCAGCAGATGCTGCAGCACCGCGCCGATCACCAGCCCGATAAGCGCTGCCGCCGCGTAGCTGAGGTACAGCTGCTGCTGCAGGTCAAGACCTGACCAGATGTCTGCAAGCACATTCACAGCGTCAGTAGTTCTTCCGGCTTGGTAATCATGTAATCAGCGCCCCACGAAGCGGGATCTTCACCGGGGATGATATACCCCCAGCTCACCGCAACGGTGATCATTCCGGCAGCCTGCCCGGCGATGATGTCTTTCGCCGCGTCACCCACGTAGACCGTTTCTGCGGCCTTCGCGCCGAGCCGGGCCATGACCAGCTCGAGTGGCGCCGGGTGGGGTTTGCTGTGCCCGGCGCAATCGCCACCGACCAGCACCGCGCAGTGCTCAGCCAGGCCCAGTTCGGTGACGATGGGCTCCGCCAGA
>JAZBOT010000022.1:0-3522 GCA_036351295.1 Gammaproteobacteria bacterium | reverse complement strand
GCCTCGGGTGATTTGCGGTGTTGCCTCTCATTTACTGCCGGTAACGCTGGAGCCGCGTCGACAGGCGGTTGAAAAACCGCTGCGGGGGCGTCTGACTGCTTGCGCACTGCTAGCTCCCTTGCCTGTCTAATTTTTGACTGTCTCGGTTTTAAGTGTCTCGGTCGCCGCGCTGCGTGTGCCTCGCATGCAACCCTACTCGCGGCGTTTTTCAAGGGGCTTTTAATCCTGCAGCGGGATTGAAATCACGGAATTGAGTGGATGGCGCAGCGTCACGCACGATCTCAATGCCAGCGGTGGGTGCTGCGTTGCGTATGATACCTGCACTGTGAGTGAAATTCGATTTTGCAGCGTGCTGTCAGCCGTCGTTGAAATGGTTTAAACTGTTGCTTCCGTTGTTTTAAATCAACGGTGGTTCGCGCACAAATTCAGCGTGCTATTTTTGTTCTTGCAGTTTTTCAGAAGCAGCGCGCTCGAAGTGCTGTCCGGATGCCGCCGGGGTCCGGAGCAGCTTTTCAACGGCCCGCCGGACCGGGTAGGGAGGGTGTGAGTTCATCAGCCTCACGGCTCCGCGCGGTGTACCAGCAAGCATCATCCGGCCTTCGTGCCGGCCACAACGTATCTGATGGCGCCACCGGCCTTCGGCTTTGCCACGGGATCGGGTTGCGGCCACTACTGATTGGGGAGTTTTTATGGGTTCTGATTCCGGTGTGCTTTCCGGTTTGTTGCAGTCCAGGCGGCAGTTGCGTGCTGAAGCGCGTCGTCTGAATCTTCAGGAACTGACAGAGCTGGTGCAGGTGTTTTCCGAGGCGTTAGCGCGCGAGCAGGAAAAAGCCAACCAGCAGGCCGAGCGGGCCCGGCAGGCGGCGATTGCCAAGATCAATGCGCTGATCGAGGAAAATGCGATCGATCCCAGCGACCTCGGTGCGCGTCGCGGTCGCAAGGGTCGCAGCACCGCCAAGGCCGCCGGCAAGAGGCGCGCGGGAAAGTCGAGGCGAGCCGCCAAAAAGAAGTCCGAGGTGCCGCCCAAGTACCGTCTGGAGGTGGACGGCCAGGAATACCTCTGGTCTGGCCGTGGCAGGCCGCCGCGCGTGTTCAGGGATTACCTGGATGCGGGCAACAGCAAGGAAAGCTGCGCCATCGGCTGAGCGCGGTGTCTTACCAGGTCCGGGCGGTCGAGTACATTCGACTGCCCGGCTGCCCGGCTGCCCGGCTGCCCGGCTGCGCTGTCAGTCTGCGCCGGCTTCAGAACGCCGTACCGCTCTGGCGACCGAGTTTCTTCAGCACGATGGCCAGCGGGCAGAATCCGGTGAAGGCGGACTGCAGCAGGTTGGCGCCCACAAAGGCCGTCAGCCACAGCCAGGCCGGTGTGACATAGACCGCGAGCAGCACGGATACCAGCACTACGGTGCCGGCAAAAGCCAGCACGATTCGTTCGATCGACATGCGCGTGTTCCTTTCCCTAAGGGTTGAGTCTTCAGCGGTTGAGGGTTCTTCAGGGTCGAGATGAACGACCTCGGTGCGAGCCGGGCGATCCCGCCCTCGCCCTCCGAATAAAAAGTGTTAAATATTATAACGCTTTTGGCGGGATCTTCAAGCCGCGCGAGGCGTGGCCGTTATTTGGCCATTCAGTCAATCGGGAATATTCCCGCTAATGGCTGCCTGCCATGTCACACAAGCGTCATCAGAACCGAATAGAGTGCGCGGCACCGGATGAGGCTGTCCGGAGTCTGCTCGTGTCCGCCGAGGCCCTGGGTAGGCGTGCCAGGCATTTCGTGCTGCGAGGGGCAGTGCGCCAAGGCCGTCCGCCCCGGGGCGCGACAACCGCTGAGACAGCCGTGTCCGCATAGAGTTCCGCCTAACCTCAGGGAGAAACAACGTGCAAAAACCGAAGTCCAGACGAGGCGCTGCGGCGCCCATGCTCGCCCGCTGCGCGCTGTACATGTGCATCGCGACGGCATCGGCAACCGCCACCCAGCAGGCGGTGGCATCGAACCTCACTACTGCGACGCTGAACGGCGCGGTGGTTGATGCCGGCGGCACGGCGGTCAGCGGCGCAGAGGTCACCATCATCCACCAGCCCACGGCAGCCACCAAGACCAGCACCTCGGGCGATGCCGGCAACTTCTTCCAGAGCGGCCTGCGTGTGGGTGGCCCCTACACGGTGATCATCAAGGCGCCGGGCTACCGCGAGCGCCGGGTCGAGGACCTGTACTTCCAGCCGGGCTCCCAGCCGCTGTTGCGCCTTCGTCTGCAGCGGGAGGGAACCGATGCCATCGAGGAGGTCTATGTGACCGCCCAGGCACTCGGCTCTGACATCGCCAACGGTGTGGGTTCTGACTTCAGTGCCGAGGATGTGGCCAATCAGCCGGCGACCCGTCGGGATGTGATCCGTACCCTGATCCGCGATCCCCTGGCCAATTCCAGCGGTGAGGGTAATCTCTCCGTGGCCGGTGCCAACCCGCGCTTCAATGGTCTGGCGATCGACGGTGCGCTGCAGCAGGATGACTTCGGGCTCAGCGACGGTACCTACGCGACCGCGCGCTCGCCGATCAATATCGATGCCATCGAATCAGCGTCAGTTGTGGCCTCGGATTACTCGGTGATCATCTCCGGTTTCACCGGGGGGTTGGTCAACGTGACCACCAAGTCGGGTACCAACGAGTGGGATGGCTCTGCGTTCTACTACTACCAGGACGACGACTTCATCGGCGATACCTTCGACGGTGACCGGGACTTTACCGTAGCGCCCTTCGAAGAGGAGGAGTATGGCTTCACCCTCGGTGGCCCGATTATCAAGGACAAACTGTTTTTCTTCCTGTCTTACGATGAGTACGAGTCGGCGGAGAACGTGGATTTTCGCAACTCCGACGCCAACAACGGGATTCAGCCGGGCTTCTTCGATGCCCTGCGTCAGCTGACCATCGACACCTACGGCTTCGACCCGGGTACCCGCCCGCTGACTGCATCCACGCCGGTCACCTCCGAGCGCCTGCTCACCAAGTTTGACTGGAACATCAACGACAACCACCGTGCATCGTTCACCTACCAGAGTACCGAAGAGACCGGCACGAGCGTGGGCGCGGACGAGCTGGAGTCGGCATGGTACGACATCCCGGTGGAGCTCGAGGCCTACACCGGTCAGCTGTTCTCTGACTGGAGCGCGAATCTCTCGACCACCTTCCGTATCAACTACAAGGAGTTCTCGCGAGGCCAGATCTGCCGCGCAGGCCCCGGTGTGGGCGCGATCGAGCTGCTTGATCTCGAGCCTGCAGACCTTGCTGGCACCCCACTGGACGGGCTGTTGACCGAGGCCGGTGAGGACATTTTCCTCGGCTGCGACCGCTTCCGCCACGCCAACGACTATGCCGACGAGCGTCTGACCCTGTTCGGTCAGGCCGACTATGTGTGGAACGACTTCGTGTTCACCGTCGGCGGCGAATATGAATCGCTGGACGTTTTCAACGTGTTCGTTGAGCGTTCGCGCGGCCTGTTCGTTTTCGACACCGCCGCCGAAATCACCGG
>JAZBOT010000021.1:0-16539 GCA_036351295.1 Gammaproteobacteria bacterium | reverse complement strand
CGTAGTTGTCGTCGTTGGCAACTATAAGTTTTACAGTTGGATTTACGAGGTACTCTGTCCCTCGGCATGCACATAAAGTTTCAACACCCACGTCGAAGCCATGTCGCCCCCGTATCCCAATAGCTGATCGGGTTCTCGGCCTTACGACTGACCGAAATTCAATTCTAACGGTTTAGTAGACCGCAATACAGCCAAACAGTTCCCGCTTTGGCGGGGCAAGCCCGTACTGGAGCGTTGAGCTGACTGACGATTGGGTTCAGGGGGCCCTGAGGGCGTCCATGGCCTTGAGCCTGCCGGCGACCGCCGATTCGGCTTCGTCGCGAATCCGCTCATAAAGTTCCAGCACCTGCTCACCGGTGGGCGTCAACGCGGCGCCCCCGCGGCGATTGCCCCCGGCAAAGGTCTCGACCAGGCGTTCCCGGAAGGCCGAGTTCATGCTCTCGGTCAGGTTCCAGGCGCGCGCATACGACATGCCGAGCGACCGCGCCGCCGCCGAGATCGAACCCGTCTGGTTTATCGCCTGCAGCAGCGCTGCCTTGCCCGGGCCCAGCCGGCTGTTGGCCAAATCGATGCGGATATTGAGGTGTGCGTCGTTTGCCGCCACCGGTGCGCTCCCGTGTGAAATTGCTCGCTGCCACATTACCGGTTTTGCCGGCTGCGGTCACCGCTACCGGGGCTTGCCGGTTGACCGTCGTGGGTCCCGTGAATATCCTCCGCTATATTCCAGTAAATATAGCGGGGTTGGTCCATGTTTCGTTTGTCGTACTGCTGCGCTGCTGTTGTTGTG
This sequence comes from Gammaproteobacteria bacterium, assembly GCA_036351295.1. Taxonomy (GTDB): domain Bacteria; phylum Pseudomonadota; class Gammaproteobacteria; order Steroidobacterales. The sequence goes on along the minus strand of JAZBOT010000021.1, from coordinate 15,752 downwards.
ACGTGCGGGGCGGCTATGCCGGTGCGGGCCGCCGCCCCGGCCGATAGCTTCGACCTCGGCAAGATCGACGTGGTCCGCGTAACGGGGGAGCGCGGCAGCAGCTGGTTCGCGCCGCTGGCGCCGACAGTGAGTCTCGACGATCTGCGCCGTTTCGACCGCGAGAATATTGCGGAGGCCGTGAGTCTCTTGCCCGGCGTCAATGTGCAGAACACAGGGCAGCGCAACGAGCGGACTATTTTTGTGCGCGGCTTTAACTCCCGGCAGGTGCCGCTGTTCATCGATGGCATACCGGTATATGTGCCGTATGACGGCAACATCGATCTGGCGCGGCTGACCACGGCGGATGTCGCCGAGGTGTCGGTCTCGAAAGGCTTCACCTCGGTGCTGTTCGGCGCCAATACGCTCGGCGGCAGCATTAATGTCGTGACGCGACGGCCGAGCGAGCAGTATCAGCTCGATGCCGGCGGTACGGTCGGGTTCGACCGCAGCGGCGACCAGAACACCGGCAATGTTTATCTCAACGCGGGAACGAACCAGGGGCTCTGGTACGCGCAGTTGGGAACCTCGTTGTTCGAGCAGGACTATTTTCGGCTGCCCGGCGATTTCACTTCGACGCCGGTTGAGGACAGCGGACGTCGGGACAATTCGGCAAGCCGGGACGTCAAGGTCTCTTTTAAGGTCGGGTTCACCCCCAACGCAACTGACGAGTACGCGTTGAGCTACCAGAATCAGCAGGGCGAGAAAGACAGTCCGCCGTATGCGGGTCGCGCGGCGGGCGTCAATGCGCGCTTCTGGCGCTGGCCGGAGTACGACAAGGAAAGCCTGTATTTTATCGCCCGCAAGGGGCTCGGTGACCAACACTACGCGCGCGTGCGGCTGTATTACGACACCTTTAACAACACGCTGCGTTCGTTTGACGATGCCAGCTACACGACACAGGATCGACCCTTCGCGTTTAACAGTGTCTACGATGACTACACGTGGGGTTCGAGCGTGGAGCTTGGCACGACCGCCTGGGCGCAGCACGACTTGCGTGTTGCTTTCAATTATAAAGTCGATGTGCACCGTGAGACCGACGATGACGGCGCGCCGCAGGAGCGCTATGAGGACGAGTGGTTCTCTGTCGGTATTGAGGATCGCTACACGGAGGGCGCCTGGACTGTGCTGGCCGGGCTCAGCTATGACCAGTTGCAAGGTCAGCAGGCCGACGACATTGCGCGCGGGCCGGGCGCACAATTCGACCTTGCGTCTGAAGCAGCTGGCAACGCTCAGGCCGGCGTCTTGTATGACTTCTCGGAATCGTTGTCGGGCCGCTTTTCGGTGTCCCGCCGCACCCGCTTCCCGACCATCAAGGATCGCTATTCGTTTCGTCTCGGGGCAGCATTGCCGAACCCGGGGCTGACGCCGGAGTCAGCCGTGAATATGGAGCTGGGGCTGGATGGCCGCAGTGAGTTGGCGGCTGGTAACGTGCGGTTAAGCTGGAGCGCGGCCCTGTTTCGCAGCGAGCTTGACGATGCCATTGAAACTGTCACGCTGCAGCCGACCGCCTGCAGTCGCCCGCCGTGCTTCCAGCTGCAAAACATTGGGGCGCAGACAAATCAGGGTGTTGAGACCGCGCTCACCGCCGCTGTTGGTGAGCGGTGGACGTGGCATATCAACTATACCTTGCTGGATAAGACGAACGACTCTGCTCCCGCGCTGCAGCCGCTGGATGTGCCGCGCCACAGCGGGTTGTCTTACGTGCGGTTTATGCCGGTAGCTGCCTGGGAATTGCTCGCTACGGTTGAGTACGGCAGCAAGCGCTTCAGCAACACGACAGGCGATCGGGTCGCCGCTGGTTTTCTGCTGGCAGGAGCAAAAGCGATATGGCGACCCGGATCGCACCTGCAGCTGGAGGCGGGCATACGCAACCTGACGGACGAGCTGTACGCCTTTGAAGAAGGGTTTTTTGAACCCGGCCGGAGCTTCTACGCAACGCTCCGCTGGCAGTACTGACTGCCTGAGTGCGGCAGCGGCGAGCCACTTCGACCGCTGCCCCGGTCACTTGGCAATGAGTTCTTCGGCACCGGTCAGCCGCGCTATAGCCAGCAGCTTCTCGGGAATGCCAATCAGTGCAAATGACTTGTGCGCATGCTCGGCTTGCCGCAGCCACTCAATAACCAGTGCCAACGCGGCGCTGTCGAGCTGCTTCACGCCAGTGAGGTCAACTGAGACCGAGGGCGCTGCCGCGAACAGCTGATTGCCGGCCGCCAGCAACTCGCTGGCCGTTGCGAACACGACATCACCCTCCACAGCGAACTCACCCCCGCTGACGGCCCTGATCGACGCACTGCTCATGGTGCGGCTGAAGGGCTGCCGTCGGCAGTCGGTTGCGGGTTGAGTCGCTCCGCGTCGGCCTCCAGGCGCGCAATGACAGCGTCGAGGCCGCGGGCATTGATCTCCGCATCGAACTGGTTACGATAGGTTTGCACGTAGGAAATGCCTTCGATGCGCACGTCATATATCCGCCATAGGCCATCCCGCAGGCTCAGGCTGTAGTCGACGGAAATAGTAGATCCGTCGTCCAGATCCATCAGGGTGCGCACGGCAGTGCGGCCCTTATCGGTCGCAGCTGCGCCGGGGGTTGGCAGAATTTTGACGCGGTCCTTCTGAAACTTCAGGGCACTGTCGGCATAACTGCGCACCAGGAAGTCATAGAAGGCATCAACAAAATCTTTGCGCTGCTGCGGAGTGGCCGTACGCGCATGTCGACCCAGCACCAGTTGAGCTGCATAGCGAGTATCAAAGGCCGGCAGCAGAGTTTCGTCTACCAGTTGGTAGAGCGCGGGCGGGTTCGCTGCGAGTCGTTCACGGTCAGCATCCACCGCTGCCGCGAGGCTCGTCGCCATCTTCTCGATTACCGCCGTCGGACCCGGTGGCTCGGCACCCACGGCGGGCGCTATGCTCGCCAGCAATGCCAGCCCGACACCGCCGGCAGCCGCGCACACTGTGCTGCGAAAATTCACCGCCATATTAATCTCCCTGGCCGCCCTGCGACAGGCTGAACACCAGCCGCCCTATCACATCTTCCAGCACGATGGCTGACTGGGTAATCTGGATCTCGCTGCCGTCACTCAGGTAGGTGTCGGCACCGCCCGGGCCGATGCCGATGTATTTGCTGCCGAGCAAACCGGCCGTTACGACGCTGGCATCCGAGTCGTCGGGGATGCGGTTGTACTCGGGGTCGATGCGCAGGGTGACCAGCGCATCGAGGCGGTCGTTGTCGAAGTCGATGCTTTCGACGCGGCCGATGCTTACGCCCGCGAGCGTGACCTGGGCGCGGGTTTTCAGCCCCGCTACATCGCTGAAACGGGCGGTGACCCGATAGCCGCTGCCATCGACAAACTGTTCCATGTTGGTTGTCTGCGTGGCGAGAAACAGCAGGGCGGCAAACCCGAGAAAGACAAACAGCCCGGTGCCCAGTTCGTGTGTGCGAGTCGATTCCATATCAGTCAATCACTCTGTCAAAGCAAAAACGCGGTAATGAGGTAGTCGAGAATCAGCACGGCGATCGACGTAGTGACCACGGTGCGCGTGGTGGCCATGCCCACGCCCTGTGCGGTGGGTGGCGAGTGGTAACCCTCAAACACCGCCACCAGGCCCGCCGTGACGCCAAATGCTACGCTTTTCCAGACGCCTTCCCAAACGTCAGCAGGCTCCACGTACTCCTGCATCTGCGTCCAGAACTCGCCGTTGTCGACACCCATGACCGCAACGCCGATAAACCAGGCGCCCAGAATGCCGATGCTGTTAAAAATGGCCGTCAGCAGCGGCACCGAAATGACGGCGCCGAGAAAGCGCGGGACGACGATACGCTGCACCGGGTCGACCGCCATGACTTCCATAGCGGACAGCTGATCCGTCGCGTTCATCAGGCCAATCTCGGAGGCCATTGCGGTGCCGGCGCGGCCGGCAAACAGCAGCGCGGTGACGACCGGCCCGAGTTCCTTGAGCAGCGTGAGTGCGACGCCCGCCCCGAGTATGCCTTCCTGGCGCAGCCGCGACAGCGAGTCGTAGCCTTGCAGGCCAATCACCATGCCGACGAAAAATCCGGAGGTCATAATAATGACCAGCGACAGCACGCCGGATTTGTAGACTTCCTGAGTAACCAGCTTGGGGCGCGCGAGTATGGCCGGGCAGCGTCGCAGTATGTCCAGCAGGAACAGCGTCACTGCGCCCAGCTTGCGCAGGGAGTGAGTGAGGCTGCCGGCAAGCGCTGCAAACGGATTCATTCAAAGCCGCCAAACAGGTCTGCACGGTAATCCGGGGCAGGGTAGTGGAACGCCACCGGGCCGTCCGGCGCACCTGTTATGAATTGCCGCACCAAATCCGAAGGGCTTTCGCGCAGCGCGTCCGGCGTGCCGCTGGCCGTCACCTTGCCGCCGGCGATCACATGAATTTCATCGGCGATTGCCGCCACTTCCTCAACGTCGTGGGACACGATGATGCTGGTCAGGCCCAGCAACTCGTTGGTCATGTCGATAAGCCGCAGCACGACCCCGCGGGAAATCGGGTCGAGTCCTGAAAAGGGTTCGTCGTATAAGATGAGTTCAGGGTCCATCACCAGCGCCCGCGCGAGCGCGACGCGGCGGCCCATGCCGCCCGACAGTTCGGACGGTGCCAGACTCGCTGCACCGCGCAGGCCGACGGCGTTCAATTTGGTGAGCACCAGCGGGCGTATCAGGCTGTCGGGCAACTGCGTGTTTTCGCGCAACGGAAACGCCACGTTCTCAAAGACATTGAGGTCGGTGAGCAACGCACCGTTCTGAAACAGCATGCCCATGCGCCGGCGCAGCTGATACAGCTCGTTCCGATTCAGTTGGGCGACATCCTGGCCGGCCACCCGCACGCTGCCTGCAGACGGTCGCAGCTGCCCGGTAATCATCCTCAGCAAGGTGGTTTTGCCGGTGCCGCTCGGGCCCATGATGCCGGTGATCTTGCCGCGGGCTATGTTCAGGTCGAGTCCGTCAAAAATAGCGCGCTTGCCCCGGCTGAATCCGAGGCCGCTGATCTCGACGAAATTGTCATTTGCGGTGCTAATTTTGTTTCATCAACTCAGCATGTTGCGGCCGGACTTCACGATGCGCGCGTCGAGACCATTGACGTCCTTGCCACGATCCACCCAGCCGCGATCTGGCACCACTATGCCTTTTTGCACGGCCGGCCGTGCGCCAATCTGTTCGAGCCAGCGCTGCAGGTGCGTCAGCCCGTCGATGCTGACCCCGGACCAGTCATGCGAGCTCACCCAGCTCCAGTTGGCAATATCGGCAATGGAGTACTCGCCGGCGAGAAACTCGTTGCCGTCCAGCCTTGTATTGAGTACCTCAAACAGCCTGCGTGACTCCCGTTGATAGCGCTCGATTGCAAACGGAATTTTCTCCGGTGCGTAGCGAAAGAAGACGTTGGCCTGTCCCATCATTGGGCCAACGCCGCCCATCTGAAACATCAGCCACTGCATCACCAGCGATTCTCCCTGCGGATCGGACGGCATCAGCATGCCGGTTGTGCGGGCGAGGTAGACCAGTATGGCGCCCGATTCAAAGACGGTGAAGTCGCCGGCTGCATGGTCAATCAGCGCCGGAATCCTGCCGTTCGGGTTGATATCGAGAAACCAATCCTCTTTCTGCTCCAGCCTCGACAAGGTAATCGGATAGACACGGTACTCGAGGCCGAGTTCCTCAAGTGCAATGGAAGCCTTGATGCCGTTGGGGGTCGCCGCGGTGTAAAGTGTGTACATGTCGGACCTCGTCAATCACCCAAGCCGCTGGACGGATGGTTGTCTGCGGCTCCCGGCTCGGGATCAGTTTATTGCCGGGTGGATTTCAACAAGCGCTCCTGCTGGCGTTTCCAGTCGCGGTCTTTGCTGTCGGCGCGCTTGTCAAACTGCTTCTTGCCTTTCGCCAGGCCGAGCTTGAGTTTGGCGCGGCCGCGCGCCCAGTAAAGCCGCAGCGGCACCAGCGTGTAACCCTTGCGGTCCACCGCGCCTATAATTTTGTCGATTTCGCGCTTGTGCAGCAGCAGTTTGCGCATGCGTGTCGGCTCGGGTTTAACGTGGGTCGAAGCGGTCGGTAGCGGGGATATATTGCAGCCGGTGATAAAGGCTTCGCCGTTCTTGACGAACGCGTAGGACTCGGACAGGTTGGCCCGCCCGGCGCGCAGGCTCTTGACTTCCCAACCCTCCAGCACCAGCCCCGCCTCAAAGTCGTCTTCGATGTGGAAGTCGAAACGCGCTTTGCGATTCTCGGCAATCGTGTTGTCGACGGGTCCTTTGTGTTTTTTGTTCATCCGTGGATTTGATGCGCCCGTACCGACGCGCTTGGTTGTTCCTTGTTGGGGTTTACGCCACAATCGTGGCAGGTTTTCGGTCAGGGTTAAAGCAACATGGCAGTTTCGGGCGCCGGCGACGGGCCGCGCAGTTCGCTACACGGGTTCTGGTCGTCCAAGCTGGCGTTCATCCTCGCCGTGACCGGCTCCGCCGTTGGGCTCGGTAACATCTGGAAGTTTCCCTACATCGCCGGCGAGAACGGCGGCGGCGCCTTCGTGCTGATTTATCTGGCCAGCGTGTTTGCGATAGGGCTGCCAATCATGATGTCCGAGACCATGCTGGGCAGGCGCGGGCGCCGCAACCCGATTACGGCGATGGCGCTGCTGGGTGACGAGGAGAGCGGCAGCGCATGGTGGGGCGTCGTGGGGGTGTCGGGTGTGCTGGCCGGCTTCCTGATTCTGTCGTTTTACAGCGTCATTGCCGGTTGGGTGCTGGCGTATGTCGTGAAATCGGTAACGGGCGCTTTTGTCGGTGCCGATGGCGGCGAGGTGCGGCAGCTCATTAACGATTTGTCTGGCAGCTGGCAGCTGACGGCGGTCTGGCACTCGGTTTTCATGGTTTGCACCGTGGTGGTCGTCGCCCGCGGTGTGGAGCGCGGCCTCGAACAGGCGGTCACGCTGATGGTGCCGGCCCTGATCGCGATACTGCTGGTGCTGCTCGGGTTTTCTGCTGCGACGGGCGAGTTCGAGCAGGGCGTGCGGTTCATGTTTGAGCCGGATTTCTCCAAGGTCAGCGGGGCGACGGTGCTGGCCGCCATGGGGCAGGCCTTCTTCACGCTCAGCGTCGGGATGGGTTGCGTGATGGCCTATGGCGCGTATCTGCCTCAGGAGACATCGATTCCGGCCACCGCCACCGCGGTGGTTTGCGCGGACACAGCGGTGGCGATTCTCAGCGGCCTGGTCATTTTTCCTATCGTGTTCGCCAACGGGCTGGACCCGATGGCGGGCCCGGATCTCATTTTCCAGGCACTGCCGCTGTCATTCGGCAATATGCCGGGCGGGCGCTTGTTTGGCACACTGTTTTTCGTGCTGGTCGGCTTCGCTGCCCTGACATCGGCCATCAGCCTGATGGAGCCGGCCGTTGCCTGGTGGGTGGAGACGCGCGGCACCTCGCGGTCACGCGCCGCGATCACGATCGGCCTGATTATCTGGCTGTTGGGTTTTCTCAGCGTGTTTTCTTTCAACAAGTGGTCCGACGTGCGGTTCTGGCAGGGCACGTTCATGGATAATTTTGACTACGTCACGAGCAACATCATGCTCCCGCTCGGCGGGCTGCTGATCTCTGTATTTGCGGGTTGGGTGATGTGCCAGAATGCGGCGGCCGACGAACTCGCCGTCGGCACGGGCCGGCTGTACGGCGCCTGGCGGTTTCTCAGTCGCTACGTGGCGCCCCTTGCGGTCATTCTGGTTTTTATGAACGCAGTGGGCTGGCTGGACTGGCTGCTGGACTCGCCCGCCTAGCCATGCGCAGCGTTAATCGTTCCGCGCTGGTGCCGTTCAGTCCGGAGCAAATGTATGCCCTGGTGGAAGACGTTGAGCGCTACCCGGAATTTCTGCCGTGGTGCGCCGGCGCGCAGCTGCACGAGCGGGACGAGCATTCGCTGCGGGCCAGTATCAATATCGGCCTCGCCGGACTGACAAGCCGTTTCGGTACCCGCAATGAGCTGGATCCGCCGCGTCGTATGACCATGGAGCTGGTGGAAGGACCGTTTGAGTCGCTGCACGGTGAGTGGGAGTTCACGGCCGTTGGCGACAGTGGCTGTGAGGCGCGGTTAAGCATGCAGTTTGCCTTTGCGAGCCGGGCTCAGGATGCGCTGTTTGGCGTGGCCTTTGAGAAGATCTGCAATGAACTTATCGACGCGTTTATTCGGCGGGCGCAGGCGCTGTATGGTTGAGCAACGCGGGGGCTACCTGGGTATCGAGGTGGTGTATGCGGAGCCTGCCAGGCAACGGCTGGTGCGGCTGCAGGTCGCGGCGGGCACGACCGCTCGCGAGGCCGCGCTGCATTCGGCCCTGGACAAAGAGTTTGCAGGCCTTGATCTGGCGCGGGTGCCGGTCGGCGTCTTCGGCGAGCGGGTAGCGGACAGTTATGAACTGCGTGCCGGCGACCGTGTTGAGCTGTATCGACCCCTGCGCACCGACCCCCGCGAGGCGCGCCGCCAGGCCGCGGCCTCCGGCCGAACTGTTGGCGGGGCCGACGTTTAACCCGGTCTGACGGTTACGTCGCGCTGCACTTCCCTGACCGTTTCGCCATCGAACCAGATAATGACCCAGCGGCGCTCCGGATCGGTGCTGCGGCCGGGTCGAAAATAGTAGACGTAGTCCCAGCGGTCTTTGTGGAATACGTCCGCGACAACCGGCGTTCCCAGCAGAAAGCGTACCTGGTTGCGCGTCATTCCAACCTCAATTTTCTCCACGTCACCGGGCTCGAGCTTGTTGCCTTGCTGCACGTCCAGCTCGTACACGCAGCCGCTGACCAGCAGCACAATCCAGGCGCCAACCAGTGCGAGGCCGCGCAGGCGTGTGCGCGAACGAAGCGGGAAGATGGGTGAAAAATTCATGTGCGGTCGCTGTATGCTCAGTTCGTGTGCAGCTGGCGGCGTCCCACGGGTCGCCGGGCTGTATTTATTCATTATCATAGCGCAAGATGACTGCGGAGCCACAGGGGCAGATCAGGCGTGACTCAGCTCGACAGCACCGGTAAAGACCCTAATCGCAACGGGCAGAAGGGTCGCAAAGACCAGACGGGCAAGCTGCGCAAAGCGGGCCTCAAGGTTACCGCGCCGCGCGTGCGCATTCTGCAGCTACTGGAGCAGAGCCCGTCGCGACATCTGAGCGCTGAGGATATTTACAAGCACCTGCTTGATGCCGATGAAGAGATCGGGCTCGCGACGGTCTATCGCGTATTGTCCCAGTTCGAAGAGGCTCACCTGGTCACCCGGCATAATTTCGAGGAAGGGCGCTCGGTCTTTGAGCGCGCCACTGCTGATCACCACGACCATATGGTCGATATCGACACCGGCAAGGTGATCGAGTTTGTCGACGAGGACATCGAGCGCCTGCAGCATGCGATCGCGCGCAAGCACGGCTACGAGATCGTCGATCACAACATGGTGTTGTTTGTGCGCGCGGCCGACGCCGATTCGGAATAGCTTCGACCAGCTAGCCGGTGCGCTGCGGCCGGTCGGCGGCATCGAGCATTTCTTCAGCGTGGGCACGGGTACGCTCGGTAATTTCCACCCCGCCCAGCATGCGTGCCAGTTCATCGATGCGTTCGTCGCGATTGAGCGCGACCACCCGCGTGCGGGTGGCCTTCCCGTCGCTTAATTTGCTGACCCGGAAATGCCCGTGGCCTTTGCTGGCCACCTGCGGCAGATGGGTGACGCACAGCACCTGGCTCGTGGCCGCCAGGCTGCGCAGCTGGGTGCCGACAATATCGGCGGTACCACCGCCCACGCCCGCATCCACTTCATCAAAAATAAGCGTGGGGGTTGCTGACTGGCTGCTGGCCGCCACTTGCACCGCCAGGCTGACCCGCGACAGTTCGCCGCCCGAGGCAATCTTGGTTAACGGGCCGATCCGCATGCCGGGGTTCAGCGCGACCTGAAATTCGACACGTTCCCCGCCGTGCGGGCCCGGCGCCGGCAGTGCCTCCAGATGGATCTTGAAGTCACCTTCCGGCATGCCCAGATCGCGTATATTGCTCACCACCCGCTGCTCCAGCAGTTTTGCCGACTTGCGGCGCCGCTTGCTCAGTTTGTCGCACAGCGCCTGCAGATGCTGCCCGGCGGTCTGCACGGCTGCCGCCAGCGCCGCGAGCGTATCGTCCGCGTTCTCAATTCCCTCCAGCTGCGTCCGCAGCGTCGTGGTCAGCGTGTCGAGTTCAGTCGGATCAATGCGGTGTTTGCGCGCGGTTTCGAGCAGCGCGCTGAGGCGCGACTCCAGCGCGGGCAGGTCGGCGCCGGCCAGCTCATCGCGTAGCAGGTAGTGACGCAGCGCGTCAGCCGCTTCGCTGACCTGTATTTCGGCTTCACTCAGCAGCGTGGCCGCAGCGTTTAGCTCCGGGTCGAGTTCACTGAGGTCGGTCAGCTCATTGCGGGCCGCGCTGAGCAAATCCTGGGCCGTGGGCTGGTCGTCGGAGTTGCCCTCGTACAGCTGGGCCAGAGCCGCGCCTACGCCGCTCAGCAGGCGGGCCGAGTTGGCCGCCAGCCGATGGGCAATTTCCAGTTCGGCAAACTCCCCGGGCTGCACATTCAGCGCATCCAGCTCGGCCACCTGGAAGCGGAGCAATTCAAGCCGTGCCCGCTGGTCGGCCCGCGCCCCGTCAAGTTCGTCGTGCTCGGCCTGCAGCCGCCGCCACTCGTTATAAGCCGCGCGCACCTCGGCGAGCAAAGCTGCGTGCCCGCCGTGCTGGTCAAGGATGGCCCGTTGAGTGTCCGGCCGGCCCAGCGACTGATGGGCCTGCTGGCCGCAAATGTCGACCAGCCGTTCACCCAGTTCGCGCAACAGCTGCATCGGCACCGGGTTACCATTGATATAGCCCCGCGACCGGCCTTCCGGCGTAACGATCCGGCGCACCACGCAGGCGTCGCTGTCGGTGTCTTCAAGGTCGTGCTTGTCCAGCCATGCGGCCGCCGCCGTGCCCGGGATCACGCTAAAGCTGGCGGCCACCTCGGCGCGCGGCGCCCCGGGCCGCACCGCATCACTGTCGGCACGCTCGCCCAGGGCGAGGGCGAGGGCGTCAACCAGAATGGATTTGCCGGCACCGGTTTCACCGGTGAGTACGGTGAGGCCTTTGCCGGGCTCTACTTCGACCTCGTCAACGACCGCCAGATTACGTATCAGCAAATGATTCAGCACAGCGTTACTCGGGTTCGGTCTCACGGGCGCGGCGATCGTGCCCCCAGTAAAGCTTGCTCCGCAGCACGCCATAGTAGTTGTACGTCGGCGGATGGATCAGTTCCACCTTCCGCTCAGCCGCGACAATGCGCAAGCGGTCGCCGGCGCCCATGCCGCCAATCAGTTCGCCGTCGCAGGACACGTCCGCATCGGTGTCATGGTTGCGCAGTACCTCCACCTCAGTCGTGCTCGAGCCCGGAATCATGATCGGTCGGTCAGCCAGCGTATGCGGGCAGATGGGCGCCAGCACAATGGCATTGATGCTGGGCTCGACGATCGGCCCGCCGCAGCTCAGGGCATAAGCCGTCGAACCCGTTGGCGTTGCCGCAATGAACCCGTCGCCACCATGCGTATTGACGAAATGGCCATCAACAACCGTACGGTAGTCCAGCATGCGCGCTGTTTCGCGCCGTTTGATAACGACATCGTTGACGGCATACCCGGCACTCACCGCCACCCCCCCGCGAACGATTTCCGCATGCAGCAGCATGCGGTGCTCACGGATGAATTCGCCGGCCAGCACCGCTGTCAGGCTTTCCGAAATTTCCTCGGGACGAATGTCGGCGAGAAAACCCAGCCGGCCGCGGTTAATTCCCAGCACCGGTATGCCGTGCGCCGAAGCATGCCGCGCGGCGTACAACATCGTGCCGTCGCCGCCAACGGCGATAACCAGATCGGCGCCACGCGGTAAACTCGCGTCGTCGGTATCGGCATGACGTGCCGGTGGCGCCGGTTCGGGGAGCTTGCGCGAGACGATGACGCTCACGGGCCGGGTGACCAGGTCCTCAACAACCGCGCCGACAGTCTCCAGCGCGGCGGCGTCCACCGGGTTGCCCATGATCGCAATGTTGTTAAAGCTATAAGGCATGGCTTGGCGTGACATAATGACGATGAACGGGCTTTGCGGCGCTGCAAACCAGCCCTGCCCGGTGAACTGCAATCATACCGCGTTAATTTGGCATAGCGATGCCCATAACTGCGTGACGGGGCAACTTCGCGCTTGACAGTCTCCCGCCGGCGCTCTAGCGTTTGGCGCCTGTATCCGAGCGGTTATTGCAAGGCTAAATAAGTACTTAGAGGCGCTGTTGGCCCATGGCTCAGGACGTTAAACCAGGTATGCCCGATGAGCGCGCACGCCACATCATGCGGGTGCTGGTCGAGCAATTTATCCGCGACGGCCAGCCCGTCGGTTCCCGCACCCTGTCGCGCTCGTCGGGCCTTAGCCTGAGTCCCGCCACCATCCGCAATGTGATGGCGGACCTGGAGCAGTATGGCCTGATTACCGCACCGCATACGTCCGCGGGTCGGGTGCCCACGCCCAAAGGCTACCGGCTCTTTGTCGATTCGCTGGTCAAATTTGAGATGCCGGACGAGACGCAGGTGGCGCAGCTCCAGCAACAGCTGGCAGGGAATCGTGCCGTCGACTCGCGCACGGTTGCCGAAACCGCTTCCGCCGCGCTGTCAACGCTGACCAGTCTCGCCGGGCTGGTGACGCTGCCGCGGCAGGCGCACGTCACCCTGCGCCAGATCGAGTTTCTGCCAATCTCCGACCGGCGCGTCCTGGCGATTCTCGTGACCAACGACAGCGAGGTTGAGAATCGCATCCTGCATGTGGATCGCGACTACACCCCGGACGAGCTGCGCCGGGCGGCCAACTACATTAATGAGCATTTCGCGGGCCACGAGATCAGCGCGGTGCGGGCGCAGGTCCTGGAAGAGCTGAAAAGCACCCAGAAAAGCATGAACCAGCTGATGATTGACACCATCAGCTTCGCCCAGCGGGCCCTGCAGGGCGACCCGGCTGACCCGGCATTTGTGCTGAAGGGTCAGACTCAACTCATGAATTATCAGGAGCTCTCGGACATTGATCGGCTGCGGCAGCTCTTTGAGGCCTTTAGCCAGCAAAGGGAGATTCTGGGCCTGCTCGATCGCAGCATAGCGGCCGACGGTGTGCAGATATTTATTGGCGAGGAGTCCGGTTACGAAATGCTGGACAACTGCAGCGTGGTGACCTCCAGCTATAAGGTTGGCGACGAAGTCGTGGGCGTGCTCGGGGTTATCGGGCCCACCCGCATGGCCTACGAACGCGTGATTCCTATCGTGGATATCACGGCACGGCTGGTCGGTGCGGCTCTGAACCAGGGGCACTGAGGGTCACCGCGGCCCAAGCCGGCCCTTGAAAAAGCCGCAGCCCGCCCCACATTAAGAGCAAAGCTCCCGCGCATGCGGTCGGGCGTGTGTGCAAGTCATTTATTTACCTAACCTATTGAGTCGGCGGTATCCACCATGAATCAAGACAAGCAAAGCCCTGAAGCCAGCGCGGCAACCAGCGAAGGCGACCCGCAGGAGCACGTCGAGACGGCCATATTGCCGGATGAGATGCTGGAGGAGATGGTGGCCGCCGGACGCGCGGCCGGTGACCCGGATGCGCTGGCGGAGGAACTGGCAGCCGCGCGGGCCGAGGCGGAGCAGAACTGGAACAAGTGTCTGCGATTGACGGCCGAAATGGACAATTTACGCAAACGGCAAGCTCGGGAGCTGGATAAGGCGCGGAACTTTGGCGTTGAGGGCCTGGCCGGCGAACTGCTGGCGGTCGCCGACAGCCTCGAAATGGGCCTCGAGGCCGCCGGCAGCGCGACCCTCGAGGCGCTGGTGGACGGGCAGCGCGGTACGCTGAAACAACTGCAGGCAGCGCTGAACAAGTACGGCGTGGAGCGCGTGGAGCCCGAAGGCGAGCCATTCGACCCCGAACTTCATGAAGCCATGACCCTGCAGCCCTCCAACACGGCCGAGCCGAACACGGTACTCACCGTCGTGCAGACCGGCTATACGCTGAACGGCCGCCTGTTGCGGCCGGCCCGCGTGGTGGTTGCCAGAGAGCCGGACCCCGCGGCCTGAGGGCCGCTGCGCGCCAGGCCCCGAGTGCGGCCCGGCGCGAGTCCACAGGAATTTAGCCCGGCAGGCCTTGAAACCCGGCCAAGCGCCCTCAGTTTGTAGGGCAACACAACTTAAATTAACGATCTCAACCCGGAGAATCACATGGGCAGAGTTATTGGAATTGATTTGGGCACCACCAATTCGTGCGTGGCCGTCATGGATGGCGACAAAGCGAAGGTGCTGGAGAACGCGGAGGGCGATCGCACGACCCCGTCCGTCGTGGCGTTTACCAAGGATGACGAGGTGTTGGTCGGTCAGCCCGCCAAGCGTCAGGCTGTGACCAACCCGACGAATACGCTGTTCGCCGTGAAGCGCCTGATTGGTCGCCGCTTTGAAGACGATGTCGTGCAGAAAGACATCGGCATGGTGCCGTATAAGATCGTCAAGGCTGACAACGGTGACGCCTGGGTCGAAGCTAACGGCAAGCAAATGGCGCCTCCTGAAGTGTCGGCTCGCGTGCTGATGAAGATGAAGCAGGCGGCGGAAGACTACCTGGGCGAGAAGGTGACGGAAGCCGTCATTACCGTGCCGGCTTATTTCAACGATTCGCAGCGGCAGGCAACCAAGGACGCGGGCAGGATCGCGGGCCTGGAGGTCAAGCGCATTATCAATGAGCCGACCGCGGCTGCATTGGCTTATGGCATGGACAAGCAGCGCGGCGACCGCAAGATTGCCGTATACGACCTTGGCGGCGGCACCTTCGATATTTCCATTATCGAGATTGCAGAGATCGACGGTGAGCATCAGTTCGAGGTGCTGGCGACCAACGGCGACACCTTCCTGGGTGGCGAAGACTTTGACCTCCGCGTCATTGAGTACCTCGTCAGTGAGTTCCAGAAAGAAAGCGGCGTCGATATCAAGAATGACCCGCTGGCGATGCAGCGCCTGAAAGAGGCTGCCGAAAAAGCCAAGATCGAGCTGTCCTCGGCCCAGCAGACCGAAGTCAACCTGCCGTACATTACGGCTGATGCGACGGGTCCGAAGCACCTCAGCATCAAGCTGACGCGCGCCAAGCTCGAATCGCTGGTCGAGAAGCTGGTGGAGCGCACGATCGCGCCGTGCAAGATGGCACTGAATGACGCGGGCCTGAAGGTGAGCGATATACAGGATGTCATCCTAGTGGGCGGGCAGACGCGTATGCCCAAGGTTCAGGAGGCCGTGCAAAGCCTGTTCGGCAAGGAGCCGCGCCGCGACGTCAACCCGGACGAAGCCGTGGCGGTCGGTGCCGCTATTCAGGGTGGAGTGCTGTCGGGAGATGTTAAGGACATTCTGCTGCTCGACGTGACGCCGCTGTCCCTGGGTATCGAGACGCTGGGTGGCGTGATGACGAAGCTCATCGAGAAGAATACGACCATCCCGACCAAGGCTAACCAGGTGTTCTCGACGGCGGACGACAACCAGACGGCCGTGACGATTCATGTCCTGCAGGGCGAGCGTGAGCGGGCGGTCGACAACAAGTCGCTCGGTCGCTTCGACCTCAGCGATATTCCGCCGGCGCCGCGCGGCCTGCCGCAGATTGAGGTGACGTTCGATATTGACGCTAACGGTATCCT
>JAZBOT010000020.1:0-7712 GCA_036351295.1 Gammaproteobacteria bacterium | reverse complement strand
TGCCGCGCCCGGCATGTTGGCCGGCTCGGTCTTGAGCACTTCCTGGTCGCGCCCGTCGGCAATGATGCGAATCCAGGCGGCATCGATCGCGGCCACCAGTTGTTCGCGGCCCCGGGCGATTTCTTCCGGGCTCCAGTCGCCGTTGCGGGCCGGCAGGTCTTCAACTTTTGAGACGGCCTGACCCTTGTGGCCGCCGGCCAGCGCCGCGCCCTGCAGGCCGAGGGCCAGCGTCGCAGCGGCGATGAGACAGTGTTTGAAATTCATTCGGTTACTCCGGTTAATACAGAACCGCTGTGCAGCGGATTGTCACTGCAGCCGATTAAACACCAGCCGTGGTCGCAATGCACGGTGTCGCCGCAGCTGCCGCGCCAGCTGTTTGCAGGCTGGACTAGCGGTCTTCAGGGGGCTGTTGCCGGGCGCGCCGGCGGCGTCGTTTGGCAGCGGTGCGCGCCTCACGGTCGGCCTCCGCAGCCGCGCCCAGGTGGGCGCCACCGCGATCCCGCGCCAGCCTGATCTGCCGCTCCCGTTCGGCGTGGCGGCTTTTACGCTCGGCGCTGGTGGTGGCGAAACAGAAGCCGCACTGGACACCCGGCTGGTAGTGGGGGTCTTCAAGGTCGGCAGGACTCAACGCCGCCCGACAGGCGTGACACTGTGTATAGGTGCCGGCCTCGAGCGCATGGTTGACGGTGACGCGGTCGTCGAACACAAAACATTCCCCCTGCCACAGTGATTCATCCGCGGGCACTTCCTCGAGGTAGCGGAGGATGCCACCCTGCAGGTGATACACCTCGGCGAACCCCAGCCGTTTGAGGTAGGCCGTGGCCTTTTCGCAGCGAATACCGCCGGTACAGTACATCGCGACCTTAGGGTGCCGGGCCGGGTCGAGCTCGCGCCGGGCATAGTCCGGGAACTCTCTGAACGTGGCGGTCGCTGGATTGACCGCATTCTGAAAGCGACCGACGCTCACCTCGTAATCGTTGCGGGTATCAATCGTCAGCACCTCCGGATCGCTGATCAACGCGTTCCAGTCACGCGGCTGCACGTAGGTGCCGGCCTCGCGGGCCGGCTCGAGATCCGGTACGCCCATCGTTACGATTTCCCGCTTCAGCCGCACCTTGAGGCGCAGGAACGGTGCCGCCGCGTGCCACGATTTTTTGACGTTGAGCGCCGCCTGTCCGGCGCCGAGACCCAGTGTCGGCACGAGCCATGCCAGAAATTCGTCGATGGCGCGTTCGTCGCCCGCGATCGTGCCGTTAATGCCTTCCGCGGCCAGCAGCACGGTGCCGAGTATGTGCCGCTCGGCGAGCGCCGCGCGCACCGGTTCGCGCCAGTCCTTGTAGTCCGGCAACGCGGTAAAGCGATACAGCGCGGCAACGCAGGTGGCGGTTGCGGCGGGCAGTGGGTCCGGGTCTGCGTTCATAGGCGGGGGGCACTATACTCAGCGACATGAATCGTTCGCAAGCTGCAGGCGCGGCGCCGCTGCCGGTGTTATACAGTTTCCGTCGCTGTCCCTACGCGATCCGCGCGCGGCTGGCGCTGCGCCAGGCCGGCATTGCCTGCGAACTCCGCGAGGTTGTGTTGCGCAATAAACCGGCGGCCATGCTTGAGCTGTCGCCCAAGGGCACGGTGCCCGTGCTGGCCCTGCCGGCGGCGGTGCTGGACGAGAGCCTCGACATCATGCGCTGGGCGCTGACGCAGCGTGACCCCGACGGCTGGCTGGCCGCGGACCCCGGTGCCACGGAGCAGCTGATCGCGGCCAATGATGGCGCCTTTAAGCGTGCGCTGGACCGCTACAAGTACCCCGACCGCTACCCCGATGCCGATCGGGCGGTGGCGCTGGCCGAGTGCGAACGGTTTGTCGCGGATCTGGACAGGCGGCTGACCGGGCGGGCGGGGCTGGTGGCGCCGCAGCCATCGCTGGCGGATTTCGCCCTGCTGCCCTTCGTGCGGCAGTTCGCCCTGGTGGACCGCGAGTGGCTGCGCGCGAGCCCCTATGCTGCGCTGAGGGGCTGGCTCAACGCGTTTCTGGACAGCCCGCTGTTTGCCGCGATCATGCACAAATATGAGCCGTGGCAGCCGGGCGCGGCGGGCGTGGTCTTTTAATGCAGCGAGTATTGCTGCTGCTGCCGCTGCTGCTGCCGCTGCTGCTGGGGCTGCTGCTGGGTGGCTGCGCCTGGCTTTCACCGCCCCCGCAGGTCGTGACCGAGCAGGGGGTCCTGAGTGGTGGCCGCGCCGGTGCCGTGGCGTTTTTTAAGGGCGTGCCCTACGCGGCCGCGCCGGTCGGTGCGCTGCGCTGGCGCCCGCCGCACGCGGCCCCGGCCTGGAGTGGGGTGCGGGCTGCGCGCCGGTATGCGCCGAATTGCGCGCAGCCGGTAAGCGCCGTGGCCGGGTTTGTGCAGCAGCCGATGAGCGAAGATTGCCTCACGTTGAACGTGTGGGCGCCGGAACAGCCTGGCAGCGAGCCGCTGCCCGTTATGGTCTGGATTCACGGCGGTGGCTATTCGCTCGGTTCGGGCAACCGGGCCCGCAGCAACAGCCCGGCCCTGGCCGCCGAGGGCGTCGTGCTGGTCACCGTCAACTATCGCCTGTCGGTCTTTGGTTTCCTGGCGCACCCGGCCGCGCGCGTCGTGCACCCGGATGATGACTACGCCAACTACGGGTTGCAGGATGTCGTGATGGCGCTGGACTGGGTGCAGCGTAATATTGCGGCTTTCGGCGGCGACCCCGGGCGGGTCACCGTGTTTGGAGAATCCGCCGGCGCCGGCATCGTGAATGCGCTGCTGGTGGCGCCGCCGGCCGCCGGTAAATTTCACCGGGCCATCAGCCAGAGCGCGTCGGTGGGACTCGCGCCGGAGCCTTACCCGAATCGGCGCGCCGGCTTCTTGCCGCCGGCGGAGCGGCAGGGCGAGGCGTTTGCGGCGGGACTCGGCGTCACGCCTGCGATGACCCCGGGCGAGGTCATGGCGCGACTGCGCAGCGCGAGCACGGCGCAGGTGCTCAGCCTGGTCAGCGACCGCGATCGCTATACGCCGGTTATCGATGGCCGCTTTCTGCCTGACCAGATCGGCACGCTGCTGGCGGCCGGGCGTCAGCAGGCCGTCCCCTACCTGACCGGTGGCAACAGCTGGGAGGCGAGCCTCGGCCGGGATATCGGCGGTGGCTTTGCGCCGGCCGCCGCCGCGCGCCTGGTGCCTGCAGCGCTGCGTCCCGCTTTATACCCCGGGCTGGAGGGCGACGCGCTCGATGACGCGATCTTCGGCGATCTGGTTGTGCTCGCGGGCTCCCGGTACGTGGCCGAGCAGATGGCTGCCGCTGGCGCGCCGGTGTACCGCTATTTCCTCAGCTATGTGCCAACGGCGCGGCGGGGCCGCCAGCCCGGTGTTGCCCACGAAGATGACATCGCCTTCGTCATGCAGACGCTTGACGCCGAGCCCGACCTCGCCCGGCTGTCCGTCGGCGACCGGGAGCGCAGTCAGCTGATGAGCCGCTACTGGGTGCAGTTTGCCCGGACCGGCGACCCCAACGGGGGCGGGCGGCCGCCGTGGCCTGCGTACACGCCGGCGCAGCCGGCGGTGCTGGAAATCGGTGACACCCTGAGCCTGCGGCAGGAGCCGTTTCGCGACCGGCTCGACTTCCACATTGCCAGCGGCTTGCGATTGCTCGAGCGGGCACGCAGCGCCGCGCGCGCTCAGCCGTGAAGGGCGCAGTGCTGCTCAGCGGCGCCTTCCGGCCGTTCTTTATCGCGATGGCGGGCTACGGGGTTATCGCGATGGGGCTGTGGATAGCGGTGCTGCAGGGTGCCGGCCCGGGCACGCTGCCGCCCAACGTCACCGCCTGGCACGGGCATGAAATGCTGGTGGGTTTCGGCTTTGCGGCGCTCGCCGGTTTCGTGCTCACCGCGGTCGCTGCCTGGACCGGACGGCCGCCGGTCAGCGGTGCGCCGTTGCTGGGCATACTGCTGGCCTGGGCGCTCGGTCGCAGCGGCATGCTGTTCGCGGGCGTGCTGGGGCCGCAGTGGGCGGCCGTGCTCGACAGTCTGTTCCCGCTGCTGCTGGCCGCTGCGCTGACTCATGAGGTGGTGGCTGCCCGCAACGTCCGCAACTGGGGTGTAGCCGCCGTTGTCTGGTGGCTGGCCGCCGCAAATCTGCTGTATCACGCCGGCGCGACAGGGCTGTTGCCGCTCGCGGCGAACGCGGAGCAGGCCGGCCTGCTGCTGATGCTGCATGGCCTGGCGCTGCTGCTGACGCTGATTGGCGGACGCATCGTGCCCGCGTTCACGACGAACTGGCTGCGACGGCGCGGTGAGGTGCGCCTGCCCCGCACCAGTGCGCGGCTCGACCGCATGACGCTGGCGGTGACGGGCTTTTGCGGCCTGTACGCCAGCATCCTGCCGCACAGCTCGCTGACCGGGCTGCTGGCCCTGATCGCAGCGGCCCTGCACACGCTGCGGCTCTCCGGCTGGCGCGGCCTGGCGGTGCTGCAAGAGCCGCTGCTGCTGGTGCTGCATCTGGGCTACCTGTGGCTGCCGTGCGGCTACCTGCTGCTGGCCGCGGTGGCCTTTGGCTGGGGCGTGGCGCCGGCGTCGGCTGTGCATGCTTTTGCTGTGGGTGCTATCGGCCTGACCATGCTGGCGCTGGCCACGCGGGTGCCTCTGGGGCACAGTGGCCTGCCCCTGCGCGCCAGTGCCGCCACCGTGGCCGCCTATCTGTTGCTGACCGTGGCGGCGCTCCTGCGAGTCACCAACGCGTGGGGGCCTGCTTACTACCCGCTGCTGTATGCGGCCGCCAGCGCATGGGCGCTGGCGTTGCTGACTTATCTGCTGGTGTACACGCCGATGTTGTTGCGGCGCAACAAAAAGTAGGCCAATTAAACTTTATAAAACAATGATTTAGCTATTTGTCCATTGAGTCAGAGCGCCGGAACTGTTACAGTGAGCGCGCTGCAAGTTGGCCGCCCGCTCCATGCGCGAAGCTGATCGTAAGCCAGCCTGACAATAACAATAGGGATGTAGCGAGCGATGCTCAGCCGCCGTGACTCGCCGGGCCCCGGCACGCGGTGGGTGCGGTACGCGGGTTAGCCATCCGCCTTAGCCAATGCTCGGCCGATTCACAAAAAAGGCCCATAACACTATGACTGATAAAATTATTCCGTTGCATGAAGAGGCGCCCCCGTTTTCCATGGGCGAGATCGAATCCGTGGAACCGCCCGCCGAAGGCGTGGGCAAGTACTGGTGCAAGTACACCATTGTGCAGGGGCATAACACCATCACGGGGTACCGGCAGGGCGGTGTGAAGGCGGTCAAGAAGGCCGTGGCCGGCATCATCGCCGATATGAACCAGCGGCGCATGGGTAAGCGCGGCCGCGTGCACCTGACCAGTCCCGCCAAGACGCGGGCGGCCAAAGCGGCCGCCAAGTAGGTTGACGCTGGGGCTGTTTGCGGGCGCCATAGCGGCGCTGGGCCTCGTGCTTGCCGCGCTCTATTGGGTGCGGTTGCGGGGTCATCCCTGGGATATCTATTACCCGAAGCTCGCCTGGTTGCGTGGCGGCCTGTATTTCTGCGCGTGCTACCTGCTGTCCTACTGGAGCGGCGCCATGGCCCTGCTGGTCGACAACCCGCCGGTCTATCCCGGTCAAGCCAGCGACCCCGCCTGGCTCGCGGCCACGGCCGGAAGCCTGGGCTTTGTCGTCGCCGCCTATGCCGGGCTGTGGAGCTACTTTACGCCTGTTTTTGAAAGGCAACGCAATCCATTGATATCCGGGTTATTTGGCTTCTTATGGGGCAGCAGTTCCGGGCAGCTTTTTCTGTCCGTCTGGGTTTTGGCCGGTCACTTGCCGGTGCCGGCGTGGGGCGCCTCGCTGGTCACCTTCGGCATTCTCGCTGCCTATCAGCCCAACTGGCACAATATCTACTGGGATCACTACATTGCGCCGGAGCACGATACGCCGCTGACGCAGGTCATCAAGGCCACCTGCTGTCATATCCCGAACCTGATCATCATGCTGACCTACCTCACCGTGTACGAGAACTACCTGATTTTTGTGCTCGCGCAGGTCATTGCCTGTACCTCCGCCGCCATCGGCATGCGCTTCCCGGCTCCGTGGGCCGAGCCGAGCCGGCTGAACTACGCGGTGCGCACCGCCGCGCGCATTCCGCGCTGCACCGGGTATATTCCCGCCGACCCCAAATCAGACCCCTACACGCCGTTCTATCCGGGCTGGCGCGCGCGCCCGACGGCTGATTGAGACGCCGCAGCCGTGGTCAGCCCGTCGGATGCCGCTGTCGAGCGGGCCCGGATCAACAGCGAAACGGCGCAAATTGAGTTTGCGGCTTTGCAGCGGTTTTTTGCGCAGGGCGTGGTAATAGCCGTCAGTCCGGCGCTGGACCTCGTGGAGGTGGCGTTCCAGCTGCAGCAGGACAATCGGGCGCAATTTGAAAGCTGGCTCACGGCGGGCGAGGTGGGGCCGGTGCAGGATACGCAGGCCGCGGACTGGCTCGCGGCTGAGCAGCGCGTCTGGTCGGTCGTGGTGCGGCCGTGGGTGCTGGTGCAGCCGGTCACCGCCGACTAGGCAGCGGGCAGCAGCCGTGCATAATACCGCCTGAGACGGCGGGCACCCGGCGCTGGTCAGGGGTTGATGGGGGGTAAAGTTGATTTTACACAAGTACATACGCGCGATATTTTCAGTATTTGCGCTGCTGATGATCGGCGTGTTTGCGTATCGCGTTTATGCCGGCGAGTGGGCGGCGCTCAACTGGCTGATGCTGGGCGTGGCAGCGCTGAGCACCGTGCTGGTGTTCCGCTGTTTCGTCTATATCTTCAACTACAGCTACGGCCTCGCGTGTATCGGTAACGGCGGGCTGATTGCGGTCGCGTTTGCCAATCCGGCCGGGTGGGTGCTCGGCGGCTTGCTCGCCCTCTACGGCTTGCGTTTGTTCGCGTTTACCTGGCGGCGCATGCGCAGCGACTCCTATGCCGGGCGGATGGTGAACGTGCGCGAGGCCGACGCGGCGCTGCCGACGCCGGTCAAGGCAGCGCTATGGCTGCAGTGCACGTTCCTGTACACCTTCCATCTGCTGGGGTTGTATGCGGCCGCCGCCCACGGTGTGCTGACCGCAGCCGGCTGGGCAGGCGCCGGGATCATACTGCTCGGTATCGTCATCGAGGCGGTGGCCGATGCACAGAAGCAGGCCGGGAAGACCCGCCAGCCGGATGCGTTCGTGACCCAGGGTCTCTACACGCGCTGGCGGCACCCGAATTATGTCGGCGAAATCCTCGTGCAGGTCGGCATCATGGTGGCCGGCGCGGCGGCGGTCTGGCCCGATGTTGTGCTGCTTGTCGGCGTGTGGCTCGCGCCGGGGTATATCATTTTGCTGATGGTGGCGGAGTGCTATCGTGCCGACCACTATATGGAGGAGCGCTACGGAGCGCAGCCCGAATTCCAGGCGTATCGTGCCCGCAGTGGCTCACTGTTGCCAAGAATGTAGTCTGAGTGACCCGCAGAATGTTAGGGAGGGCAGGCAATGGCTGAAACCGCGCAGCGACCGACCGTAGTGGTGGTCAACGGCACAGCCGGGGAGGGCTACTGGGCTGTCTATTACCTGCTGAAATCGGGCCAGTTTAACGTGCGTGCCACCGTGCGGCGGCCGGAGAGTTCGCTGGCGGCGCGGCTGCGCGAACTGGATTTTGACGGCCGCCGCTGCGAGGTCGTCAAGG
>JAZBOT010000019.1:0-2921 GCA_036351295.1 Gammaproteobacteria bacterium | reverse complement strand
GGGCGGTGCTGCTGAAAGCGGCTGACCTCGGGCTGCAACCCGGCGCGGTCGAACATTTCAAGAGTTTTACCGGCTTCGGGGTGGAAGGCCAGATTGACGGCCACTGGATCCGTTCGGGTAACGTCGATTTTATGCGGCGCCACGACCTGGATCCGGTTGCGCTGCTGCAGCAGGCGAATGAGTGGGAGAGCCAGGGCCGAACCGTCATCTATGTGGCGCGCGATGCCCGGCTGCTCGGCATGCTGGCGATCGCCGATCCGCTGCGCCCGGAATCAAAGCCTGCGGTCGCCGAGCTGCGGCGCATGGGGATAAAAACCATACTGCTGTCCGGTGACGCAGAGCGCGTTGCGACCGAGATAGGCCGTCAGGTCGGAGTGGATGAAGCACGCGGCGGCGTCAAGCCTGCCGACAAGGCCGCGGAGGTGGAAGCACTGCGGGACAGCGGCGCGCACGTCGGCATGGTCGGGGACGGGATTAACGATGCCCCGGCACTGGCAGCAGCCGATGTCGGACTCGCGATGGGCTCCGGCACGGATGTCGCGATGGAAACCGCCGGTATCACCCTGATGCGCTCCAACCCGGGCCTGGTTCCGGCCGCTATCGCGGTCAGTCGGGCAACCTGGAGCAAGATTCGGCAAAACCTGTTCTGGGCGTTCATTTATAACGTGATTGGCATTCCGTTTGCGGCAGCCGGATTACTGAGCCCGACTCTGGCCGGAGCGGCCATGGCATTCAGCAGCGTCAGCGTGGTCACCAACTCGCTGCGGCTGCGGCGGTGGCAGCCCGCCGCCGCGGCGCACCATCAATCACCTGACAATTCACTCAAGAAGTAGGAACTCATCATGGAAAAGATCACTTTGAAGGTAGACGGTATGTCCTGCGGCGGCTGCGAAAAAAGCATTCGCAGCGCGCTGCTTGAGCACGCCGGCGTCAGCGCTGTTGTCGCAAGTCACGAGGCCGGCACGGTCAGCATCGATTTTGATGCGGCGCAGATCAGTGCCGCGCAGCTGAGTGCCGCTATTGAGGCTGCCGGGTTCGACGTAGCCGCCTGATGCGGCCATCGCTCAGGCGCTGCCGCGCACGGTTCTGAACGTCAGGTTGATGCGCGGGTCAGACACGCGCAGCCGGCGCGGCAGGCTATGTTGCCAGTATTCCTGGGTCGAACCCTGCATCACCAGCAGGCTGCCCGGCGGCAATGCCAGCCGCTGGGTGTCCACAGCAGCCCCTGCGCCGCGATAGCGCAGCAGAAAATCGCGCTGCGCACCGAGACTCAGGCTGGCGATAACCGGCTGTAGGCCCAGCTCGGGCTCGTCGTCCGCGTGCCAGCCCATGTGGTCGCGGCCGTGACGGTACAGGTTGGCCAGCACCGAATTAAACCGGCGGTTGAGACACGCCTCGAGCCGCTCGCGCAGCTCTGCCAGGGCAGGCGTCCAGGGCTGCGGCACCTGGGTTAGCCCGGACCAGCGGTAGCGGGCCCCGGCGTCACCGTGCCAGCTGTGCAGCCGCGGGATCGGGTGCGCGCGGCCGAATACTGTGACGGTGTCGCGCCGCCACGGCACCTCCTCGAGCAGGCGCGACATCATCCGGTCGGCATCATCGGCATCCAGAAACGTCGGCCACAGGCGGATCTCAGCCTGCGGCAGCGCGAAGGCGATGACCTGCGGCGGCAGCAGCTGACGTGATCGGGCGGTACGTGACTCCCGCATGGCCTGTTCCCTGTTGCGATAGCGCCAGTGTGCCAGAGCCGTGACCGCAACAGCAGCACCGGCATTGCGCTGCGGACAACAGCTGGCCTGAGTTACAATTGCGGCCGCCCGGCGCCCTGCCCGGCCCTTGCTGACCAATCAGGACGGAATTTCGCATGACTGATGCCAAGATCATTTACACCCACACGGACGAAGCCCCGGCGCTTGCCACGTACTCGTTGCTGCCCATCATTGAGGCCTATACCGCAGCCGCCGGTGTCAATGTCGAAACCCGCGACATCTCGCTGGCCAGCCGCATTCTGGCAGGGTTTGCGGATCAGCTGCCGCCTGAGCAACAGCACAATGACGCGCTGGCCGAGCTGGGTGAGCTGGCCAAAACGCCGGCGGCGAATATCATCAAACTGCCGAATATCAGCGCGTCCATCCCGCAGCTCAAGGAGGCCGTCCGCGAACTGCAGGCACAGGGCTTTGCCCTGCCGGATTTCCCTGACGAGCCCAAAACTGAAGCAGAGCAGGCGGTGCGGCAACGCTATGCCAAAGCGCTGGGCAGTGCCGTGAACCCGGTGCTGCGTGAGGGCAACTCCGACCGCCGCGTTGCCGCGGCAGTCAAGGAATATGCGCGTGCCCATCCACACAGACTCGGGGCCTGGAGCAAAGACTCGCTGACGCGGGTTGCGCACATGGAAGCAGATGATTTCTACGGCAGCGAGCAGTCCAAAGTCATGGCGGCCGCGGATGAGCTGCGCATAGAGTTCGTCCCGGCATCGGGTGCAGCCCAGGTGCTGAAGGCGTCGGTGCCGGTGCAGGGTGGTGAAGTCATCGACGCCAGCTGCATGAGCCGCACCGCGCTGCGCGAATTTTTTACAGCAACCATCGCAGCGGCGCGCGACTCGGGCGTGCTGCTGTCGCTCCATCTCAAGGCCACCATGATGAAGATTTCTGATCCCATCATGTTCGGGCATGCTGTTGAGGTGTATTTCGCCCCGGTGTTTGAGAAACACGCAGCGACCTTTGCGCAACTCGGTGTCAACGCACGCAACGGTTTCGGCGACGTGGTCAGCAAGATAGCCGGCCTGCCGGCCGCACAGCGTGAAGCCATCGAAGCCGACATCGATGCGGTCTACGCGGCAGGCCCGCTGCTGGCCATGGTCGACTCGAGAAAGGGCATCACGAATTTGCACGTCCCCAACAACATCATTATCGACGCTTCGATGC
>JAZBOT010000018.1:0-21319 GCA_036351295.1 Gammaproteobacteria bacterium | reverse complement strand
CCGGAACACACCCCGGCCATGCGCATTGCGGATGCCGTGCGGATCTCGATGTCGATCCCGCTGTACTTCGCGGCCGTCCGCAATGCCCGCAACGAGGTGCAGGTCGATGGCGGCGTGCTCAGCAACTACCCGGTGAAGTTGTTTGACCGGCTGCACTACATTGACCCGGAGGACTGGCCGGCGGCCGCGCGCCGCACCGACTACTATGCGCAGCAAAATGCCCGCAACCCGCGCAGTAGCCCCTACGTCTATAATCGCCAGACCCTGGGGCTGCGGGTTGACGCGCGCGAGGTGATCAATGCGTTTCGCGGCGGCACGCCGCCGCCGGCGCGCCCGATTGATGACTTTTTTGATTACGCTAGGGCGCTCATCACGACACTGCTGGCGGCGCAGGAAAATCAGCATCTGCACAGTGATGACTGGCAGCGGACGCTGTATATCGATTCGCTGGGCGTGGGGACGCTGGATTTTGCGATCGACAAGGACCGGGTCGCGGCGCTGCTGCAGGCGGGCCGCGACGGTGCCGCCGACTATTTCGCCTGGTTTAATAATCGGCAGGCTCAGCCCATCAATCGCTGCGAGTAACGGGTTGTGGCTAGTGGCGTCCGGCCATTCGCAGTCCGGCGGTTTTCAGCAGTTCGATAAACAGCCAGATAAACGCCACCGGTAACAGCACGGTTTGCAGCACGAAGATGACGATCAGGCTGACCACGTGCTCACTGGCGCTGCTGACACGCTCCCGCAGCCGGTCAATCGCGGCTTCGATATCCAACCGGTCGAGTGTGTCGTCAAGCAGGCTGTCGAGGCGCTCCAGCAGCGTCGCATCGGGTGCCGGGATGCGCCGGCGCTCGCTATTGATTTCCTCTATGTCGGTCTGCACGCCTTCCAGCGCCGCCAGCGCCGCACGCTGTTCGGCTTCCAGAAAGGTCGTGAATACCAGGTTGCTGGCGATGACCAGCAGCGGCACCGCAAACCGGGCAAAGATGGCGGCCAGCAGCGCGCGCTGCGCCCACGGTGCCGAGCGGCGCGCGGCGGGCACGGCGGCGCTCAGCAACACCCAGAACCCCGCCAGTCCCAGCGCGATGGTGAAACCGGTGGTTGAGGTAATCCTGAGCAACAGGTTCTGCAGCCCGATGGAGCTGGCGGCGATCAGCATGATGGCCGAGAAGCGCTCGATGAGGTCGTTGATGGGGTCGAGGATCTGGCCGATCGACAGGACCACGCCCACGCCGGCGGGTTCGAGGGCGAGTTCAGTGCCCTGAGCGACTGATATCGCGCCGTTGATGCCGCGCGCGACCGCAAAAGTGACCAGCGCGCGTTTCAGCGAGCTGGTGGCTTCCGCCGCGCTGATGCGGTCTACTGTGCCGCTGAGGGCGATCGCGACGGCGATTGCTGCAAGTACTGGCCACAGCCAACGGGTTTTTTGGGTCACGCTGAGTTCCTCGGGGGGCAACATATGCTGAACACAGCCGCACGCGGCGAGCCGGGCGGGCGTCCCTGCCGGCAGTATACCGGTGCACGCACAGCGCGCCGGCGAACCGGTTTCGGTTGGTGGCTGGCGGCGCTGCTGGCGAGTGCACCGATCGCCGGGCTCGCAGAACCGGCAGGCACCCACACGTTCGGTGTCGGGGCCGGGGTGTTACGCGTCAACATCCCGCCGGTCGCCACGGCGGGCGTGGTGGTGCAGCCAGCCGGCGCGCTCCGCGCCAACCTGGCGACCGACCAGCAGCAGGATTTGCTCGGCGGTGGCCTGGACTATCGCTACACGCGCCGGCAGGGCCTGCCCGCCTGGCTCGACCGGCGGCAGCGCACTGCGCAACTGGCCTATCGATTTGCCTGGGGGCGGTTCAGCCGCTCGCAGACGACCACGGCAGCTGTGCCCGCCGGCACCGCCGATGTGGGGCTGGTGCAGACCAAGTTTTTTCCGCCCCCGGCCCCGCCCGGGTTCTTCCCGGGTGCCGCTGGACTTGCCTCGCGCGCCCGCATTGAAGTCGACAGCGGGCGCCTTGAGGTGGGGGTGGCCTGGCTGCAGCAGGCGGACTGGCTGCCCGCCTCGACAACTCTGCAGCCCGGCCTGCGGTTCGGGTGGAACCAGTTTGACTATGTCGTGTTTAGCGACGATGAGTTCCTCGACCCGTCCCTGCCGCCCGCTGACTTCGCCGATGCCCGTGATCAGGCCCTGCAGCACGACGTGTTTGACCTGACCCTGAACGCGCGGCTTGAGCATGCACTGGGCGCGGCGGAGCGGTTCAGCCTGTTTGCGGATATCGGCGCCAGCCTGTATTTCCTCAAGGCCACGCTGGTCTCCTATGAGTTTGTGACCCTCAATGGGGTGCGCCGCCGGCGCTTTACCGGCGGCGGCGAGCGCGAATTCTCTGTGGGGGGAGAGCTGACCGTCGGCGCCAGCTGGCGGCTCGGCCGCCGCTGGCTGGCGGAAGTTGCATTGCAGCATCGGCCGTGGGTGCCGGTCGGGACCATCAACAACCCGGTCGCGACAGGCGCTGCCGCCCGCGACACATTTCTGGGAACTGCGGCAGAAGCCCAGACCGCGGGCCTGCTGACGCTGCGGTATCAGTTTGGCGACCGCTAGGCACTACGCAGATTTTCCATGCGCGCCGCCCGCCATCGGTATAATCGCGCTATGTTGAGAGCTCTGAACAAACGGGCGCCGTGCGCGACATTTACACCATGGCTTGCCGTATCGCTGCTGGCCGGCTGCGCTGTGCAACCGCCGGTGGCTGGGCCGGCGCCGGCCGAACCCGCGGCGGCCGAGGTTGTCGAAGTGCCGCCGGCCCCCGCACCGGCGCCCGAGCCGGTGGTTGAAACGGTGGCAGAGCCGCCAGGCGAAATGGCGGACATCCCGCCGCCGCCGGCGCCGACCTGGAAACGCGACGACGTGCTGTGGATACAGCAGCGTCTGCTCGACCTCGGCTATTACGACGGGGCGGTTGATGGCGCGGTGGGCCCCGGCACCCGCAAAGCAATCCGTGAGTATCAGAAAGATCAGGACGTGACGGCAGACGGTCAACCCAGCTCAGCGCTGCGCGAATTTATGTGGCGCAACGGCGGCTGATAGCGCGACGCTGCCATCACTATGTTGCCTCCTTTTGACGAGTTCATTAACTCCATACCCAACGCCGTGTGGATTACCGGCGGGCTGTGGCTGCTGCTGATCGTCTACTTCGCCCTTGAGTCAATGGTGCATCGCTTCGCGCTGGAGCGTATCCCGGTGCGCGTCCACGTTAACGGCACGCGCGGCAAAACCAGCGTCGCAAGGCTTATTGCGGCGGGGCTGCGTGCGGGCGGATTGCGGGTGTATGCCAAAACCAGCGGCACACTGGCGGCGGTCACCGACGAAAACGGCAATGAGTACCCGGTGTTCCGCTTTGCGCAGCCCAATATCATCGAGCAGCTGCGGGTGATGCGGCGCATCTCGGTCTACCGGCCGGATGCCTGTGTCATTGAATGCATGGCGCTGCAGCCACGCTTTCAGTCACTGACCGAGATCCATATGGTGCGGGCCACTCATGGGGTGATTACCAATGCCCGCCGCGATCACCTCGACGTCATGGGTCCCACGGGTTATGACGTAGCGCTGGCGCTGGCCGGCAGTACCCCGGTCCGGGCGCGGCTGTTTACCGGCGAGCGCGAATACATCGATGTGTTCGCGGCCGCGGCCGAGGATCGCCGTACCAGCCTGCATCAGGTCAGTGTCGCTGATGTGGAAGCGGTCACCGACGAAATGCTGGCGCCGTTCAAGTACCGTGAGCACGCTGAGAACGTAGCGCTGGCGCTGAATCTCTGCGTTGAGCTGGGTGTACCGCGCGAAACGGCGCTGGCCGGCATGGCGCAGCTGGAGCCGGAACCGGGCGCCACCCAGGTGTGCAAGCTCAACTACCATTCACGCGAGCTGCTGTTCGTGAATGCCTTTGCGGCCAACGACCCGGAGTCCACGCGGCGCATCTGGGAGAAGGTCGTGGCCCGCTACCCGGCCGAGGAAGGCTATCGGCGGATTGCCGTGATGAACTGCCGCGCCGACCGGCCGCACCGTTCCTACGAAATGGCGATTGCGGCGGCGCAGTGGAGCCGCACTGATTATTTTATTGTTATCGGCAGCGGCACCATCATCTTTCTGCGCGAAGCGCTGAAACGCGGTATTGGTTCCGAGTGCATCACGGTCGAGGAAGATGCGGATGCCGCTGACGTCATTGAGACCATACTTGAAGTCTGTGGCAAACGTGCGCTGGTGGTCGGGATGGCCAATATCAAGGGGGCCGGCGGCGCCGTATCCCGCTTTTTCGCGAACCGTGCTGAGACATTAGAGCCCTTATGATTACACTGAACCTGCTGGCGCTGGCGATTGGCGTCGGCCTGATTATCACCCTGCTGATTACCGAGGCCTTCGGTATTGCGGCCGGAGGGCTGGTGGTGCCGGGCTACATGGCTCTGAAGCTCATGCAGCCGGTCAACTTCGCAATCACCATGCTGGTCGCGCTGGGCGCGTTCGCCATTGTGCGGGTGTTGTCGTCGTTCATGGTGCTGTACGGGCGCCGCATGACCGGCCTCACGATACTGACTGCCTATCTGCTCGGCGCGCTGCTGGAGCTGATCATCGGTGGCGGTGTGGCGCTGGACATTGCCCCGCAGGGTGGCTGGCTGGTGGGGGCGGGGGACACCGAGTACGACAACCTGAACCAGCGCATCAGCGACCCGGTGTTTGTGGAACTGGGGGTGATCGGCTACATCATTCCGGGGCTCATCGCGCTGTGGTTTAACCGCCAGGGGGTGTTGCCGACGCTGGCAGCCATCATTATCACCTCGGTGCTGGTGCGCCTGACGCTGATTTTCCTGGTGCCCGATTTGATGCTCGACTATGACAGCGGTGAAGTGTCGTTAATGCAGCTGTTGTCACGGTTGTTTTCAGGAGAAACCCTCAATGGTAGCTAGCGAAATGTTACGGCCACGCGGCGGTTTGTTGCGGAGGCGCCGTTAATGGCTTACACCAAGGTTTACTGGCGACCCAGCCAGGTTCCGACGGGCGCGCTGATCGTGCTGGCCTTGATCGCCACCGCCGGGCTGTTGATGGTCGAAACCATGCGCCGCCAGGATACGCAGGCGGACTACGGCAAGATGGTGGCGGCTGCGCGGCAGATGCAGGAGTGCATGACGCGAATCCGCGAGCTGCGCGTGCAGATTCGCCAGATCGACACCGATGTTGACCCGGCCGATTCGGGCATGATCGGCGTGTCTTCGAGCCCGGTTACCTCGCTGAGCGGCCACTTGCCGGCCAAGCAAACGACCATCAACCCCAACTGGGCAGCGGTTGCCATGAAGATGTTGCGGGAAGCCAAGGTGGAAAAAGGTGATGTCGTGGCCGTCGCCGTATCCGGTTCGTTTCCCGCGCTGAACATTGCGGCCTACACCGCGATTGAGCAGCTGGGCGCTGAGCCGCTGATTATTGCGTCCGGCTCGGCCTCCCAGTGGGGCGCCAACGTGCCGGGACTGACGTGGATCGATATGGCGCGCGAGTTGCGCGATTCCGGGCTGATCGAAAGCAAGGAGATCGCGGCCTCGCTGGGCGGCGCTGAAGACCGCGGCATCGGCGTATCGCAGCGCGGTCGCGACAGCATTCGCCAGTCGATCCAGCGTGCCAAGGTGCCGTTTTTGCTGCCCGCGACGCTCGAGGAAGGTGTCGCGAAACGCATCGCGCTGTATGCGGAATACTCCGGCGGTCGGCCCATCAAGGCCTACGTCAATATCGGCGGCGGCAGTGCCAGCACGGGTCCGGCCGCTATTGATCAGTTTTTTGAACCGGGGCTCATCACTTCGGCGCGGCCGCGCGCCTTCGCCGTTGACTCGGTCACGGGGCACTTTCTGAAGCAGGACGTGCCGGTGCTCAATTTCTCGGGTATCGCCACCATCGCCCGCCGCTACGGGCTGCCACTGGAACCGCAGGTGGAGCAGCCTATCGGCTCCGGGGGTGTCTACAACACCCTGTCCTACCGCCGCGAGCTGGCGGCCCTATGGATATTGCTGATTCTGGTGCTGATGTACGTGGTCACGCGCATCTCGGGCGTGGTCAGTGCATTTGGCAGCAAGGGTGAAGACCCGCGCCGCATTCGGCCGACGATCTGACGGCTTGCCGTGGCTGTTTTTGATCTGGGCTTTGCGCCGGGCATGCGCATTCGTGCGCTGCAGGAGCAGGCCTGGAATGCCGTCGAACCCGACTTCGTCCTGCAGGGCGTCAGCCGCGAGCAGCTGCTTGCGACCGGCACCGGTCGCGATGCGCGCTTCGTTAACACCGTCACGGGACAGCTACGCCTGTCGTTCCACTCGCTGGTGGTGCAAACGCCGACGGCCAATATCCTCATCGATACCTGCATAGGCAACAATAAACAGCGACCTGGCATCCCTGCCTGGCATGAGCAGCAATTCGACTATTTGCAGCAGCTGGAGTCGCTCGGGCTGCACCCTGACGAAATTGACTATGTCTGCTGTACGCACCTGCACGGTGATCATGTCGGCTGGAATACGCAGCTGCGCTCAGGCGTGTGGGTGCCCACTTTCCCCCGCGCGCGCTACTTGCTGGCCCGCGACGAGTTGCGTTACTGGGAGCAAACGTTTAGCCAGGACCCTGAGCACATCTATGCGCAGCCGTGGCGCGACAGCGTCCTGCCGGTGATCGAGGCCGGGCTTGCAGTTCCCGTTGCCGCTGATCATGAGATTGCCCGGGGTTTGCGGTTCGCGCCGGCGCCGGGGCATACGCCGGGCAACGTCGTGCTGCACGTCAGCGCCGGCCGGCAGCGCGCTGTGCTCAGCGGTGATGTGTTGCACCACCCGGTGCAGATTGAGCGCCCGCAGTGGGCGAGTACCTTCGACCTCGACCCCGAGGCCGCTATGGCCACCCGGTTTACGCTCCTTGAGATGGCCGCAGAGACCGGGGCTGTGCTGATTGCTGCACATTTTGCCGACGCCGCAGCGGTCAGCATCGACGCGGTACCCGCGGGCTTCAGCTACCGTGTCCGGGGCGGCTGAGCCGGCTAGGCTTTGGCGGGTTGTTCGGGCGGGGCGATCGTGAAGGCATAGACGCTGATCAGCAACATCAGCATACCGCCCACCAGCATCGGCGCGTTCGGCTGCAGCTTGTACAGCAGCGTGCCGACAAACGGCCCCAGTATGGCGCCGCTGGTGTTGGCGGCAGACAGGTAACCCGCTGCGGCGCCCTGCTCATGCGGCTGCATTTTCAGGCTCGCGGAACCGTTGATGCCCGGTGTGGCGCAGGCAAACGCCGCGCCCAGCAAGGCGAAGCCGAGTCCCAGTAGCAGCAGCGAAGGCGCAAATGCCATGGTAAACATCGCTGCGGCAAACATCGGGCCGCAAATCCGCAGCAACAACTGCGGCGAGATTTTGATGATTTGAAACAGCACGCCCTGAACCAGCGTAATGATCACGGCCATTGACGCCAGCATCGCGCTGGCAGCGCCCATGACCGCTTCAATTTCCCGGACGCCAAAGCGATCCTGAATATAAAACGAGGTGATGATGTTGAGGCCTATAAAAATAATGAACACGGCAGCCCACATGATCATGTAGGGCACCAGGCGCGGGTCGGTAAATTTCAGCGCGGGCTTGGCCGGGTCCTTGCTCTGCTGACGTTGCTTGTGTTGCTCAGGTTCAACCAGCCAGAAGATAGAGGCGACGGCGCCGATTAGAGCGATGGCGGCAGCGACGTAAATGGGGAACAGCACGCCCATAAACGCCAGGCCCCCGCCGATCAGCGGGCCGAGGATGGAGCCGAGCGCATTGGCGCCGCCGATGAGGGCCATGCCCTTGGCGCGGTTCTGCCAGTCGGTCACGTCGGCGATATAAGCCGCCGCAGACGGGTAGATTGATGACGCGGTCAGGCCGTATAAGACGCGCGACATAAATATCAGGCTCAGCAGGCCGAGCGTCGTTACGGCACCGCTCATGCCGACGGTCAGCGAGCCGGCCATG
Source organism: Gammaproteobacteria bacterium (assembly GCA_036351295.1). Taxonomy (GTDB): domain Bacteria; phylum Pseudomonadota; class Gammaproteobacteria; order Steroidobacterales. The sequence continues at coordinate 13,324 of JAZBOT010000018.1, read as the reverse complement.
GCCAGCGTGCCGATAGCACTGCCAAACAGACCGATCACAAACACCGGTTTGCGACCCACTGAATCGCTCTTGCGCCCCCAGAACGGCCCGGCAAACAGCAGCGAGATGTTGGCAACCGAAAACGCCAGTCCGAACTGCCATTCCGTCAGGCCCACTGAGCGGGCGAGGGGCGCGACGACAATGAACAACAACGACTGGCCAATGGCGAAGATCACGACGCCGCTGGCCAGGATGTACTTGCCGGTCGCGTAGACTGATTTGCTGTTCATAGGCGCTTTGTTCGCTGGCTGGTGGTGTTACGGATTCATTATCCGGCGAACCACAATGCTGGCACGGTCGGCTGTTGCCCGCACCGCGATTCGCGAGTGGCGACCATTTTCAGGCTGACTGGCGACAGGCCGGGACACGTTCTAAACTGGCGCCATTATGGAGACCATGACTCAAGCATGCGGCCAGTGCCTGTGTGGCAAAGTGAAGTTCGCTGCTACCGGCGTGCACCGCGATCATCATGCGTGCCATTGTGAGATGTGCCGGCGCTGGACAGGAGGGCCCGCGTTCGCGGCTGAAGTTGCGGCGCTGGAACTGACCGCCGGTCAGGAGTATGTGCGCCGTTACGCTTCATCAGCCTGGGCTGACCGCGCCTTTTGCAGCCACTGCGGCGCTAACCTGTATTTCTACATGCGCCCCACAAACACCTACTACGTCAGTGTGGGTGCCTTTGATGACCAGACCCCGTTTACGCTGGTCGGCGAAATCTTTGTCGACCTGCAGCCGCCCGGTTACGCGTTTGCGGGTGAGCTTGAGCGCTTGACCGAGGCGGATGTCGTAGCGGCGATGGCGGGTGCAGCGCCACCGGAAGCAGAGGCCTGAATGACGGGCGATACTGAAAAGCTGCAGGCCGCCGCGCGGGCCGGCGATGCTGAGGCACAATTTCAGCTCGGACTGGCCTATGACAACGCGACCGGCCTGCCCCGCGACCCCGTGGCCGCTGCCAACTGGTATCGCTTTGCCGGCGAGCAGGGCCATGCGCAGGCGCAGTTTCATCTGGGCCTGATGCTGCATGCCGGCGATGTCGGCTTTGATCGGGACGATGCGGAAGCTGCCCGCTGGTTCCGGCGCGCTGCCGAGCAGGGCCTCGCCGATGCGCAGTTCAACCTGGCGCTCATGTATTACCAGGCCGAGGGTGTTGAGCAAAATGACGAAGAGGCATTCCGCTGGTTTGCCGCGGCCGCGGACCAGGGGCTGGCCAAAGCGCAGTTTAATCTGGGAGCGCTGTACGTGAACGGTCACGGTGTTGAGCAGGATTGCGCGGCCGGCTATCGGTTGTGGTTGATGGCCATCATGCAGGGCGACCCCAATGCCCACGCCAACATCGGCCTGCTGCGCGAGAAAGTCTCGGCCGCTGAGGCCGCTGCCGCGCAGGCCGCCGCCGTTGAGTGGTTTAACGAGCTGCAGCGTGCTACAGTCGCCTCACCTTAACGCCCATCGGTCGGTGTTACAGTCATAGGCGCCGTATTCTGCGGCTGCTCTATAGTCAACCTTATATCCAGGCCTGGACCGAAACACCGCGGCTTAGTCGCTTGTTCGGGCCTATCGGAGCAACACACTCATGTTTTTTAAAGACCTCGGCCTGTCGGCCGAACTCCTGCGTGCCATCGACGAACAGGGCTATACCGAAGCCACCCCCGTGCAGGCTCAGGCGATCCCCCTCATCCTCGCAGGCCGCGACGTGCTCGCCGGCGCGCAGACCGGTACGGGTAAAACCGCTGGTTTTACCTTGCCACTGCTGCAGCATCTGCAAATGAACAAAACCGCGGGCAAGCGCCGGGTGCGGGCGCTGGTGCTGACGCCTACCCGCGAGCTCGCGGCGCAGGTGGGCGAAAGCGTGCGCGATTACGGACGGCACCTGCCGTTTAGCGCGATCACCGTGTTTGGCGGCGTGAGCATTAACCCGCAGAAGACTCGCTTGCGCACCGGCGTGGACATCGTTGTCGCGACGCCGGGCCGGCTGCTTGATCACCTGCAGCAGCGCACCGTCGACCTCTCGGGCGTCGAAATTCTGGTGCTGGACGAAGCAGATCGTATGCTCGACATGGGGTTTATCCGCGACATGCGCAAGATTTTTGCGGTGTTGCCCAAGTCGCGGCAGACGCTGCTGTTTTCGGCGACCTTTTCGAAAGAAATCCAAAAGCTGGCTGCCGACCTGCTGGTCAACCCGGCCGAAGTGCAGGTCACACCGCGCAACACCACTGCCGAGCGCGTCACGCAGGTGGTCTACCGGATCGACAAATCGCGTAAGCGCGAGTTTTTGTCGCATCAGATCGGTACGCAAAACTGGCAACAGGTGCTCGTGTTTACGCGCACCAAGCATGGCGCCAACCGCCTGGCCGAACAGCTGTCTAAAGACGGTCTGCACGCCGCCGCCATTCACGGCAACAAGTCGCAGGGTGCGCGCACGCGTGCCCTGGCCGACTTTAAGTCGGGCAAACTACGGGTGCTGGTTGCCACCGATATCGCCGCGCGTGGGTTGGATATCGAGAAGCTGCCGCATGTCGTGAACTACGAGTTGCCCAACGTGCCGGAGGACTACGTGCATCGCATCGGTCGCACCGCTCGCGCCGGACAGGACGGTGCTGCTGTGTCGCTGGTGGGCGTCGACGAGGTGGGGTTGTTGCGCGATATCGAACGGCTGCTGAAGACCGAATTCGACAAACAGATCGTGCCGGGCTATGAGCCTACCGACAAGCCGGGCACCCCCGAAGGTCGCCATAACTCCGGCGGCCGTGGCCGCAAGCAGGGTGGCGGCGTGAACCACGGCGGCCAGCGCCCGTCCGGCGGTCGCGCTCGCAAGCCATCCCAGCGGCGGCGGCGCGCCTAGCGGCTCAGCACGACCCGGTAGCGCGCCGCGCCGCTCTCGAGGCGCGCGAGCGCCTCATTGACGTCGGCAAACGCGAAATGCTCCGTGATCGACTCAATGTTGTGCCGGGCGCTGAAGTCGAGCATGCGGGCGATGTTGGCCGGGCTGCCGACAGGCGAACCCGAGACCGAGTACTGACCGCCGATCAGCGCCAGCGGCACGATCGCTGCGGGCTGGAGCGTGGCGCCGACAAAGTGCAGGCGTCCCTTGGGTTTGAGCATGCCGAGGATAGCGGTCCAGTCCAGCGCCACGTTAACCGTTGAAACGATGAGGTCGAAGCGCCGTGCGGCCGCTTGCAGTGCGCTGCTGTCTGTTGAGTCGAGTGCATCATGTGCGCCGAGCCGGCGTGCCTCGGCCTGCTTGGCGGGCGTCGAGGTGAGCGCGGTGACTTCGCATCCCCACGCGTTGTAGAACTGCAGCGCCAGATGCCCCAACCCGCCGATGCCCAGCACGGCGACGCGCGCGGTGGGCTGAATGTCGAACTGAACGAGCGGGTTAAATACTGTGATGCCGCCGCAAAACAGCGGCCCTGCGCTGCGGGCATCAAGGTTGGCCGGCAGTGGCACAACACTGGCAGCCATCGCCCGCACCTTATCGGCAAAACCGCCGTGCCGACCCACGATGGTGCCTTCTGCCGCAGCACACAGATTGTGGTCGCCGCCCATGCACGGCGAGCAGGTCATGCAGTAGCCGCTGTTCCAGCCCAGCCCGACGCGCTGGCCCACCTGCAGGTGCTTCACGGCATGGCCGGCGGCGCTCACGGTGCCAATCACCTCGTGGCCGGGCACGAGCGGATACGCCGATATGCCCCATTCGTTGTTGAGCATGCTGAGGTCGCTGTGGCAGATGCCGCAGTGCTCCACGTCTATCTCCACCTCGTTGCCGCGGAGGTCACCCGGGTCATAGTCGTAGGGCTGCAGAGCAGCGCCGGCTGCGGGCGCGGCATAGGCGTGAATCATCGGTGGCTCCTTACTGACATTTTAACTGTGCACCGGCAGGGTCCGTATGCGCTGACCGGTGGCCTGGAAAATCGCGTTGACCAGCGCAGGCGCGACGCCGGGGAGGGCGGGTTCGCCGACCCCGCCCGGCCGCTCCTCGGGGCTGTCCAGCAGGATAACCTCGAGCTCTGGTGTGGCCGCCAGCGTCAGCCGACGGTAGCTGTCGAAGTTGCCTTGCTGCGCCGCACCGTCTTGAAAGTCGATCTTGCCGTACAACGCCGCAGAGAGCCCGTCGACGATCGAGCTTTCCACCTGTGCGACAACGCCGTTGGGGTGGATGACCGGGCCGCAGTCGATGGCACAGACCACGCGCTCAACCCGCGTAAATCGGCCATTTTCCGCTGCGACCTGCACCGCATGCGCGACGACAGTGCCGTGCGAGCGCGCCACGGCGTAGCCCACCCGGCCCGCTGCCGCTGAGCTGCTCGCGGCGACGGCATTGAGCGCGGCGAGCAGCCGCGGCTCGCTGCCCAGCAGCTGGCGCCGATAATCCAGCGGCGCGATAGCGCTGGCGATGGCGAGTTCATCGATGGCGCTTTCGATAAAAAAAGTGTTCCACGAATGGCTGACGCTGCGCCAGAAGCCCGCCGGAATGTGTGTCTCCACCGGCGTGTTGCGCAGCCGCAGACACGCGACCGGGTAGACGGGCGGATCCACGGCGGTGAGCACTGATTGGTCGGACTGCGCATCACCGCCGCGCGGTGTCGGTGTGCGGGTTTCGTAGCTGGCCGTTACCGACTGCGTGACCAGTTCGTAGTCGAGCGCCTGCAGTTCGCCCGCAGCGCTCGCTGCCGCTGTGATGCGGCAGAGAGCAGCAGGTCGATAGGCGTCGTGACGCGTGTCCTGTTCGCGCGACCAGGTCAGCTGCACCGGGCGACCCGGTAGCTGACGGGCCAGTGACGCGGCCTGTTCAATAAAGTCCATTTCGGCGCGGCGCCCAAACCCGCCGCCCATAAACGTCATGTGCAGCGTAACCTGATCCGGTGCCAGTCCGCAGACGGCGGCCGCAATATCGCGCGCAATGGAATGCGCCTGCGTGGGGGCCCAGACGGTCAGATGGTCGTCCTGCAGATGTGCCGTGCAGTTCATCGTTTCCATGCACATGTGGGCGAGGAAGGGGACGGCGTAAGTTGCGCTGATTTTGACGGGTGCGTCGCCCAGTGCGGTCGCCATCGATTCCACATCGTCCGGTGTGTCATCGCGGAACACGACGGCACTGCCACTGTCGAGCAGGCGCGCATAATCTGCCGTGTAGGCGGACGTATTGGCCAGTGTCGGCGGCTGTACCGCTGTTACCTTGACCTGCCGTGCTGCCTGCAGTGCGGTCCAGGTGCAGTCAGCGACGACCGCGACCGCCGTTTCGGCGCCCGCCTTGCCGACCCGCATCACCCCGGTGACGCCCGGCAGCTCGGCCACGCCCGGTGCCGTGAAGTCGGCGACGCGAGTGCCGGCCAGCGGTGCATGCACCACCGTCGCGTACAGCATGTCGGGCAGCCGCACGTCCATGCCGAAGACGGCGGCCCCGGTGACTTTCTGCGGGATGTCCAGACGCGGCAGGCTGCGGCCCACCAGCCGGTAGTCGGCCTGCGGCTTCAGGCGAACGGTGTCCGGGGGGCGTTCCTGTCCCGCGAGCTCCGCCAGTTCGCCGTAACTGGCCCGCTGCTTGCCATCGCGACTCACCACAAACCCTGCCGCGGTCGTCAGTTCGCCAACCGCGATGCCCCAGCGCCGCGCGGCTGCCTGCAGGAGCAGCTGACGCGCCGTCGCGCCGGCCGGGCGCAGTGTGTCCCAGGCATCGATGACGCTGGTGCTGGAGATGGTCATGGACAAACCCAGCGACCAGAACAGCTGCCGCATCGCCCAGGTGCCCGTGGCCGCCAGCCAGCCGTCTGCCGGGTCGCCAAACGGCCGGCCGTTTTGCAGCATGCCAAAGTTAAAGTAGTCCCGATCAACGGGCGCAAACTCAAAACTGACGGCATTCCAGTCGGCGTCGAGTTCTTCGGCCAGCAGCATCGCCAGGCTGGTCGTGACCCCCTGGCCCATCTCAGCACGATGGATTGCGCACACGACGGTGCCGTCGGGGCGAATTTTCAGCCACGCATTCAGCGGTTGTGCCGACCCGCCGGCGAATTTTTGCGCCGCGTCGCCGTCGTCTAGCGCGCGGCGACCAAAGCCGTAAGCGAGTATCAGTCCGCCGCCGAGGGCGGCACCTGCAGCAATAAAGGTACGGCGGGTGGGCATGCCGCCATGTTACGGCATTGCCCCGTGCAGCGTTAGCTGCCGCGTCTATGGCCGCCGGCGGGCTTTCGCGTTAAGGTTTGGCCTCCACGCAGGCGTCGCCGTTGCGGCGCTCGTCATCAGGAGAAGCCGCGTATGGTCGCTGCAGGAACTTGCCGCAGGTTGGGTGCACGAAGTTTACCGGTACTGCTGTTAACCGGCTTATGGTCCATCGGCAGTGCGGCGGCGGGGCACGCCGACGCCCGGTCGGCGGAGCTGTCCCTCGAACAGCAGCTCGAGCTGTTTTTAAGCTGGTTTCCGGGTGAATACGATAACCACGAGCAGAACTGGCAGGACAACCTCAGCAAAGTCGAGCAGGTGCATGAGCGGATCCACCATATTTTTTATCCGGCTACCGCCATGCAGGTGGGCGAGCACACCTTCTTTGTGCAGCAATACCTCGACGGCAATCGCGACAACGTCTACCGCCAGCGGCTGTACCATTTCACGCTTGATCAGGAGGAGGGCGCGATCCGGCTGGACATCTATTCGTTTCTTGACGAGGCCAGGTACCGGGATGCGCACCTGAACCCCGATATATTGGCGACCCTCGATAAAAGCGAGCTGGTGGCGCGGCCGGGCTGCGAGGTCTACTGGGAGTTCAAGGGCGATCATTTTCATGGCTACATGAAAGAGCGCGCCTGCAGTGTCATGTCCCGCAGCACCGGCCAGCCGATCTATATCACCGATGACCTGCGGCTGACGCCGGACGAAATCTGGATTCGCGACGAGGCCTTCGACGGCAAGGGCCAGCGGGTGTTCGGCAACCGCGCCGGCATTCACCACAAGAACCGCAAGGTGCAGTACTACACGGGTTGGGCCGGGGTCGCCACGGCCGGGCCGGGACTCGCGGTGGCTGACGGCAGCTGGGCAAACGCGGACGGCGAGTGGGCGTTTCGCGGCGAGCTCGACAATTTCAGCCGCTTCGTTATTCACAACGAGGGCGAGATCGTGCCGATCCTGAATAAGGACGGCAAGCCAAGCGGCTATTCAGTGCAGCTGGCAAAGCTGACCTACCAGAACACCGTGGTGCCGATACTCACGCTGAAGCTCTGGGAAGACGCGACCCGGCGCGTGCTGACCTACAGCTGGGCGGCGACGGACTCCGAGCGCATTGGCCTCAACGCCCGCTGGGCGCAGATTGGCCTGACCGTTGCGCCCGGCAGCCCGTCGTTTGGTTTCGAGATTGAACCCGCTGCCGCGCCCTGAGCGCGCGGCGGCTGTTACTCAGCCGCTGCGGGCCCCGCGACGACATCCACAATGGTGATATCGAACTGCAGGTCTTTGCCGGCCATCGGGTGGTTGAGATCGAGCACCACCACCTCTTCGCGCACTTCCGCGACACGAATCGGGCCGGGGTATTCGGGGGACTGCAGCATCGCGCCGACAACCCGGGCGTCTTCCGGTATACGGTCGGCCGGGACCTCCTGAAAGGCTTCCGGATTGACTTCGCCGTAGCCGTCGGCGGCGGCGAGGCTGACCGACTTTTCGTCACCGACGGTCAGGCCCTCAAGTTCGGATTCGAGCGCCGGAAGGATCTGGCCGCCGCCCTGCGTGTAGGTCAGCGGTGCCTGACCTTTATTGCTTTCGACAACCTCTCCGGATACGGACAACGTGTATTCGAATGAAACCTGGTTACCTGCTGTAATCATGGGCTTGCTCTCCTCTGCGATGGCTGAAACGGGTACGAGCCCGGTTACCATCAGGGCAGACAGCAAGCGAGTAATCGTGGTGGATGAAATCAACTCAAACGGACGCATCGGCGTCTCCTCGTGGGTATTTGCGCAGTCAGGCTAGCAAAGCGCTGTGGAGGTCGCAATCGTGCCCGGTGCAGCGGCGGTTAGCGTGCTTTGTTGCGCCGCTGCATGCCGAGGCGGAGTTTGCCGTCGCCGTAGCGCGCGTTGACGGTGTCAATCGTCTCCAGCAATCGGGGTGCACGCGCCGCCGCGCTGTCGGTTGCGCTGAAGAGATCCGGCTGCGCGGTTGCTCCGCCCGATTCCCAGTGGCTCAAGCCGACACCCAGGAGCCGAATTGGTTTGGTGGGCACCGCCGTGTCTTCCAGCAGGCGCAGCGCCGCCGCGCGCAGCACGCGTTCGTCGTGGCTGGGCTGGGGCAGGGTGGTCTGGCGCGTCAGCGTGGCAAAGTCGTGGTAGCGCAGCTTCAGTTTCACGACGCGTCCCGCGAGGTCTTCACGGCGGGCGAGTGCCGCCACACCGCGGGCCAGTTCCGCCAGCTGCTCGCGCAGCACGGTGCTGTCGGCTACGTCGCTGGCAAACGTGCGCTCTTTCGAAATACTTTTGCGGCGCCGGCCCGTTGCGACCTCTGCACTGCTGATCCCGCGCGCCTGGCGCTGAAAGCCAAGCGCCGCCCGCTGACCCAGGTGCGCTGCGAGAGCCGCGGTATCGTAACGGCGCAACTCGGCGCAGGTGGTGATATTCAGCCGCCGAAATATCCGTTGCGTCACCGGCCCGTTGCCGCGCAGCACGCTGACCGGCAGCGGGTCCATAAATTGCTCCACCGCGTCGGCGGGCACAACCGTCAGGCCATCGGGCTTGCGGAAGTCGGATCCCAGTTTGGCAATCAGGCGGTTGGGGCCGATGCCAACCGATGCGGCCAGGCCAGCGGCCGCGAAAATCTGTGCTTTGATGCGCTGCCCGATGACGGTCGGGCTGCCCAGCAGCTTGTCCAGCCCGGTAAGATCAAGATACGCCTCATCGATCGAGGCCTGCTCGAGGGCCGGCGTGATGCTTTCCAGCGAGGCGAACACGCTGCGCGACACGGCGGCGTAGTGGCGCAGATTCGGCCGCACGAACACGGCTGTCGGGCAGCGCCGGTAGGCTTCGCTGACGGGCATGGCCGAGCGAATGCCGTAGCGGCGTGCTTCGTAGGAGGCGGCTGCCACGACGCCACGGCCGCCGGGCAGCGCGCCAACGACGACGGGACGCCCGCGAAACTCCGGGTTGTCGCGCTGTTCGCAGCTGGCGAAAAAGGCGTCGAGATCGACGTGGGCGATCAGTCGGTTCATCAACTGGCATGGTAGTCTAGTTTGTCGGGGTAGCGGAGGGGGCTGATGGAGCACGACACACGGGGTGACATGGCCGGCAAGACCGTGCTGATTACCGGCGGTGCGCGCGGCATGGGGCGCGAAACGGCGCGCAAGCTCGCCCGTCGCGGCGCCCACCTGATCATCGTTGACTGGGAGGGTGAGGCCGGGACGCGGCTGCGCGACGAACTCAACGGTCCGGGCCCCGGTAGCGCGGAGTTTCGCTACTGCAACTTATCGGAGCTGGCCGACGTCCGCGCGCTGGCCGCGGCCGTAACTGCTGCGCACCCCCGGCTTGATGTCCTGTTCTGCAATGCCGGCATTACCGATCCGGTTTACCGCGTGACGCCGGAGGGCTACGAACATCACGTGGCGACCTGCCACCTCGCGCATTTCCTGCTCACGCACCTGTTGCTCGACCGGCTTATGGCGGCGGCCCCGGCGCGGATTATCCTGATCTCCTCCGAGGCGCATAAAGCCGGTGACGGCCTGGATTTTGCCGATCTGAACAACGCGAAGCTATGGCCGGCCGGTGGCGGTGCTTCCAATAATGCTGCCTTTGCGGCCTACCATCGCGCGAAGCTGGCGAATCTTTACTTTATGGCCGAAATGACGGAGCGGCTGGCCGGAACCGGGGTCACGGTCAACGCCATTTCGCCGGGCTTTTTCGTCAATACGTCGATCTACCGGAACCTGACCGGCGTGTTTTTGTGGGGCGCGCGCCTCGTGTTCGGAGTGGGCAGTCTGTTCGGGCTGAACACGCCGGAGCGCAGCGCCCGCACCTACGAGTGGCTGGCGACCGATCCGGCACTCGGCGAGACCAGCGGGCGCTACTACCAGCACCTCAAAGAGCTGCAGCCTTCCGAGCTGGCCCGCGATCGTGCGGCTGCCGCGCAGCTGTGGGACTGGAGCGTCGCGCAAACCGGGGTCGGTGAGCTGCAGCGCGCCGGACCTGACTGACGTCTGACCGCGCCGGTGCTGCATGGCCCCGGGTTGCACCGCCGCCTGCTCTGCGGCACAGTAGATCGCGATCCCGTTAATAACAACAACCAAGAGCGGATCTGCATGAACCCGATGTTGTGCCCGACAAGACGGCGCCTGTTGTGTGCCCTCGGTAGTCTGCCGCTGGCTGTGGCCGGCGGCCCGGCTCACGCGCTGCTGGCGTCGGAGCGCACGCTGCGCTTTGCCCATACCCACACGGGCGAAAAGTCAGCGGTTACCTATTTTGCCGCCGGCCGTTACCTGCCGGATGCCCTCGACGAGGTCAGCACGTTGTTGCGTGATTTCCGCACCGGCGCGGTGTTCCCGATAGACGCGACGCTGCTGGATTTTGTGCACGTCGTGCAGGGCATGACCGGCAGCCGTGCAGCGGTGGAGATTATTTCCGGCTATCGCTCGCCCGAGACCAATGCACGGCTCCGGCAGACGACGACCGGCGTAGCCAGGCGCAGCTTTCACATGCGCGGCCAGGCGCTGGATATCCGGCTCAACGACACCGACTCGAGGGCGCTCCGCGATGCTGCGGTCGCGGCCCGGCTGGGCGGCGTGGGCTACTATCCGGCATCCGATTTCGTGCACCTGGATACCGGGCCGGTGCGCAGCTGGTAAGGCACCGGCAGCAGTGCCTGTCAGCCTGTGCCTCGTTCCGGGGAAGCGTAGTCGCCCGGCGCGTCTTCCAGCGCCGTTGCCAGGGTCTCGTTCCAGCGATTCAAAAAGCCGAACAGCACAATGACCGCGGTAATTTCAAGCTGCCGCTGAGTACTGAAGTGCGCAGCTCGGCAAAATCGGCATCTGTCACGCCGTTGGGCTGGCTTCCCCCGCCGCGCGCCACCCGCAGCGCCGTGCTGTTCGCCTCAGGTGCCGGCCGCTGCCGCCTGGCCCGGCGCGCGCTCGCCCGCGCGCTGCTCGGCCTGGCGCGAGTTCAGCGTCATGGCCACGAACACCAGCGCCACCGCCAGGATGGCCATGCCCGAGAAGGCAGCCTGGTAACCGGTGACCCCGCCGCCCGATGAGGCCGCGACCGCGCCGACCAGCGCCGCGCCGACCAGACGTCCGGCCGACATGAAGACGCTCAGCAAGCCCTGGGTAGCGCCGCGTTCAGAGGGCCGGGCCTCGTTCAGCATGATGTAGCGCAGGGGCGCGCCGAGTACGCCCGACATCCCCGCACCGCCGATCACGTTGGCCGTGATAAACAGCGCAGTGGTCAGCGTGGTTTGCGCGTACAGCAAGACGCTGATCGTGACCAGGACCATGCAGCTGAGGACCACGCGGCGGGTGCCGATGCGGTTGATCAGCTTGCCGGCCAGCGGTGCGCCGATCGTCGCCGCTGCAACGCCCGGCAGCAGCAGCCAGGAAGCCTCCGAGGTGGTCACACCCAGCGCCGCGATCGCCAGCGCGGGGTAAAATGCCCCCGCCGTCTGCAGGGCACCACCGCCTGCCGCCAGGATGCAGGTGCGCACGATTTGCCGTGACCCGAACAGCCCCGGCCGGACCACCGGGTCGACGGCCCGCTGCTCAATGTGCCAGAACACCGGCAGCAGCGCCGCCACCAGCAGCAGGGTTCCGCCGACCGGCCAGCTCATCACGCTGCCGGCAAAATCAGCCGTGTCGAGATTGCCGATCGCGATCACCAGCGCCGCCAGCGTCACCGACAGCGAGGCGATGCCGCCAAAATCGATGGGTTTGCGCTCACTCGCGTCGCTGCCCGGCATAACCAGCAGAGCGCCGACGATCAGCAGGCCGCCGATCGGCAGGTTGATCAGGAACAGCCAGCGCCAGTCGTACTGCAGGAAAATCCCGCCCAGCACCGGCCCGATCAGAAACGCCAGACCGAACACTGCGCCGATCAGGCCCAGCGCCGGCCCCCGCTCCTGGGGTGGCAGTCGCGCACCGATCATCGCCGCCGCGGCCGGAAAGATACCGCCCGCGCCGAAACCCTGAATAGCCCGGCCCATAAACAGCTGGTAAGGACTGTACGCGGCAACCAGCACCAGTGAGCCGAGCGCAAATACGGCGATGCTGAAAATATAGATGCTGCGGGGTCCGAAGCGGTCCGCCATTTTGGCCAGCAGGGGCGTGCTGATCATCTGCGTCAGCACATAGGCGTTCAGCATCACCGCCAGCAGCCGGTTTTGCATCCCGAATTCCGCTTCGATGGCCGGGAGCGCCGGTGCAATCACCGACAAATCCAGCGCGCCCATCAACACGCCGGTAAACAGCAGCCCCAGCAGAATTTTCGTGTGTTTGATTTCGCTCATCGGCAACCGACCCCTTTACTGCCTAGCTATTCGTGCCAAATCGCAAATCCGATGTGCGCCGGCAGGGTCGGCGTCGCGCGCGCTGCACGCTTGCGCGGTCGGGGCGCAATGTGTCACCGTTCGACTTCAGTCAGGCGGCGGCGAAGCCGCGCAGCACATACGGACTAAGGTGGCGATGCCTCAGCTTGATTTTCTCCGGCCCGCGAACTCGCGGCAGGCGCTGGCCGCCGCGCACGCATGAGCGGTCCGGTTCTGGAACTGGCGGGCGCCCGCTGCACCCTCGGCCAGCGGCAGGCCCTCGATGGGGTCGACCTGAGTGTGAATGCGGGCGAGCTGGTCGCGCTGCTGGGGCCCAATGGTGCCGGCAAAACCACGTTGCTGCGCGCGTGTTCCGGGCGCATCCGGCTCAGCGCGGGTACCGCGCGCGTCGCCGGCCGCAATCCGGCCACCGACCCGGCGGCACGCCGGGCCCTCGGCATTGTGCCCCAGAACATTGCGCTGTACCCGCAGCTGGCAGCGCAGGACAACCTAAGCGTGTTCGCCCAGCTCGCCGGCCTGCGCGGCGCGGCGCGGCGCGCGGCCGTAGCCCGCGCCCTGCAGCGTGCGGGCCTGCAGGCGCGCGCAGGCGAGCTCGTGAAAAACCTCTCGGGTGGCATGCAGCGGCGTCTGAATATCGTCGCCGGCGCGCTGCACGAGCCGCGCCTGCTGCTGCTGGACGAGCCGACCGTGGGCGTCGATCCCGCGGCGCGCGAGTCGATCCACGCGCTGCTCGAAAAACTGCGCGCGGATGGCATGGGGCTGCTGCTAACCACGCATGACCTTGAACAGGCGG
>JAZBOT010000017.1:0-7440 GCA_036351295.1 Gammaproteobacteria bacterium | reverse complement strand
GCTTTGCGCCCGGACACGCTCTCGAACTGGGTAAACGCGTAGTTGTCGTCACCCACGGTGACTTTATACAGGCCGGCTAAACCGCGGCCGAACGCGGCGTTGTATTCGAGGCTGAGGGTGGCAGGACCGGCGGGCAGCTCTTCTGCCAGCGCCAGCCAGGCGACGCCCTCATCACCCACTTCGGTGTATTGCGCGGCGATGGGCTGGCCGTTGGCCGGAACCATTTGGGCGGCCGTTACGGCGAGGCCCTGGCCGTGCAGCCAGAAACCGGTGAGCGGCTTGCTGACCTCGACCGCGATGGCGACCCGACCGCTGAAGCGGTCCTGATCGGGCAGGATGGTGAGGTCAAGGGTGTACTGCTGCGGGACGACGTCCGGCGGCAGCCGGCCCGACGGCCAGTCAGCGGGCGGCGGCGGGAAGGCCGCCTGAGCTGCTGCAGCGATAGTTACCGCGGCCAGCAGTGCAATGCGCGTTGCCATTACCCAGCGAGTCATAATCCCCATGCGTGCGCCCCCTCTGCGTGTCGCGCGAGCGACTATTGTGGGCCATCTTTGGGGTCAGAGTAAAAACTCGGGCCTGCGTGCGCCGCACGCAGGCCCGAGTTTTTACTCTGACCCCAAAAATCAGGCGCAGTAGATGTCGTGTAGCACGCCGATGATGCGGCTGGATGGACCGTCGGCCAGGGCGTAGTAAATGGTCTGCGCTTCGCGCCGGGTCTGCACCAGGCCGTCGCGGCGCAGGCGCGCCAGGTGCTGCGACAACGCCGACTGACTGAGCGGCACGCGTTCGTTCAGCTGGCCCACCGACATTTCACCCTCCGTCAGCGTGCACAACACCAGCAGCCGGCTTTCGTGGCCGAGTGCTTTCATCAGGCGGGCGGCGTCGCCGGCGTGTTCGCGCATAGCAGCCGGCGACAGCGCCGGCGTGGCTTCCGTGCTTGTTTTGCCCATATAAACCGTGTCCCGAAACCAGCGGTGATGCGGGTCAATCTACCGCTCACATCTAAATTAGTCAATTCTTATTTAGTATTTACTTTATTAGTTTTTTATAATATATAATGGTCGCATCACCACGGTTATTTGCAGGTTTGGGGAGACGAGTATGACGACCATCGCAATCATCGGCGCCGGCATCGGCGGCCTCTCGCAGGCCTACGAGCTGCGCGAAGCACTCGACGGCACGCACCGCGTTATTGTCATCAACGACAGCGCGTTTTTTGAGTTCACACCGTCCAACCCATGGGTGGCCGTCGGCTGGCGCACGGGTGAGCAGATCCGCCTCGAACTGGCGCCTATGCTGAAAAAACACGGCATCGAATTTATCGGCAGCGCGGCCACTCAGGTCGACCCGGCCGCCAACCGCGTCACGCTCGCTAACGGCGAGCACGTAGACTACGACTACCTGGTGATTGCGGCCGGGCCGCAGCTGGCCTTCGATGAAGTGCCGGGGCTCGGGCCCGCCGGCTATACGCAGTCGGTGTGCAAAACCGCCCATGCGCAGCAGGCCGGCGTCGACTTTGAAGCACTGGCGGCCGCGCCCGGGCCGGTGGTCATCGGGGCAGCCCAGGGTGCCAGCTGCTTTGGCCCGGCCTACGAATACGCCTTTATCGTCGATACCGAACTGCGCAAGCGCAAGCTACGCGATCAGGTGCCGATGACTTTTGTGACGCCGGAACCTTACATTGGCCACCTGGGCCTGGACGGCGTCGGCGACACCAAGGGCCTGATGGAATCCGAGCTGCGGCAGCGCCATATCAAGTGGGTGACCAACGCGAAGATTGACGAGATTCGCGAAGGCGAAATGGACGTGACTGACGTCGATGACGCCGGCGCACCGCGCAACCAGCACACCCTGCCGTTTCACCACGCGATGATCCTGCCGGCCTTCAAAGGCATCGACGCCGTGCAGGGCATCGACGGTCTGGTCAACCCGCGCGGCTTTATCCTCATTGACGACTATCAGCGCAACCCGGCCTTCCCCAACGTTTACGCCGTGGGCGTGTGCGTGGCCATCCCGCCGGTGGGCCCCACCCCCGTGCCGGTGGGTACCCCGAAGACCGGCTACATGATCGAGTCGATGGTGACTGCGACGACGCAGAACATGCTGGCGGCCATCGCCGGGCGCGAACCGGAGCAAAAAGCCACCTGGAACGCGCTGTGTCTCGCCGACTTCGGCGACAGCGGTGTAGCCTTTGTGGCACTGCCGCAGATACCGCCACGCAACACCAACTGGGCGGCGCAGGGCAAATGGGTGCACCTTGCCAAGATCGGCTTTGAAAAATACTTCATGCACAAGATGCGCCACGGCAACACGGAGCATTATTTTGAAGCCGCGGTGCTGAAGCTCATGGGCATTGCGAAACTGAAGGGCCACTAAATGAAACACACCGTGACAGAACTCGCCACAGGCCGGCCGGTGCTGGTGTTCTGGCTGCTCGGCCTGCTGGCCCTGGGGGCCGGCGCGCTGCTGCCGCTGATCAATATCGACACTGACCCCGAAAATATGCTCGCCGCGGACCAGCCCGACCGGCTGTTTCACAACGCCGTCGAGCAGCGTTTTGTGCTGCATGACGCGATCGTGGTGGGCATGGTCAACGAGACGCACCCCGACGGCATCTACAACCCGGCGTCACTCACCGCGCTGTACAACCTGAGCGAGGCGGTGCTCAATATCGACGGCGTGATTCGCCCCGACCTGATGTCGCTGGCGGTGGCCGACAACATTACGCAGGGCGGTCCCGGCGAGATTCGTTTTGAGCGGATGATGGACAGCGCCACGGTCACGGCGGCGCAGGCCGCCGACATCCGCGCGGCCGTCGAGCGCCTGCCGCTGCTGCAAAACACGCTGGTGGCCGGCGACGGCAAGGCGGCCGCCATCTATGTGCCGATCGCCAGCAAAGACCTGAGCTACCCGATTTCGCTGGAAATCATGCGCCTCACCGAATCCCTGGGCGGCACTGACGAGTACCACGTCACCGGCCTGCCGGTGGCCGAGGACACCTTTGGCGTGGAGATGTTTGTGCAGATGGGCATCTCGGCGCCGCTGGCGGGCCTGATGATCTTTCTGCTCATGTGGTATTTCTTCCGCAGCTGGAAACTCATCGTCGCCCCGATGATCGTGGCCATGGCCACCGTGATTATCGTGATGGGCGTGCTCATCGGCATGGGCTTTACCGTGCACATCATGAGCTCGATGATTCCGATCTTCCTGATGCCGATCGCGGTTGTGGACTCGGTGCACATCATGTCGGAGTTCGCCGACACCTATACACCCGAACACGGCGCCGAAGCGACCATCCGCGAAGTCATTGACGACCTGTTCACCCCGATGCTGTTCACCTCGCTGACCTCATCAGTGGGCTTCCTGTCGCTGATGCTCACGCCGATACCGCCGGTGCGGATTTTCGGCGCGTTCGTGGCGGGCGGCATCCTGCTGGCGTTTGTGCTGACGATTGTGTTCATCCCGGCCTACGTGGTGCGGATGCGGCCGGAGAGTCTGGCGAGCCTGCCCCGCCACGATGCCGCGCACGCGCGACCCGTCACGCCACTCGCGCGGGGCCTGCGCGCACTGGGGCGGTTTGCGTTTGCCAACGGCAAGCTGATCGTGGGTGCGACGGTGGTGATCATCGCCATCAGCGTCGCCGGCATTGCCCGCATTCAGATCAACGACAACCCGGTGCGCTGGTTCAAGGAGAACCATCGCATCCGCGTCGCCGACACGGTGCTCAACGAGCACTTCGCCGGCACCTACGATGCGTTTCTGGTGCTCGACTATCAGGATGCAGAGCTCTACAACGAGCTGCGCACCGCGGCCGAACCGCGGCTGGCCGCGCTGGCTGCCGCCGGCTTCGACACCGGCGCGCTGCAGGCGCAGTTTGCAGCAGTGGCTGCACCGGCCGACCTGAACGAGCTGCTGAGTGCGCTCGACGATGCATTGTTCGAGGCCGACGCTGACACGACGATCGCCACCCTCGAAACCCTGCTGGCGGAGGTGGAGAAGACGCAGTCGGCGGCGCGCTATTTTCAGCGGCCGGCGGCGCTGGCCGTCATCGAGAAACTGCAGGCAGCGCTGGACGAGTCCGGCCTGGTGGGCAAGAGCAACGCCCTGCCCGACGTGGTGAAGGTGGTCAACCGCGAGCTGCGCGGCGGCGCACCCGCCAACTACGTTATCCCGGACAGCGTGCCGGGCGTGGCGCAGACGCTGCTGCAGTATCAGTCGTCGCATCGCCCGCAGGACCTGTGGCACATGGTCACGCCCGACTTCCGGGCGACGGCGATCTGGCTGCAGTTGACCAGCGGTGACAATCAGGACATGAGCCGCGTCATCGCGGTGATGGACGAGTACCTCGCGGCGAACCCGCTGCCGGCCAACGTCACGGCCCACTGGGCCGGTAAGACTTACATTAACGTGGTCTGGCAGGACTCCATGGTGCAGGGCATGGTGTGGAGCCTGGCCGGCGCATTCGCCATGGTGTTTGTCATGATGACGGCGCTGTTCCGCTCGTGGCGCTTCGGACTGATCGCCATGCTGCCGCTGTCGACCACCATCCTTGCGGTCTACGGGCTGATCGGCTGGGTCGGCAAAGACTACGACATGCCGATCGCGGTGCTGTCATCGCTGACGCTCGGGCTGTCGGTAGATTTCGCTATTCATTTTATCCAGCGCATGCGTTCACTCACCCGGCAGACGGGCTCGTTTGCCGAGGCCGCTGAACAGATGTTTGAAGAACCGGCCCGCGCTATTGCCCGCAACGCCATCGTGATTGCCCTCGGCTTTACGCCGCTGTTCTTCGCCCCGCTGATGCCGTACATCACGGTCGGTGCCTTCATGGCTTCGATCATGGCCATCTCCGGTCTGGCTACGCTGGTACTGCTACCTGCGGCGCTGGGCTGGGCCCTTAATAAGGAGACTTAACATGCGTGCACTCACTCTTGTGACAAGCCTGGGACTGCTGGCGGCACTGCCGGCGGCCGCCCAGCTGACCGATGCCGATGAGATCGTCGCGCAGGCGAACCTCGCGGCCTACTACGCCGGTACCGACGGGCGATCTGAGGTGCGCATGCGCATCGTGGACGCACAGAACCGTGAACAACGGCGGCAATTCACGATACTGCGCCAGGAAGTTGCCGATGGCGGCGACCAGAATTTTCTGGTGGTGTTCAGCCGGCCTTCGGACGTGCGCGGCACCGTGTACCTGGTGAAGAAGCACATCGACCGGGACGACGACCGCTGGTTGTACCTGCCGGGACTCGACCTGGTGAAGCGCGTCTCGGCCGGGGACAAGCGCACCAGCTTTGTAGGCGCGGATTACTTTTATGAAGACGTGTCGGGCCGCAACCCCGCCGACGACAGCCACGAACTCATCGAGACCACGGCCACGCAGTACGTGCTGCGCCACGTGCCGCGCGACCCTGCGAGCGTTGAGTTTGCCAGCTACGTCACGTGGATTGACCGCACCACCCTGCTGCCCATGAAGATTGAGTACACCAACAACAGCGGCAACGTGTACCGCCGCATCGAGGTGCAGCAGGTGGAAACGGTGCAGGGTTACCCGACCGTCGCGCGCAGCCGGGTGAGCAACCTCGAAACCGGTGGCTACACCGACATGCAGTTTGGCTTTGTGGTCTATGACATCGGCGTGCCCACTGATGTGTTCAGCGAACGCTCACTGCGCACCCCGCCGAAGGAATGGCTGCAGCGGGCGGACAACTAGCCGGCGCTGCCGACGGACTCCAGTGCTATGCGACTGACTCTTGTTACGCTGCTGCTGACGCTCGGCGCTGCCGCCGGTGCGGCGGCCAGCGACCTCAGCCATGGCTTCCCGGACGACCCGGGGTTTGACGCGCCGGCCGACGCTGACCCGGATGCGGCACCTGCTGCGGCCGGCGGTTTCGCGGATGACTGGGGCGACGAGTGGGATGACGGCGGCGCGGCGAGCAGCGGCTGGCTGCCGGTGTCCGGCTTTATTGAAGGCGCGCTGGGCAGCCGCTGGAACGAAGACGCCGGCGTGGGGCGCCGCGCCACGCTGGCCGACCTGCGCGTGCGCCTCGAGAGCGGCTGGGAGAATGACACCTTCAGCGTCACCGTGAAGGGTGACCTGCTCACCGACTTCATCGACCAGCAACTGGTCGCGGACCTGCGCGATGTGTCGGTGGCGTTCTCGCCGCGCGACCGGCTCGATGTCAAAGCCGGGCGGCAGGTGCTCACCTGGGGAACGGGTGATCTGTTGTTTCTCAACGACCTGTTCCCCAAAGACTTTGTGAGCTTTTTTGCCGGCCGCGATGACGAGTTTCTCAAAGCGCCGTCGACCTCGCTGCGCGTCACGCAGTACACCGACGTGGTGAACGTCGATTTTGCCTGGACCCCCAAGTTCAAACCCGACAACTTTATTACCGGCGAGCGCTTCTCGTACTTCTCGCCGTTCGTGGGCGCCATTATTGGCGACACCCCGCCGCTGGCGGTGGACCGGCCCGACTCCGGACTGCAGGACGGCGAGTACGCGCTGCGCCTGTTTCGCAACGTCCGCGGCGTCGAGTATGCCGTGTACGGCTATTACGGGTTCTTTAAAACACCGTCGCAAGTGAATGCGCCGTTCGACCTGACGTTCGCGCCGATGGCCTCGGTCGGGGCCAGCGTGCGCCGCCCTCTGGGGCCGGGCCTGTTCAATGCCGAGACGGTCTACTACGACTCGCGCGACGACCGCGACGGCACCGACCCGGCTATCGTCAACAGCCAGGTGCGGCTGCTGCTCGGCTATGAGTGGGAGGCCGTCCGCAACTTTAACGTCGGGCTGCAGTACTACCTGGAGCATGTGCGCGATTACGGTGCGCTGCGGGCGAACTCGCCCTTCCCCGAATTCGAGCCGCCGCAAAACCGCCACGTGCTGACCAACCGGCTGACCTACCGCACGCTGCAGGACAAACTCACCTGGTCGCTGTTTACCTTCTGGTCGCCCAGCGACCATGACCTGTACCTGCGGCCGGTGCTGAACTACCGCGGCAGCGATGCCTGGAACATTGCGGCCGGGCTAAACCTGATTGGCGGTCGCGACCCTTTCACGTTCTTCGGCCAGTTCGAAGACAACAGCAACGCGTACTTCCGAGTGCGCTACAACTACTAGCGAGGACATAATCATGTCATTAGAAAAATCCGTCACCGCATTTGCGGGCTTTATGGTGCTGCTGTCAGTGGCGCTCACCTACTTCGTGCACCCGGGCTTCGTCTGGCTCACGGTGTTCGTCGGCGCCAACCTGTTTCAGCAGTCGTTCACGGGCTTCTGCCCGGCCGCGATCGTCATGCACAAGCTCGGCGTGCGGTCCGAGAAAGAGCTGGCGCTGGCGGGCCGCTAAACCACCCACCGCCGGGGTCACCGCCGGGGTCACCGCCGGGGTCACCGCCGGGGTCACCGCCGGGGTCACCGCCGGGGTCACCGCCGGGGTC
>JAZBOT010000016.1:0-10640 GCA_036351295.1 Gammaproteobacteria bacterium | reverse complement strand
GACGGCATCGGCAGCCAGAATGACCGGCGCGTTTATCACCGCCGCCGCCAGATCCGTGAAATGCCGGTTGTCGGCCTCCGGCAGCAAGTAAGAGCTGGCGGTGCAGGCCATCAGAAAACCGTCCAGCTTGAGCGTGGCGTAGCGTTGCATGAATTCGGGCAGATGCTCCAGGTAATCGAGCAGCCTTTGTCGCGAATCGCTGCTCGGGCTGCTCATGCGCAGCGTGTACGGCTCGACCCCTGCTGGCAGCAGGCGGCGCATTTCCGGTTCGACGGTCGGGTTCCCCTGCGGCGTGCCGACGCCCAGGCGGCCCTCCCATCCATAGTCTCTCAGTTGTTTAGCCATGACTATTTGTTGGACTCGCTATCAGTCGTCCCGTACCATCATTTTTCGCCAGTATACGGTGGTCAGCCCGCGAGCCAGAATAAATGAATGCCATTAAAAACCTCGTTTTTTTCGCTACCATCGCCGCCGTTATCATCGTATCAGCGGCCATTTGGTGGTCCCGGAATATCTACGATGAGGCTGCCGAATCCGGTTTCTCCCGCACCGTTCGGGAAACCCTGTACGAATATCGCGACCGCCGCGAACCCAGAATTATACTGAAGCCCGACAACAAACAGCTGCCCGACCCCTACAGCGATTACGAAAACCTGACTGTTGACTGGTTCACCAAGAAATCGCCCGCCTGGGACGCCGCGCTGGCCGATCTAAAGGGCAAGCCTGACCTGCAGTATCTCGAAGTCGGTGCGTATGAGGGGCGCTCACTCATCTGGATGCTGAAAAACGTGCTTACGCACCCGACCGCGCGTGCCACAGTCATTGATTTGTTTATCGATTCAATCGACCGTGACAACAATTACTCGTTCTCACCCGAGTTGCAGGCTCGCTATTACGCCAACTTGGCTCAGGCCGGCGGCACCGAGAAAACCACCACTCTGGTCGGTTACTCGCAAATCAAACTCCGCGAATTGCCCCTCGACTTCTATGACGTCATCTATATTGACGGCTCGCATTACGGTCCTGACGTGCTGGAGGATGCTGTGCTGGCACAGCGGTTGCTGAAGCCCGGAGGGTTCCTGATCTTTGACGATTATCGCTGGTTTATAGGCGCTTCCAAACTCAGGCGGTCGAAAGACGCAGTGAAAATTTTTCTGGAATATTTCGGCGAGCAGTTCGTCGTGCTGCACAACCAGTACCAAATGATATTGAAGAAAGTCCCGCCCGAGCCGGTTGATCAAGGCTTTGACTGGCCGAAACTGAACCCGTCATAGCCGGGGCTCGTCAGGTCGCGCGTGGTTTGGTCGGGCTGGACTCGGTGAGCAAGTCGACAAATGCGCGGACTTTGACTGCAAGGTGCCGGTGCCGCGGATAGAGCGCGGACAGGCTCAGCGGCTCCGGCGTGAACGCTTGCAGGACCGGCTGCAAAGCGCCCCGGTAAAGCGCCGCCGCCACAATAAAGCCAGGCAGCAGCGCCACGCCCTGGCCCGCTATCGCACCCGCGCCGAGAACCTCACCGTTGTTAGACCACATGGCGCAGTTAATGCGCACGACGTGCTCCTCGCCATCACGGCGCAGCACCCAGCGCTCCCCCGATGCCTGATTGCCGTATTGCAGGCACCGATGCTGGCGCAGTTCGTCCGGTGTGCGCGGCTCGCCATGCTCGGCCAGATACTGTGGCGACGCGCAGAGCACGATGGGCACCGGCGCGATCATCCTCGTCACGAGCCCGCTGGTTTTATCAGGCTTGGCGATCCGCAGCGTGATATCGAAGCCTTCCTCGATCGGGTCGACAAATCGGTCGTTGAGGCTCACTTCGACGCGCACGGCCGGCCAGCGCTGCATGTATTTGCCGACAATAGGCCCCAGGCACTGAATGCCGTAAGACATGGGCGCATTGATACGCAGTGTGCCGCTCGGCTTGTCCTGCAGCTCAGTGACGCTGGCCATGGCGCCATCGACGTCAGCAAGAATCCCGATACAGCGTTCATAGAAGGCCAGACCCGTGTCTGTGGGCGTTACTTTGCGGGTGCTGCGCCGCAGCAGCTGGGCGCCCAGAGTCTGCTCGAGCTGGATGACGGCCTTGCTGACCACCGACCGCGACAGCCCCATATGACGCGCGGCAGCCGCAAAACCACGGTGCTCAACGACCCGGACAAATGCCCGCATGGCGTCCAGCTTGTCCATCACAGCCTCCTATTGTCGCTATATTAGAGACAATATGTCTTTAATTAGTCTAATTGTATTCAAAAATAAAACATATAGGCTAAACACTGTCCATTTCTATCGATTTCCAGGAGGCTTGCGATGCAAACGCCACGGTATGCGGATGAGCGCGGCAGCGCCGACTTTGGCTGGCTGCAGACTCATCACACCTTTTCTTTCGGGCAGTATCTGGACCCGGCCCACATGGGCTTCGGGGTATTGCGGGTCATTAACGATGACCGTATTCAACCGGCGATGGGTTTCGGTACCCATCCGCACCGCGACATGGAGATCATCACCTACGTGCTCGACGGTGCACTGGAGCACCGCGACAGTCTGGGCACCGGATCGGTCATTCGCGCGGGCGACGTCCAGCGCATGACGGCGGGCACCGGCGTCACACACAGCGAATACAATCACTCGGATCAGGAGCCGGTGCATTTGCTGCAGATCTGGATTTTGCCGGAGGCGGCCGCGCTTGAGCCGGGCTATGAGCAGCGCCATTTTGCGGCGGCCGACAAGCACAACAGGCTGCGGCTGATCGCCTCGCGTGACGGTCGCGAGAGTTCGGTCACCGTGCACCAGGACGTGTCGGTCTACGCGGCACAACTTGAGCCCGGTGCGGCGGTCACCTACCAGCTCGACCGCGACAGGATGGCCTGGCTGCAGGTGGCGCGCGGCAGCGTCGTGGCGAACGACCTGAGCCTTGCGGCAGGTGACGGCCTGGCGCTTGCCGGCGAGCCCGTGCTGCGCCTTCGCGGACAGGCCCCCTGCGAGCTGCTGCTGTTCGACATGGCGGCAGCTGAACCGGCATGATGGAGGTATGTTTACGGTACCCACCGCAAGATGAATTCAACTGCTGCGACGGCCACTGACTCCGCGGCCTCGGCCTGGTCGCCGCTGGCATTGCCGCTGTTCCGCTGGCTCTGGGTCGCGACGCTCGCCTCCAATGTCGGCACCTGGATGCATGAGATTGGGGCCGGGTGGATGATGACGTCACTGTCACCCTCCCCGGTGATGGTGGCGCTGGTGCAAACCGCGACGACGCTACCGGTTTTTTTGCTGGCGCTCCCTGCCGGGGCACTCGCGGATATCGTCGACCGCCGGCGCTACCTGATCGGCGTGCAGATCTGGCTGGCGGGGGTGGCGACGCTGCTGGCTGGTTTTGCGTTCGGCGGGCAGATGACCGCGTGGAGTCTGTTGGCACTGACGTTTGGGATGGGCGCGGGCGCCGCGATGATGATGCCTGCCTGGGCCTCGATCTTGCCGGAGATTGTGCCGCGCGCGGAGCTGCCGGCCGCCATAGCGCTGAACAGTCTGGGCGTTAACGTGGCCCGCGCCGTCGGTCCGGCCGTCGCGGGCCTGATTGTCTCGTTTGCCGGGACCGGCGCGGTGTTTGCGCTCAACGCGGTGTCATACACGGGTGTCATCTGGGTGCTGACCAGCTGGCAACGCGCGGCGACTGCCAGCGAGCTGCCGACAGAACGGTTTATGGGCTCAATGCGCGCCGGCATTCGCTATGCGCGTCATGCGCCCGCATTGCATGCTGCGATTATTCGCGGCTGCGGTTTTTTCCTGTTCGCGAGTGCTGCCTGGGGGCTACTGCCGCTGATTGCACGGCGGCTGCCGGACGGCGGCCCGGAAACGTTTGGTGCGCTGGTCGCAGCAATCGGGGTTGGCGCGGTGTGCGGCGCGTTCCTGCTGCCGCGACTGCGCGCCATGCTGTCGCGCGATGTACTGGTGGCCAGTGCGACGGCGGCCTACGCGGTAGCCATGCTGGTGCTGGGTAACTTTTCAAATCTGGCGGTACTGTGCGGCGCGATGGCCTTAAGTGGTGTTGCTTGGATCACGGTGCTGTCATCACTGCAGGTTGCCGCGCAGATGGCGTTGCCAAACTGGGTGCGGTCGCGGGGCCTGGCGGTGTTCATGGCGGTGTTCATGGGCACAATGGCGCTGGGTAGCGTCGCCTGGGGTCAGGTGGCCAAGCTCGCGGGTATCCCGGCCGCTCTGTCACTTTCCGCAGCCGGCGCGCTGCTGATGATCGGCGTGACCTGGCGCTGGCGCATCAGCGGCATTGAGGACGCCGACCTGACGCCTGCCACCTACTGGCCCGCCCCGACCGTGCATGCGGGCATCGAGCAGGATCAGGGCCCGGTGCTGGTCACCGTCAGCTACAGCGTGCAGCCGGCACGGCGGGCAGAATTTCTGCACGCGATGCAGCTCCTCGGCAAACAGCGCAAACGCGACGGCGCATTTTTCTGGTCCGTGTTTGAAGATACGGAGCTTCCCAACGAGTTTATTGAGACCTTCAGCGTTGAGTCCTGGCTGGAACACCTGCGGCAGCATGAGCGCGTGACCGGCGCCGACCACGAACTGCAGCTGCAGGTGCGCGAGATGTTGCTCGCGGGCCGGCCGCCGCAAGTCAAGCATTTTGTGGCGCCGCGATGAGGCCGCACCGCCGTGATTTATGTGATCATAGACACGGATAGGACCGGAGCATCGCTGTGAGCAGAACTTCCCAATTGACCGCCGTCGCGCTGCTGCTTGCCCTCGCGAGTATCGTCGTGACGCGCGTTGTGAAAGCTTTCACCGTGGCCGAAGTGCTTGCGGTAGGGTCATTTCTGGCCGGTATGGCGATACTCGTCTTGCACCGTCAGTCGGCTGTTCCCGGAGCCATGGGCTGGCCGCACCGGCTCGTTGTCGTGGGATCATTGGTCGGTTTGTCGGGTGTGTTGCTAAAGCTGTTGTTTGTCGCCCTGGGGATCGGCGTAGAAGCTCACGATATGGCCGACCACGCTGCAGCCGGCCCCAACCCGCTGCTGGTGCATATCCATCACCTGTTTTTCAACATCGGTTTTCTGTTCATGCTGGTGGCCGCTATCGGGCTGGGTGTTAGGCGGTTTCGCCGCCCCAGCTGAGCGGGCTGGCCCGGCGCATTAGCCGCTGCGGCGGGTGCGTTGCGGGGCGGCGCTTCGGGCTCGGTGCTGGCCAGGTTGACGGATATCAAAACCACCAGCGCCATGATGAGCATCTCCACGACGATGCTGGCCCGCAAAACACGCAGCGCGCGCGCGTCCCCGGCCTCGACGCGCGGACTCAGCCGCAACTTATGCCAGGCGGCGAGCGCCAGAAGGACGCTGAACCAGGTACTTTTCATGATCAGTAGCTGGCCGTACCAGGTCGCGAGCAGAGCCGACGGTGCGGTGAGGTGCACCAGCGCGGTGAGCATCCCCACCAACACCAGCGCCGCGACCGCCAGCATGGCGACGCCGGAGAACTCCCGCAGTACCTGCGCCGCTGCAGGCGAGCGCAGCGACCGCAAAGCACTGAGCAGCGGCCAGAGCGACCCGTACCAAAAGGCTGCGCACGCAACGTGGATTGCCATTGCGGGCATCAGCAACCAGGCCGGATCGCGCTCAGCCGGATGGCCGGTCAGTGCGCGGCTCGAAACCACCGCGAGCAGTCCGGCCGCGACAATGAAGCGGTTCCTGCCCTGACCAAGAAATACCAGCGCAAGGCCCGCAATGGCGGCTGCAATGCTTAGCGCCATCGGTGATCCCAACGCTGCCTGCAGTGCCGCGGTAGCGCTGAAAGACGAGCTGCCAAGCGCCGCCGCCCCTGCGGTTTGCAGGTATACCAGGCCGGCCACTGCCGCGACGAAGCTCATGCGGCGCACATGCCGGTGCAGCTGCGGATGCACGGCAGCTGCGGCAGGCGTAACCAGGATGAACATAGCGCCACCTGCACAGAGCAGCAGACTCAGCATGTAGATGGCGCGCGCCGCTATGAGCATTAGTATTCCCGAGAGCCCCGTTGTTGCAGCATACAGCGCTGTCGCTGTGGTTGAACTGACTGTTGTTGTTCTGCTTTAGCCCTGATCAGGGTAGTCTGCTTCCGGATCCACGGACGCAGCTAACGTACCTTGATTTTCTCGTCACTTGAATATCTGCTGGTGTTTTTGCCGGCAACCCTGCTGGGCTTTCTGCTGCTCACGCAACGCGGGCGGCTGGAGTTCGGCTGGCTGGTGGTGTGCTCGCTGGTTTTCTACGGTTGGTGGAACCCGGCCTATCTGGCCCTGTTGATCGGCAGCATGGGCTTCAATTACCTCATTGGCCGGGGCATCAGCCGTTCGTCGCGGGCGGCGGGCGTGCTGCTGGTGCTGGGCGTCACCGGCAACCTGCTGGCCATCGGCTGGTTCAAATACGCCGGGTTTCTCGTCAGCAATCTGAATTCCCTGCTGGGGCTCAATATTGAGTCACTGAACATCGTGTTGCCGCTAGCGATCTCGTTTTTTACGTTTCAGCAAATTGCCTTCCTGGTGGATTGCCGGCGGGGTATTGCCCGCGAGTACCACGTGCTCGATTACGCGCTGTTCGTCAGCTTCTTCCCGCAGCTGATCGCCGGCCCGATCGTGCATCACCAAGACGTCATCCCGCAGTTCATGCAGCTGCGCAAGACGCGCTACGACACCGGCAACCTGAGTGTGGGGCTTACTGCACTGACGATCGGGCTGTTCAAAAAAGTGATTATTGCGGACGGTCTTGCCGAAATGGCGACCCCGGTTTTTGCCGCAGCAGAGCAAGGCGCCAGCATCAGTGCCACGGCGGCCTGGCTGGCCGCGCTGTGCTATACCTTCCAACTGTACTTTGATTTTAGCGGCTACAGCGACATGGCCATCGGCTCGGCCCGCCTGTTTGGCGTGCGCTTGCCGGAAAACTTCAACAGCCCCTATAAGAGCACCTCAATTATCGAGTTCTGGCGGCGGTGGCACATCACGCTGAGCAACTTTCTCAGGGACTATCTGTATATTTCCCTGGGCGGCAATCGCAAGGGCTATCCCCGGCAGCTTATCAACCTGATGATCACCATGCTGCTGGGCGGGCTCTGGCATGGCGCCGGGTGGACGTTCGTGTTCTGGGGCGGCCTGCACGGTCTATACTTGGTGGCCAACCATCTGTGGGTGCGCCGCGGCGGGAGCCTGCGCGCGCAGCTCCTGCAGACGCGCTGGTTTCCGCTCGCAGCGGGCAGTGCGACTTTTCTTGCCGTGGTTATTGCCTGGGTGTGGTTTCGCGCTGAAACGTTCGCGGGCGCGCGCATCATGGTGCAGGCAATGTTCAACCTGCAGAGTCTGGCGGCCACGCTGCCCGATATACTGGCTGCCAACGGGCTGCCGGGGCTGGCGCTGTTGCTGCTCGCCGCCGGTGTGGCCTGGCGGCTGCCAAACACGCAGCAATGGATGGCAGACAGCAATCTGGTTATTGCCAACCGCGCGGTGACGCGCAGCCGCTACTACTGGCGCCCGCAGCGGCGGTTTGCTCTGGCCACTGCCGTCCTGGGTGCAGCGGCGCTGTACAAGCTGGTCTATCTGCCCAACTCCATCAGCGAATTTATCTATTTCCAGTTTTGAAACCATGATGTTAGCGACCCCGCAGCGCGACCAACGGCCATGTACCTGAGAACCCTCCTGGTGGCTTTGGGCCTGTTGCTGGCGGCGCCCGCGCTGACCAATCTCGTGGTCGACCCCTATCAGGTGTGGCACGACCGCTGGTGGGGTCCGGACCTGTTTGGCGACAACCAGCGCTACCAGACTGCCGGCCTGATTCGCCGTTACCTGGAGTGCGATGCTTGCGCGCGGGCGGTCGCGCTGGTCGGCACGTCCCTGTCGGAAAACACCACGGACGCGGAGCTGCGCACGATCACGGGCCGCCCCAACGCCATTCGCTTGCTGGCTCACGGTGGCTATGCCAGCGAGCATGCGCAGATGCTCGCGCGCGCATTGCAAAGTGGGAAGGTCGACCTGGTGCTGTGGGAGCTGTATCGCAACTACGCCATCCTGCCTGCTGAGCAGCCGCCGCGGGTGGCCGACTTTCCCGACTTTCTGTACACACGCAGCGTGCTCGACGACGCCCCCTACCTGTTCAACAACTCCGTATTCAAGCAAAGCGTGCTGTTGCTGCTCGGGCTGTCCGACTGGAGCACGGATCCGGGCCAGCTGAACAGTTGGCATGCAGAAGCCGTGGCGAAATCCCGCTATGCCAAATGGAGCAGTGACGGGATGCTGCAAATCAATCGCGACCGCGTGGCACCCCGCCGGCAGCGGTGGCGCGGGTCACGTCCGGACTGGTCCTTGTCCGCCGCGGCATTCGAGCATTATCTGGAGCCGCTCGTCGCCGCCCACCCCGAAATCGAGTTTGTGTTTTTCGCGCCGCCCGTCAGCCCCGTGCGTCACGGGCTGAACCTGGGCGCACTGCTGTCGCGCGAACTTGTATTGCGCGACAGGCTGGCGCAGCTTGCGGCGCAGCGGCCGAACGTGTCGCTGTTTGCGTTTGACAGCTACGAACCCATCGTGACCGACAGCGGTCACTACCGGGACGAGGCCCACTACTCACCGGCGGTTGGCCGCTGGATGCTGGAGCGCATCGTCGCCAACGACCCCCGCTTCGTCCTCACCCCGGCCAACGTGCGCGCTCACGGCGAACAAGTCTGGCGACTGGCCATCGAGCATGAGCCGCGGAGCAGCTGCACGGCCACGCCACATTGGTGCGGCCGGTTGCCGGTGCCTGACTGACGCCGTCATAAGTGCCTAGCTGCTGCTGAACATGAGAATGAAAGTGGCAATTCCCGCGGTGGTTGCCAGCACGGCCAGCTTGCGGAATTTCGGTACCTGCCACGCGACAATGAACCCGCTTAGCAAAATGACGAACAGTGCTATCGCAAGCGCAGCGGCATAGACCTTAAATAGCTGGCCACCCTTCGCTTTGTGCAGCTGCACAAAGTTTCGATACCACGTCGTGTCTTTAATGGTCAGCTTGGCGACCAGCGGGTTCGCCGTCGGCTCCAACACCACATCGCGAGCCGCGCCGGTCCATTCCAGGGTGAACGATGTCCCGCCGCGCTTGATACCGGCCCCGCCGCTCGGGGCGCTAACGCCAAGCTTTTGCAGCTCATCCTGCACCAGTGACTGCAGCTCCGGTAAGTCTGCGGTTAGCGGCGCGCGCAGTGCAATCTCGTGTACGCTGGATTCGTACGAGCCCTTTATGCCCCAGGTGTATAGCCCGCCGGTTACCAGGAACATCAAGGCCACCGGGAAAATAAATGCCGCCAGAATCAGGTGCAGCTTCACGATGGTGGCGCGGTTAACTGTTGCCATGTTTATCTCTCGCTAAGGTCTGTAAGGGTTGAGTATCGAGTTTGTGTCGGCGGCCGCGGCTAGTCACGCTGTTTGCGCCCGGTGAACATCGCGCGAATCAGATTCTCGTCGTGGGCATAGCTGGAAAACAACACCCCCGCGATGTGCAGTGCTACGAGGAACAATGTCAGATCAGCAAAGAGTTCATGAACCTCTTCCCAGAATTCTTCGCCTTCGTCATCATCCGCGCCACGGTATTTCTCGCCGCGCTCGTCGTCGTCAGCGTGGGCGGCGGTAATCAGCGCGGGCCACGCGGGCGCCGCAGCACTCGCGCTCACCCAGCCGGCCAGCGGCCCCGCGTCTTCTTCAATCGCGTACAGCATCATTCCGGAGCCGGCCACCCCGGTCACGCTGAGCAGCAAGGCTACCACCATGGCAGCCCCGGCCGGATTGTGGCCGACATAGCGCCGCGCCCGGTTTGCCAGCAGGTCGCGAAGGTATTGCAGGGTTGTCGCCGGCGAGCACACAAAGTCCGTAAAGCGCGCATGCTCTGACCCGATCAGCCCCCAGACCAGCCGCACCGCCACCACAGTGGCCACCGTATAGCCGGCCCAGACATGCGCGGTCAGCCATTCGTCTTCGGTCAGATAGGCGACAAAGAACCCCAACGCCAGCAGCCAGTGGCCGGCTCGTACCAGCGGGTCCCAGACGCGAATGGTGTTGTCAGTGCTTGGCATTGCAATATCCTCAAAGTAGCTTGTGAGACCAATTTGGTCGCGCAGGCCGGGTGATACAATCCGCCATTCGTCCTAGATTGGCGGCGCAAGGCGCCGGGAAGAGCCTGTATGTCGGATGACGCACACGATCGCCAGCCTGTAGTGCTGGCCATCGTACTGTTTGCGGCGATTGCCGTACTGATCGCGTGGGATTTGCGGGTCGATTACCGCGAAGGCACGGGTCAGTTGCATATCATCATTGAAGCCGGGGTATTGCTGGCCGCATTGGCGGGTATCGGTCTGCTGTGGCGCCAGCTCGGTGCCGTCCGGGCCGACCTCAGCGAGGCGCTGGGGGCGGCCGCGGCCTGGCGCAACGAGCACCGGGAGCTGCTGCAGGGCTTGGGCAGAGCGATCGAGGACCAGTTCGCACGTTGGCAGCTGACGCAGGCCGAGGCCGATGTCGGCATGCTGCTGCTCAAAGGCCTGAGCCTCAAAGAAATCGCCGCGGTCAGAGCGACCAGCGAGCGCACCGTGCGCGAGCAGGCTCGTGCGCTGTACCGCAAGGCCGGGCTGTCGGGGCGGTCATCGTT
>JAZBOT010000015.1:0-6907 GCA_036351295.1 Gammaproteobacteria bacterium | reverse complement strand
TGTAGCATTCTCCGTTGAACACGAGAGCGACGCCGGTCTCAGCGTCAAGCATAGGCTGTCGGCCGGCTTCGCTAAGGTCGATGATCGATAGCCGCCGATGGCCCAGCGTAACGCCCGAGTCACCGGCACTGCTCCAGATTCCTTCCTGATCGGGGCCCCGATGGTCCTGGGCAGCATTCATACGGATGACGCAACCCTTGGCAAACTCGTCTACCCGCCCGACCACACCCGCTATACCGCACATGAATACAGGTCCGCCCTAACTGATCTCTGCCCGCACACGCTGCAGGCGCCACAGCGAATTGTCGAAGGCCTGCCAAGCGTCCATACCACCGCGGGAGATCAACGAGAACATGCCGAGCGGCTCACCGCCCTCAACCTTGACCCGCGGCAAACTGATGGGAGCCATCCCCGGGCGCACGGCACCGTGTATCGAGCTGAAGGCAATCCGATATCCGCTATCCGCCAGCGCAGCATCCGTGCCCGCGTTAAAGTCCGTCACAGTACCGAAGGGATAAGCGAAGGACGTCACCTCCAAGCCGAGTTGATCACTTAGCATCCGCCGCGACTGGGCCATCTCTTCACGGGCCTCCGGCAGCGGCATGAGCGCCATCGAGCGGTGAGTGTGAGCGTGCGAACCGATAGCTACCAAGCCAGACCGGCCAAGCTCCCGCAGTTCGTCCCAGGTCAGGAACCTTTCGGGCTCACCGTCCGCCGCCGCGCGCCCCACAAGCGCAGCGCTCACAAATGCTACGGCGGGAACCCCGAAGTGCTGCAATACGGGCAGAGCCTCTGTCAGCGTGCTGAGCATGCCATCATCTATAGTAATGAGGCAGGCATCAGGCGGCAGCCTTGCATCGCCCGCAACATACCGTTGCAGCTGCTCCAGCGATATAGCGCGCCCTTCGTCGGCAAGCAGTTTTACCTGAGCCGCAAATTCACGCGGCTCGACGCAGAACGGATCATGCGGAAGCGCACCGAAGCGGTGGTAAGTCAGTACCCGCACGCAAGCACCCCCGGCAAGCCGACGGAGCTGGCGCACTGGCGGCGTGCCGGTAGCATAGGTACAGGCGAATCGAGCCATTTTCTTGACATAAAACCGGAGCCTGGCGCCACTCATTGCTGATGTTCCCGAAGCAATAGCCGTTTGTTAGTCTGACCGTCAGCAGACGGGCGGAACCGCAGAATACGGTCGAATCGCATGTTCTGGTTAGTTATAGCTCCCGACCTCAGTCATTTATAATACTCGCTCCAACACCGCAAATCTAAAGCCATGTCACGGATTTGGGCATGGCCGCAGTCCATAATTCCATAATGCAAGCCGCCCTGACGCAGAACCAGAATGACCGATCATATTGACGACAGCGACATAGCAATTGTCGGCATGGCAATTCGAGTGCCAGGGGCAAACTCGCCTGAACAATACTGGAAGAACCTGGTCGAGAGCGTCGAGTCAGTTCGTCAATACAGCGACGAGGAGCTGCTCGAACGCGGCGTATCTGCGGAAACTCTGGCAAATCCGGATTACGTGCGTGCGGGCATGCCGTTGCAGGGCTACGATCAGTTTGACCCGGAGTTTTTTGGCTTCAGTCCGAAAGAAGCAGCGATACTCGATCCGCAACATCGGCAATTTTACGAAGTGGCCTGGGAAGCGCTGGAGCGCGCCGGTCATCCACCACAGAGTTTCGACGGCGCCGTCGGCGTGTTCGCCGGGTGCGGGATGAGCGCTTACTTCGCGCTCAACCTGCTTACCAACCCGGACTTGGTGGACTCGGTCGGGATGTTTCTGTTGCGACATACGGGCAACGACAAGGACTTTCTCGCGACGCGGGTATCGTATTCATTCAACTTGCGAGGGCCCAGCGTAAACGTGCAGACGGCATGTTCCACGTCGCTGGTTGCCACGCACCTTGCGGTGCAGAGCCTGCTGTCGGGTGAGTGCGATATGGCGCTGGCCGGTGGTTCCACCGTCGAACTGCCCCACGAAGTTGGCTACGTCTACAAGGAGGGCGAGGTTCTGTCGCCGGATGGTCACTGTCGCACTTTCGACCACCGGTCAAAAGGCACGGTCTTCGGCAGCGGCACCGGTGTCGTGGTGCTACGCAGACTCGCCGATGCGCTTGCGGACGGCGACCATATTCACGCTGTAATCAAGGGCAGTGCCGTCAACAACGACGGTTCCGGCAAGGTTGGGTACCTCGCGCCCAGCGTAGATGGTCAGGCCGCAGCTGTTGCCGAGGCGCTGGCAGTCGCCAACATCCCGGCAGACTCGGTAAGCTACATAGAGTGCCACGGCACCGCTACCCCGGTAGGTGATCCAATTGAGATAGCGGCGCTGACGCGTGCGTTCCGCGAATCGACCGACCGCAACGGCTTCTGCAGCGTCGGCTCAGTCAAAACAAATATCGGCCATCTCGACACTGCTGCGGGGGTCGCGGGCCTTATCAAAACTGCTCTGGCCCTGGAGCATCGCGCGATACCCGCCTCGCTGCATTTCGAGGCACCCAACCCCGCTATTGACTTCGACACCAGCCCGTTCAAGGTGGCTGCTGAATACCACAGCTGGGAGTCGGCCAGTGCTCCGCGACGTGCCGGCGTCAATTCACTGGGCGTCGGCGGCACCAATGCATTCGTGGTGCTTGAGGAGGCCCCCGCCACAGCGCCGCCCGGCGAAGACAGTTCACCGCAACTGCTGGTGATGTCGGCACGCAATCGCCGCGCGCTGGACGAAGCGGGCGAGCGGCTAGCAGCCTGGCTGCAAGAGAACCCGCAGCAACAGCTATGCGACGTGGCGTGGACGCTGCAGTCCGGGCGACAAGCCTTCGAGCATCGGCGAGTGCTCGCCTGCCGCAGCCATGCGGAAGCGGTGGAGATACTCACCGCGAATGATCCGCAGCGGCTGTTCAGCCACAGCGCCATGGCCGAGCAGCCCTCGATCGTATTCATGTATCCCGGGGGCGGTGCCCAGTACGCGCGGATGGGGCTGAACCTGTATGCAAAAGAACCCGTGTTTCGGGAATGGATCGATCGCGGTCTTGAAGTCCTGAAGTCACGCTTTGATGCCGACCTTGCCGCCGTATTTTTTGCACGCGCCGACTCAGCAGACGAGCTGACGGCGGCGCTGGATAAACCAGCCACCCAGCTGCCGCTTACGTTTCTGGTCGAATATGCCCTGACCCGACTGTGGGAATCACTGGGCATCCGCCCGGATGCGCTGATTGGGCATAGCATGGGCGAGAACACGGCAGCTGCGGTAGCCGGCGTCATGTCGTTTGAAGATGCACTGGGTTTGCTGCGGCTGCGGGGCCGCCTGTTCGAGCAGGCGCCGCCGGGCGGCATGCTCAGCGTGCCCCTGTCAGTGGGTGAATTACGCGACATAGCGGGGCCTGACATCGATATAGCCGCCGCTAACGGCCCGCAGCTGGCGGTTGCCTCCGGATCACCCGCGGCTCTGGATGAATTGTCGGCAGCACTCGCCTCGGCTGGGGTCGATGCCCAGCGAATCAGGGTCGACGTTGCTGCGCATTCCCGGCTGCTCGAGGGCATCCTCGGCGAATTTCGTGCCTATCTGCACGGCATCGACCTGCACGCCCCTGAAATCCCGATAGTATCGAATCGCAGCGGCACATGGCTGACGAATGAACAGGCCCAGGATGCGGAATACTGGGTGCAACATCTGCGCAACACGGTCCTGTTTGCGGACGGTGTTGCCACGCTGCTGGAAAAAAGCAACCGTGTTTTCCTTGAAGTCGGCCCGGGCAACGTTCTGGGTTCATGCGTCCGACAAAACGGCAACGCCCCGGTGCAGCGGGTGCTGCCGTCAATGCGTCACCCGAAAGACGAAATTGACGACCAGGTCTTCCTGCGCGCCGTTATTGGTCGGCTTTGGGCGATAGGCGTGGATATGGACCTCGGGCAGTTGCACCCGGAACCGCGCCGGCGACTACCGTTGCCCACCTACCCGTTCCAGCATGCTCGCTACTGGATCGAACCGGGCACCGCATCCGCAGGCGACAGCCACACTTCGGTGCGGCCGATGGCGGCCCCCAACACAGATGACTGGTATTGGCAGCCACGTTGGGTGCAGCGCGGGCTCGTCGAGACGGATACCCGTTGTGAGACGTGGCTGATTTTTCTCACCGACGAACCGGTCATGCAGGCGGTGGTCGAGCAACTCCGGGCAGCGGGCCGTATTGTGGTGACGGTGCGGGCCGGCGACACATTTTGGCGCATCGACAGGCACAATTTTACGCTGGCTGCCGAGGCGGGCGGCATTGGCTATCAGGAACTAATCGCTGAACTGGAATCCGATGGCCTGCTGCCGCAGCGGATTCTGCACGGCTGGCTACTGACGGGGGACCGGAGTTTTCGCCCCGGCTCAACCCTGCTGCATCGCAATCAGGAGTTCGGTTTCTACTCGCTATTTTACCTGGCACGAGCACTGGCAAAGGGTTTTCCGGAAGGTGAACCGCTGCACCTGATCGTTGCCGCGAATGGCGTCCAGCGGATTGCCGATGAGGCGGCCCCGTACCCCGACAAGGCAACAGTGCTAGGACCTTGCGGCGTCATCCCGCGCGAATTCCCGCATTTCAGTTGTTCCTTTGTAGATGTGCAGCTACCCGATATAGCGGGCAAACCGGGACGGCGGCAGCTCGCGGCTCAGGAAGCCACCCGCGCCGCAGCGCTGGATGCTCTGCTAAACGAATCAGAGGCCCCCGCTGCCAATGAGGTTGTCGCGTGGCGCGACGGTGTGCGCTGGCAACGCTTCATCACCCGGCGCCCGCCACCCGCATCGGCAGCGCCAAAGTTACGACAGAATGGCGTTTACCTGCTGACCGGCGGTTTTGGCGGCATTGCCCGGGAAATCTCCGGCTGGCTAGCAACGACATGGAAAGCCAGACTGGTACTGGTCGGCAGAACGCCGTTGCCGGCTCGCGAGGACTGGGAAGACTGGCTGACTCAGCATGACAGCACCGATTCCATCAGTGCGGCGATCCATCAGGTTAAAACTCTGGAGTCGCTCGGCGCCGAGGTGTTGCCGGTAGCTGCCGACGTTACGGTGGCGGAGCAGATGCGCGATGTGGTTACCCTCGCGACAGACCGCTTTGGCCCTGTAAACGGGGTGTTTCACACCGCCGGCGTCGTCCGCGATAACCTGATTCAGCTGAAAAGCCCGCGGGAAATCGAAGAAGTCTTTGCCGCCAAGCTGTACGGCACGCTGGTGCTGGACGAGCTCTTCCGTGAGTCGACCCTCGACTTCATGCTGTTGTTTTCATCGACGAGCGCCTTTATCGCGCCGCAGGGACAGGTGGACTATGTAGGGGCCAGCGCATTCGTGAATACATTTGCGGCCGCTTGCAGTGGCGAGCGCCCCTACAAAGTCTGTGCAGTCAACTGGGGCATCTGGAAAGATGTCGGAATGGTCGCGCCGGGTGCGGGTGACACCGGGACCACAGAAGACGAATTCGACAATGCGCGACGAGAGCCTGTCGCCTACCCCCTGTTCCGCGATCACTATCGCTCGCGCGACGGCGTCACGAATCTACACACCTTCACCGGCAGTCTGGCGACAGGCGAACACTGGGTCGTCGACGACCACAGGCTCAGAAGTGGCGAAGCCCTGCTATCGGGCACGGGTTTCGTCGAATTAATTCGCGCAGCGCTGCATGAGGCGGATGTTGCTACACCGTGGGAGATTCGTAATCTGGTGTTCCAGAACCCGCTGTTCGTGCCCGACGAGCGTGCCCGTGAATTCAGAGTGCGCGCACGCGGCAGCCAGGGGCGCTGGGATGTGGATGTTCTGGCTGCGGCGGACGAGAGTGCTACGCAATGGCAGGAGTGCGCGGGCGCGAAAGTGACGGCAGCAGACTCGACCGCATTAGCGAAACTGGATATCGGGAGTATCAAGTTACGCTGCAGCGCCTCAGTCAATCGTTCGGCCGGTGCCGGGAAGCTTCGCACCCGCCAGGAAGACCACCTGCGCTTCGGACCACGCTGGCAAGTGCTGCGAGAGCTGCGGCTGGGCGACGATGAGGCGCTCGCCAGGCTTGAGCTCGGGTCAGAACACAGAGCAGACCTGCAAGACTATGCGCTTCACCCCGCGTTGCTGGATATAGCGACCGGCTGCGCGATGGACCTGATTCCAGGTTATGCAGATCAGGAAGTGGCCCGCAACCTTTGGGTACCTGTCGGCTACCAGCGACTCCGCTTTCATGCCCCGTTGCAGAGCGAACTGGTCAGCTGGATCCGCACGGCAGCCGAGAACAACCCAGGGGGCGACTACGCCGCTTTCAACATTACCATCGCTGCACCCGACGGACGGGTGCTGGCCGAGGTAGAGCAACTTACCCTGAGACGCACGGACAGCGCACCGCAACCGGTACTGCTGCAGAGCGATCGACTATCAGGCCGGATGGCAGTCCCGCCGCTAAAAAGCCTCGCACACTGTCACCCGGTGAGGAAGCACTCGAGCATAATCGCAGTCAGGGCATTGTCTCGAATCAGGGCATCGAGGCCTTGAGCCGTCTGCTCGCTGATGATCTGCCAACGGTGCCGATCGTGAGCTCCATGGACCTGGCATCCTTGCTGGCGCAGGCTGACGCACTCAGTCGGTTGACGACGTCCGATGATGGGGGACGTTTCGCGCGCCCTGAACTGGACACCGACTTCGAAGCGCCGCGCGACGACATCGAGAAGTCGCTCGCGGAACTGTGGGGAAACCTTTTGGGCGTGGAAGGCGTCGGCATACACGACAGCTTCTTCGACCTGGGGGGCCATTCACTGATCGCAGTGCGGCTCTTCAATGAAATCTCTGATCGCTATGACATAGACATGCCGATGTCGGTGTTGCTGCAGTCCCCTGACATCGCGCGACTTGGTGAACTGATACGCGGCAGCGCTCATGACG
>JAZBOT010000014.1:0-8348 GCA_036351295.1 Gammaproteobacteria bacterium | reverse complement strand
CTCCGCCAGAAAGCGCAGCTTGTTGGTCACGATGCCCCATTGCAGGCCCCGCTCAGTCAGCGCAGCCAGGGCCGCAGTGATGCCGGGGTAGGGTTGCGTGCGGCTGCACAAGTTGCCCTGGTAGATTGCCACCAGGCGAGCCCGCAGACGCTCGAGGGTCGCGGCATCGCGCTGCGGAAAAGCGAAGCTGACGAGCCCGATGGCGCCCCGCGATACATAGCATGCCGCGAGGGCAGGATCCGGCGCGGGCTGGTGTTCTTCAGCACAGACCGCCAGGAGCGCCGCTACCAGATCGGGGGCGGTGTCCAGCAGGGTGCCATCAAGGTCAAACAGCACCGTTGTGATGCGGTTCAGTAAATCGCCTGACTGCCGGGTCATGCGGGTTTCGTGAAATGCATCAGGTAGTTCACATCCACGTCGGAGCTCAACTCGAAATCCCGGCTGAGGGGGCGGTAGCTGATGCCGGCGACTCCGCCGAACCGCAGCCCGGCGCCACGGGCCCACTGCCGAAGTTCCGACGGTTTGATGAATTTTTCGTATTCATGAGTGCCTTTAGGCAGCATGTTCATCACGTATTCGGCACCAACAATTGCCAGCGCATAGGCCTTCATGGTGCGATTCAGGGTCGAAAAGAATAGCTGCCCTCCCGGTCGGGTCAGCTGAGCGCATGCATGCACCAGCGATACCGGGTCTGGCACGTGCTCGATCACTTCCATGCAGGTCACGACATCAAACCCGGCCGGGCGGGCTACGGCCAGCTCTTCCGCGGTGCTCTCAAGGTATTCGATGTCGCTCAGCTCGGATTGGTGCTGATGCAGCCGCGCCACGGTCAGTGGCCCGCCCGCCATATCAATGCCAGTGACCTGAGCTCCACTGCGCGCCAGCGCTTCAGTCAGCAGCCCGCCGCCGCAGCCGACATCCACCGCGCGCGCGCCGTCAAGCTGAGCCCGGTCCGCGACAAAGCGCAGCCGCAGGGGGTTGAGCTGATGCAGCGGTTTGAACTCGCCTTCAGGGTCCCACCAGCGGCTGGCCAGCGCGTCAAACTTGGCCACTTCTGCCGGGTCGACATTGCCGCGGTTGTCAGTCCCGCTCATGAGCCGCTCCGCATGCGCATCTGCCAGGCATTGGCCCGGGCAATCACATCTTCCGCGTCCGCGGTTTGCAGCGTGTGTTCGCCATACAGCTGGCGCCCGTTTACCCAGACATCGGTGACCTGATCGCGGCAGGCGCTGTAAACGAGCTGTGACAGAGCGTTGTGGACCGGCTGGCACGCCGGTGCCGACAGGTCGACCGCAACGATATCTGCCGCTTTGCCCGGCAGCAAAGATCCGGTTGTCTCGCCGAGTCCGAGGGCTTGCGCGCCGCTCAGCGTGGCCGCGCGCAACGCCGCCGCCGCGGGCAGGGCGGCGGCATCCGCGTGGGTCAGCTTGGTCAGCAGGGCGGCTGAGCGCATCTCGCCAAACATGTCCAGATCATTGTTGCTGGCTGCGCCGTCGGTCCCGAGCGCCACATTCACGCCCGCCGCAAGCAGGTCCTTGACCCGGCAGGCGCCGCTGGCCAGTTTCATATTGGATTCCGGGCAATGGATAACGTGCACCCCGCGCTCCGCCAGCAGTTCGATCTCCGCGTCAGTCAGTGCCGTCGCATGGACGGCGTTCAGCGCCGGGGTAAGCAGTCCCAGCTTGTTGAGCCGCGCGAGCGGCCGCTGGCCGCGAGCCGCCACAGCTTGATCGACTTCGCTCTGAGTCTCGTGAACATGCATCTGGATATTGAGTTCCAGCTGGTCGGCGAGCACGACGATACGCTCAAGGGCCGTATCGCCGACCGTATAGGGCGCATGCGGACCAAAGGCGGTGGTTACCAGCGGGTGCCCCCGGTAGCGGTCGTGAACTTCAAGGCCGCGGCCCAGGTATTCGTCGATTGTTGTGGCCCAGGCGGTCGGTGCCTCAATGACAATTATGCTCACTACCGCCCGTATGCCGCGTTCCGCCGCCACGGCGGCGACTTCGTCAGGAAACATGTACATGTCCTGAAAACACGTGGTCCCGCCGCGGATCATCTCCAGTACCGCCAGATCAACCCCGTCGCGGACGAAATTCCGGTCGGCCCAGCGTTGCTCCGCCGGCCAGATATGCTCGCTGAGCCAGGTGTCCAGCGGCAGATCGTCGGCGAACCCGCGCAGCAGGTTCATTGCTGCATGAGTATGCGCGTTGACCAAACCGGGTATCACGGCATGCTGCGGGCGCTCCACCCACTCCGCGTCCGGCCATTTTTCGGCCGCCGCGGCGCGCGGCTCAATGCCTGCAATGACGCCATCGCGAACGCCGAGCGCGTGGTTTTCAAGCACGACACCTTCAGGTTCGACCGGGATCAGCCAGCGCGGGGCCAGCACCCAATCTGCACGGTTGGACATATCTGCTTTGCTGCTCTCTTGAGGCTGCTGGGGTTTTAGGCTTCGCACCACCGTCGCGGTCCGGAGGCCGTCAGGGGACGATAATGCCTGATGGACGCCAGAGGCGAAACCGGGGCCGGTCCGGACGGGCAAAAAATGGGCTGCAGGGCGGGCTTGTGGTAAGATTCCCACCCGTTGACGTCGCAGCATCAACAGTTTCTAACAGCGATTTTTTAGCCCACGGAAGAAGCGAGTGGCTCAAGAAGTATTGCCCGTAAATCTCGAAGACGAGATGCGTCAGTCGTACCTCGATTACGCCATGAGCGTAATCGTTGGTCGTGCGCTGCCCGACGTGCGCGATGGTCTGAAACCGGTGCACCGCCGGGTTCTGTACGCCATGCGCGAACTGGGCAACGAGTACAACAAGCCGTACAAGAAGTCCGCCCGTGTGGTGGGTGATGTCATCGGCAAATACCATCCGCATGGCGATTCAGCGGTTTACGACACGATTGTCCGGATGGC
Source organism: Gammaproteobacteria bacterium (assembly GCA_036351295.1). Classification (GTDB taxonomy): domain Bacteria; phylum Pseudomonadota; class Gammaproteobacteria; order Steroidobacterales. The sequence continues at coordinate 5,434 of JAZBOT010000014.1, read as the reverse complement.
GCAGCCGTTTTCACTGCGCTACTTGCTCGTTGACGGACAGGGTAACTTTGGTTCGGTCGATGGTGACGCGCCTGCGGCCATGCGTTACACCGAAGTGCGCATGACGCGGCTGGCCAACGAGCTGCTGGCCGATATCGACAAAGAAACCGTCGATTTCGCCGAAAATTATGATGGTTCGGAGTCTGAGCCCACCGTGTTGCCGACCCGGGTGCCGAACCTGCTGGTCAACGGTTCGTCCGGTATCGCCGTTGGCATGGCAACCAATATCCCGCCGCACAATCTCGGCGAAATTATCGATGCGACCGTGGCGCTGCTGGACAATCCTGAAATCACCGTTGCCGAGCTGCTGGAAGTCATTCCCGGCCCCGATTTTCCTACGGCCGGCATTATTAGCGGCACTGCGGGGATCTACTCGGCCTACACGACAGGTCGGGGTCGCATCTATGTCCGCGCCCGCCATCACATCGAAGAGATCAATGCCAAAGGTAAGGAAGCGATTATCCTGACCGAGCTCCCTTACCAGGTGAACAAGGCGCGGCTGATCGAGAAGATTGCCGAACTGGTGCGCGAGAAGAAGCTTGAGGGGATCACAGAGCTCCGCGATGAGTCTGACAAAGACGGGATGCGCGTCGTGATCGAGCTGCGCCAGGGGACGATGTCGGAAGTCGTCCTCAATAATCTGTACAAGCAGACGCCGCTGCAGTCGGTGTTCGGCATCAACATGGTGGCCTTGCGCGACGGGCAGCCCCGGCTGCTCACGCTGAAGGAAATTCTGGCGGCGTTTATCAAGCATCGTCGCGAGGTGGTCACTCGACGGACGATATTTGAGCTGCGCAAGGCTCGTGAGCGCGGCCACGTGCTGGAGGGTCAGGCAGTGGCCCTGGCCAATATCGATCCCGTCATCGAGCTCATCAAGAAATCGCCGACTCCGGCGGAGGCCAAAGAAGCACTGGTCGCAGCTGTCTGGCAGCCGGGTGATGTCACCGGCATGCTGGAGCGCGCGGGTGATATCACGACCCGGCCCGAGGGCCTGGTTGGGGATTATGGGCTGACCGCTACCGGCTACCGGCTGTCGCCGGATCAGGCGCAAGCCATACTTGAGTTGCGCCTGAACCGTCTGACGGGTCTGGAGCGCGATAAAATAGTTAATGAATACAAAGAAATACTAGATAAAATTAAGTATTTGACTGAGATACTGCACAACCCGGACGAGCTCATACGTGTGATTCGTGCGGAGCTGGCCGAGATTCGCGAGCAGTATGCCGATGACCGTCGCACGGAGATTGTGGCGGATCACAGCGACATGACCATCGAGGACCTGATCCCGGAAGAGGACGTCGTTGTGACGCTGTCGCATGACGGCTACGCCAAGGCACAGCCGCTGGACGCTTACGAAGCCCAGAAGCGCGGCGGCCGCGGTCGTTCAGCGACCAAGGTCAAAGACGAGGACTTCATTGACAAGCTGTTTGTGGCCAACAGCCATGACACGCTGTTGTGTTTTTCGAGCCGCGGCAAAGTCTACTGGCTCAAGGTGTATCAGGTGCCGCGCGCCAGCCGGGGTGCGCGGGGCAAGCCGCTGATCAACTTGTTGCCGCTCGAGTCCGATGAGCGTATTAACGCTGTGCTGCCTGTTAAACACTACGACAAGAGCCGCTTCGTGTTCATGGCCACCAGCTCGGGGCGGGTGAAGAAGACCTCACTCGAGGCGTTCTCGCGGCCGCGCAGCAACGGCATCATCGCGGTTGACCTGCGGGATGACGACCTGCTGGTCGACGTTGCGCTAACCGATGGTGCCAACGATATTTTGCTGTGCGCCTCATCCGGCAAAGCCATTCGCTTTAACGAAGCGGACGTGCGCGAGATGGGTCGCGGGGCTGCGGGTGTGCGGGGTATCAAGCTGGCGCCTGATCAGGCGGTAATCGCACTGATCATTGTGGGGGCGGGCGACATACTGACCGCCACCGAGAATGGCTACGGCAAGCGGACCGCCGTGGACGAATTTCCCCTGCGCGGCCGCGGTGGTCAGGGTGTTATTGCGATCCAGGCCAGCGCCCGCAATGGCGCGATGGTGGGGGCTATACAGGTCGCTGACGATGATGAAGTGATGTTGATCAGCTCGAGCGGCACGCTGGTGCGCACCGGGGTGGCCGATATCTCGACGCTGGGGCGCAATACGCAGGGCGTGCGGCTGATTCGCCTGGCCGAGGGGGACCGGCTGGTCGGACTGGACCGGATTGAGCAGATTGCCGACGCCGGCGACGCCGAGTAATGAAGGTCACGGCGCGCGAGCAGCGCCTGATCGCTGCAAATTTATCGCTATAAAATTTAAGGATACCGTTTCAACATGGCTAGAGTATTTAATTTCAGCGCCGGCCCTGCTGCGCTGCCGCTGGAAGTTCTGGAGCAGGCCCAGTCCGAGATGATCGATTTCCGCGGGGCGGGCATGTCCGTGATGGAAATGAGTCACCGCGGCAAGGTTTTTATCAGTGTGGCAGAGCAGGCTGAGGCCGACCTGCGCGAGTTGCTGGGCATCTCGGATGATTATGCGGTGCTGTTTCTGCAGGGGGGCGCTACCCAGCAATTTGCGCTGATACCGATGAACCTGTCGGCGGCTGGACAAACGGTCGATCAGCTGGTGACGGGCAGCTGGTCGAAGAAAGCTTTAAAGCAGGCCCAGGCGCTGCGTACTGTCAACGTCGTGGCGGATGGCGCGGCGACGAATTACACGGATGTGCCTGCCCAGGACAGCTGGCAGCTGACGCCGGACGCCGCTTACCTCCACTACTGTGCTAACGAGACCATCGGCGGTGTCGAATTTCATGCACCCCCTGACGTCGGCTCGGTGCCGCTGGTTGCCGACATGTCATCCACGATTTTGTCGCGGCCGATTGACGTCGATCGCTTTGGGATGATCTACGCGGGCGCTCAGAAAAACATTGGTCCTGCAGGCCTGACTATCGTCATTGTTCGCAAGGATCTGATCGCCTCAGGCGGCGAGGGTTTGCCGGACATACTTCGCTATCAAACTCAGGCAGAAGCGGATTCGATGTCGAACACGCCGCCTACATTTGCGTGGTACATGGCCGGGCTCGTGTTTGACTGGATCAAACGCAATGGCGGGCTTACCGCGATGGGCGAGCGCAATCGCGCGAAGGCCGAAACGCTGTACGCCGCCATTGACGGTTCTGATTTTTATGCTAACCCGGTGGCGGTGCCTTACCGTTCCTGGATGAACGTGCCGTTCACGCTCGCCGACCCCGCACTGGATGCGGTGTTCCTTGCTGAATCAGACGCGGCCGGACTGACGAACCTTAAAGGGCATCGCTCGGTGGGTGGGATGCGAGCCAGCATATACAACGCTGTCGAGCCTGCAGCCGTGGCCGCACTGGTCGATTTTATGGCTGACTTCGAGAAGCGGCACGGTTAGCCGGTCCGCGGTGCCCGAAGGGCCCTCAACTAACACTACAGGACAAACAGATGTTCAGAATTCGCACGCTCAATAACGTTTCGGCCGAGGGCCTCAAGCGTCTGCCCGCAGCTAAATACACGGTGGCCGATGATATTGAAGCCCCGCACGGCATCTTGCTGCGCTCCTTCAAAATGCATGACATGGAGTTTGGGCCTGAGCTTGAGGCTGTCGCCCGGGCTGGTGCCGGTGTCAACAATATCCCCATCGACCGGCTTGCCGAACTCGGCGTACCGGTCTTTAACGCTCCCGGGGCAAACGCGAACGCGGTCAAGGAGCTGGTTATTGGCGGCATGCTGATGGCGGCGCGCAACCTTGCTGCCGCATGGGAGTACACCCAGCAGCTGGAAGGCGAGGGCGATGCCCTGTCCAAGCAGGTTGAGGCCGGTAAAAAGCAGTTTGTCGGGTACGAGTTGCCGGGCCGCACTCTGGGCGTTGTCGGGCTGGGTGCGATCGGTGTGAAAGTTGCCAATGCCGCGCTGAGTCTGGGCATGAAGGTCATTGGTTTCGATGCGAAGATCAGTGTCGAGCGGGCCTGGCAGCTGCAGTCCGGGGTTGAGCAGGCACGCAGCCTTGAAGATCTGTTGAGCCGTGCAGATATGGTGACGCTGCATGTGCCGCTGCTCGATGCCACCAAGGGGTTGATTAGCGCCGCGGGCATTGCGCGGATGCCGCAAGGCGCGGTGCTGCTGAATTTCGCACGTGACCCGATTGTCGATGAAGATGCGGTTATCGCCAGTCTCGACGCCGGCCACCTCGGTGCCTACGTGACCGACTTTCCGAATCGCAAGGTGTTGGGCAATCCGAAAGTCATTGCCCTGCCGCACCTGGGCGCGTCCACCCATGAGGCCGAAATCAATTGCGCCATTATGGTTGCCGAGAACATGAGTGATTACCTGGAGAACGGCAATATTCTCTATTCGGTCAACTACCCGGACGCCCAAATGGCGCGCAGCCCGGGCTCGTACCGCATCACGATTGCCAACAAGAACGTACCCAACATGGTGGGGCAGATATCAACCCGGCTGGCCGAAGCCGGGCTGAATATTGATGACCTGCTGAACAAATCGCAGGGTGACTACGCGTATACGATCGTCGATGTCAACGGCGAAGCGCCGGACAGCCTGTTGGCAGACATTCGTTCAATTGCCGGCGTTATCCGAGTGCGCAGTCTCGGCGCCGCTGCCTGAACCGCAATCGATAGAGCCGGGTGCTCCAGTGACCGACAAGCAATCTGACAACGAGGTCTCATCTGGCCGGGCGGCGATAGACGCAATTGATATTCGCCTGCAGGAGCTTATCAGCGAGCGAGCGCGGGTGGCCAAGTCGGTAGGTGAGTCAAAGCAGCGTGCCGACGGCAGCGCAGTCGCTTACTACCGTCCGGAGCGTGAAGCTCAGGTGCTGCGGGGTGTGGTGGAACGCAACGACGGGCCGCTGACAGACGAAGAGATGGTGCGGCTGTTTCGCGAGATCATGTCGTCCTGTCTGGCGCAGGAGAAGCCGCTTAAGGTGGGTTTTCTGGGGCCTGAAGGAACGTTTTCGCAGTCGGCGGTGCTCAAGCATTTTGGGCATGCGGTTCGTGGCCTGCCGCTGGCGACTATTGAAGAAGTGTTTCATGAAGTGGAATCGGGCGCCGCTGACTTCGGCGTGGTGCCGATTGAGAATTCCACCGAAGGCACGGTTAATCATACGCTCGACATGTTTCTGACTTCGCCGCTGAAAATCTGTGGTGAAGTCGAGCTGCGGATCCGCCAGCATCTGCTCGGAACGATGGACAGCCTCGACAAAGTTGTCCGCGTGACCGCTCACCCGCAAGCTCTCGCGCAGTGCAGGGCCTGGTTACGCGAGTACCTGCCAAGTGCCGAGCTGATTCCGGCCAGCAGTAATGCGGAAGGTGCCCGGCGCGCCCGCGACGAGGCGGGAACCGCCGCTATCGCGGGCGATGCCGCGGTCGAGGTTTACGGCCTG
>JAZBOT010000013.1:0-39708 GCA_036351295.1 Gammaproteobacteria bacterium | reverse complement strand
GCCACGCGCGGGTTCAGCGTGTTGGAGCTCTGCGTATCACGGGCGGGCAGCACCGGTGGTGCGCCAAACGAAAAATCGATCGGCACGTTCAGAATGTACTGCGAAACACGATCAATCGCCGTATTGGTCGTAACGGTAATCTCATCCCGGATATAGCGAGCCTCAGCTGTGATGCGCAGGTTATCGGTAAGGTCATAGCCAACCAAACCGAAGATCGAGCGAGAGTCGGTGTCGCGCTCGATCACTTTTGCCGGATCACCTGCTATAGCCGAATCAGCGAAACTACACGCAGCCTGAAACGGGCCAGAGCCGCAGAGTCCGGGCACAAATACGATAAAGGGATCATTGTACCAACCGAGCGACGTATCAACGTTCTTCGTATCGTCCCTGAAGTACTGCACACCCACCAACCAGGTGCCGCGATCCCAGTCATTCGACTCCAGCGTGAACTCTTGATTGATGTACGTGGAATCCGTGGCATCCTGATAATCGTTGGCGAGCGACAGACCGACGCCCATAAAGACCGTGCCGACGCCATCCTGATATTCGGCATCTTCTTGCAGGGTGGCTTTGTTATCGAGATAGCTGCTATTGGACCGTAGCGTTACGGCCCCCAGATCCCAGTCAACCTTGACGTAAGCCAGCAAAGTCTCGTCTGTACTGCCCGCAAATGGGGCATTGGTGCGTTCAGAAATCGAGTAGTTGATGTTTTCGGGCGAGACACTGGTCACCGTGCCCAGCCATTGCCCGAAGTCTTGGTTACCCAAAAACGAGAACTCAGGCGTGGTGCCCGCAGGCAGTTCGGCACCGTTCAGATAAAAGGTATTGGCATTGGCCACCTTGACAGCTCCGCGCGGGGTCACTTCACGGTCGGAGTACATGAGGTTGGCGGTCACCGCTACGTTGTCGGTCGGCGTCCAGACAGCCGACAACCGCGCGCCTATACTTTCTTCGCCATTCAAGCGTGAATTGGCGGCCGGCACGGCCTGATTATTATTGCGATAGAAGCCGGTATTGTCGAAGTAGCCGACGTTCAGGCCGAGCGCCAGCTTACCATCGATGACGGGGCCCGAAATACTGGCACGCACATCGGTGGCGTTACCGGTGGTATCGAAAGTGCTGTAATCAGCAAACAGATTGATTTCAGTTTCTTCAAGCGAAGGCTGGCGGCTCACATAGCTGATGGCGCCGGCGAACGCATTGCGCCCGTACAGGGCTGACTGCGGCCCCTTAATAACCTCCACGCGCTCCAGATCAAGGAGCCGCGTATTCAACAACGATGAACCACCGCCCGCCGTGACGTTTTCACCGGTGACGTCGATGCCGTCGATAAGCACAGCGGAGCTGGTCCGGCCGCGTTCACTGGCAATACCGCGAATGGTAATGCGCGTATCGGCAGCGGAGAACGACTGGTCGAACTGCACGCCCGGCACGAGGGCAGCAATCTGTTCGGTCGTTCGGATAGCCTGCTTCTGCAGGAATTCCTCATCAAACGATCTGACGGCCACCGGAATATCTTGCAGATTTTCCTCGCCGCGCCGGGTTGTGACGATAATCTCGTCAACTGTTGCGGCATCGGCTGGCAGCGCAATGCCAGCGCCAACAGCAGTAAGGATGACCGGGCTTACGCTCCGCCATACATGGTTAAAAACCTTCATACGAACCCCCTTTCATGGCCCAATCGGCCGATACAAAACTTGCTGGCACCTGGTATGTGCCTGTAATCGATAAAACGAAGGCTAGGCACCGGCAGCCAGCGGCTCAGAGCCGTGGTCATCCGGCGCGCTCTCGGTCAGAAACATGGCGACAATGCCGGCTACGTATACGGCCAGCACCAGGCTCATCAGCAACGGATATTGGCCAGGCTTGACCCAAACCTCTGGATACAGCCCCCACCGGGAAAAGCCTTCGATCGGCAGCCAGCAGATGTGGCCGGTCGGAATGGCGTAGCGGAAGGCCGCGCCGAGCCCGCGGATTTTGAGCAGCTTCGGCACCAGGTAAATGCCCCAGGCGACGAACGCCAGCGTCAGCACGACCGCTGTCGTCGAGTCGTACTTGATGCCGCGCGGATCGTTAATAAAGATCGCAAACAGGTAAATAGTCCATATCAGGAACACTGTTTCCAGCGCCGCGGTGCGGGCATGCTGACGCTTGTAGCCGGGGGTCATGCGGTCGGGCCGCAGACGAAAATTGCGGTGAAACCACATGAACATGCGGCACCGGGTGTCTTTGTTGGCGCCGAGAAAAATCAGCATCGCGACCACGATCAGCGTCGTCGCCTGAATCATCAGGAGCTCCGGTGAGAGGATCACGAAACCGTTGTCCATGACCGGCTCGATTTCGAGCAGGTGGCCGCTGTAGCGCCACGTCGCCTCGAACCAGCCGCACCAGATCATCGTGCCGCCCAGCCATCCCAGGAGGGTGGCCTGATTTTCGCTGCGACGCATACCGACCCATACGAGCGCAAAGCCCGCGAAGCCGAACAGGCCCGAGAACAGCGCGTCCCCAAATCCCATGGGGCTGGCGCCGTGCTGAATAACGATAAACGAATGCCCGAGCGCCAGGCTGCACCACACCATCACCAGCCCGAAAAGGCCGGCAAACGGCGTCACTTCAAGCATTTTCAAACTTTTTGACATAGCTCCCCCTGCGTCCCGAAGTTCATGCGGCCGGGTCGACTCCGGCCTGATCAACATCCGACAAAATACGGCTGCGCCGGGGCAGCGCCAGCGAAACTTCACGTTTTGCGCGGTAAATACACGAATTTTCACTCGTGCAGCATGAATTGAGCCGGTCTCAGCAACCCGGATGGGCCTGCTTGAATGCGCTGCGCAACTGATACATGCTTGTTTGTGGCCAACATGAACGAAAAAAAGCTGACTATCGCGGAATCGCAAGCCGTCAATGCGCCGAGCTTGCCGGCAGCTTCCCGCAGTTGGCCGTATCTGGCGTACTTTTTGGGCGTACCGCTGGCGGTCGCGGTCTACGCAGCGCTCAACAACTGGGAAATCCGCCAGGTTGCCGGCGTCAGCGCGGCCTTGCTGTTCTACATGGCGCATGCGCTGCTGCCGTGGTTGATTACCTGCCTGTCAACAACGCTCGCAAAACGGGCTTTGGCGCGCTGGCAGCCGCCCTGGGCATTATTACTCTTGCTTGGCCACACCCTCGGCAGCGTGCTGGTTGTGCCCTATTCCAACTGGCTTACAGCGCTGTATGAGGTCCGGTTCCCCGCGCTCGACATGGCCGGCGAAGTGTCGCCGCTGTTTTCAACCGGGTTCTGGATGTATTTCCTGCGCGCGGGCGTCATCTGGTTGGGCATCAATGTTCTGTTTGACCGGTTTTTGCATCTGCATTTGTACCGGTACCCGGGCCATGCACCTCGCCAGCGCTCAGCCCCGGCAGACGCACTTGACACTGCGCCGGAGCAATCGACTGCTCTGCCGCCGGCGTTTCTCAGCCGGCTGCCGGAAGTCATCGACGTGGGCGATCTGGTCGCCATCAAGGCTGAACAACATTACATCCAGGTGATCACCCGGCAGAAACAGTTCATGGTGCTTTACCGGTTCAGCGACGCGATTCGTGAGCTCGATCCGGATCTCGGGGTTCAGGTGCATCGCTCATACTGGGTGAACGTCGCGGCCATCGAAACGGTGCACGCCAAAGCAAAAGACTTTTTCCTGCACATGCAAACCGGGCTCGATGTGCCCGTTAGCGGCCCCTACCAGGGGATGATGCGGGAGCTGGCTCGGGCGCGCGGCATCCCACAAACTCACTAATTCGCCGGGTCAAAGCAGTGCTGCACTAGCGGGCAGCTCGCAGGTCCGGGTCGTAGCGCTGGCCCTCTTCGATAGCCTCGCGCAAGCCGACAATATCCATGATCTGATTAAAGTGGTTCATCTGGTCGAGCAACCCGGCCGTCGTCCCGGTCCGCGCGAGCTCCTGCAGGTAGGCTTGCGCCGCAAAGCTGACGACCCGCACCATAGCACCGGGGTGAATCACCAGGTCGAAGCCAAGCTCGGCAAGTTCACTGGCCGGCAGCAGCGGTGTCTTGCCGCCCTCCACCATGTTACACAGTAGCATCGTCCGCTCGCCCAATGCGGTACCGATGGCGGCGAGCTGCGCGCGATCCCGCGGTGACTCGATAAACAGCATATCGGCTCCGGCCTCGACATAGGCACCAGCACGCTCCAGCGCGGCGTCCAGCCCGTCGAGCGCGAGCGCATCGGTGCGGGCAATAATGAGCGTGTCGTCGCTCGCCCGTGCATCCAGCGCGGCCTTGAGCTTACCGGTCATTTCCGCCGTACTGACCAGCGACTTGCCTTCCAGATGGCCGCAGCGTTTCGGCGAGGTCTGGTCCTCCAGCTGAATGCCGCTGGCGCCCATGCGCTCCAGCAGCCGCACGCTGCGCCGGGTATTGAGCGCGTTGCCGAAACCCGTATCGGCATCAACCACCAGCGGTATAGCCACCCGCTCGCGCATGTGGGCAACGCTGTCGGCAACTTCCGTCAAGGTCGTCAGGCCAAGGTCCGGACGCCCGAGCCGGGCAAACGAGACGCTGGCCCCGCTGACATAAGCGCAGTCGAACCCGGCCTGTTCAACCAGCAGCGCGGTCAACGCATCGTAGACGCCCGGCGCGATTACGGCTTTGTGGGGGGCGCGCGCCGTGAGTACGGCACGCAGGCTGGTCTCGGTCGACATAGTGCAACTCACTCCGCAGCGGAACTGCCGACCGGCACGTTACCGGCAATCCGCGCTTTTAACCAGGGCATTAGTCCACCGGCGGCAATCATAGCCATCATATGCGGCGGAATAGGCTCCACCGCATAGCTTGCGCCGGAGGTTGTGTTGATGATCTGGCCGGCTTCAGGATCAACAGTCAGGTGGTCGCCGGGGCTAATTTCGCCCGCCTCCGGCAGACGCATGACCGGCAAACCGAAATTGATGGCGTTGCGATAAAAAATCCGGCTGAAGGAAACCGCGATGATGGCTCCGACACCCAGATGCTGCAGCGCCATCGGCGCCTGCTCGCGCGCCGAGCCAACACCGAAATTGCGGCCGCCTACCACGATGTCGCCGGGCCGAACGTTGGCCGCAAAATCAGGGTTTACCGTCTCCAGGCAGTGCTGCGCCATGACGGCCATCGATTCTTTGAAGTAGAGTCCCGGCGCCATCGCGTCGGTGTTGATCTCGTCGCCGAACACCCAGGCCGCACCGCTGACAACATGGCGCGTCGCCGCTGCACTGCTCACGCGAGAAACTCCCGCGGATCGGCGATGCGGCCCATGACGGCAGAGGCCGCTACGGTATACGGCGAGCCGAGGTAAACCTGGGCTGAGTTCGCACCCATGCGCCCCTGAAAGTTGCGGTTGGTCGATGAAATACACACCTCGTTCTCGGCCAGAACACCGGCACCCAGCGCCGCACAGGCTCCGCAACCGGTCGGCAGCAAGGTTGCTCCGGCCTCCAGAATCGTCGCCAGCGTGCCATCCGCCGCCGCGCTCGCCATCACGCGTTTGGACGACGGCGCAACCAGCAGTCGCGTCGCCCGCGATACCTTGCGCCCCTTGAGCACCTCCGCCACCATCTGCAGATCGCTGTGCTTGGCGCCCACACAGGCGCCAATATAGGCCTGGTCAATAGCGACATCGCAATAATCGTCTGCGGGACCGCTATTCGACGGACGATGCGGCGCGGCTACCATCGGAGTGAGTTCCGCGGCATCAAAGCGATGCTCGGCGACATAGTCCGCGCCCGGGTCAGATTGCCAGCTCAGCGCGTCGGCGGCCGGCTCGCGGCCGGCCATGCGCAATGCGTCCAGCGTCACCTCATCGGCAGCGACCAGCCCCGTCTCGGCGCCCAGCTCAGCCGCCATATTGGTCAATACCATGCGCTCGGACATCGACATGCGACGCACTGTATCACCGGTAAACTCAATTGCCCGGAACGCGTTATCCATGCCGAGCTCACGGCACAGTTTGAGCGCAATATCCTTGGCGACGACCCCGCGGCGAAAGTCACCGTCCCATTCGATCCGGATGGTCTCCGGCACCTGCATCCAGATTTCACCGGTCACAGCGACCCCGGTCATTTCAATCGCTCCAAAGCCCGCCATGTAACAACCAAACGCGCCCCCGTTGGTGGAATGCGAGTCGCCGCCTACCGCAAACATGCCCGGCTGCAGCAACCCCTGTTCAGCCAGCACGATGTGGCCTATGCCCTGCATATCGAAAAACTTTTCAATACCGAAATGGGCAGCGAACTCGCGCGTTAGTTTCAGGATTGCCGCCGACTGAGCATCAACAGCGGGCACGAAATGATCGGTCATCAGCACAATCTTATCGGGGTCCCAGACGCCGACGCCGAGTTCCTTAAGGCGCGGCCAGATTCGCCGCGGGCCGCCCGAATCAAGCAACAACGCCAGATCAACCTGACAGGTCACGAGCTCTCCGCAGCGGACACGGCTGTTGCCCGACGCGCGGGCCACGATTTTTTGCACGAGAGTCTGGGGCACGGCCATGCCTACTGCAGCCCCGGGCGCTTGCGCAGCTGCACCGGCTTGCGGCCGCGACGGATACGCAGATTAAGCATTTCCACAGTCAGCGAGAACGCCATTGCAAAATAGATATAACCCTTCGGTATCTCCAGGTCGAGACCCTCACCGAGCAGCGCGAAGCCGATCAGCACCAGAAAGCTCAAAGCCAGCATTTTCACGGTGGGGTGCTCGTCGACAAACCGGCCGATTGCACCGGCGGCGAACATCATGACCAGCACGGCCACGATAATCGCAATAATCATCACCGCGACATCCTCCGCTAAACCGACAGCTGTAATCACCGAGTCCAGCGAGAACACCATGTCGATAACCGCGATTTGCGCCAGCACACCGAAAAAACTAGCAGGCGCGGCCGCGTGAGTTTCTTCCTCCCCTTCGAGCGCGCCGTGAATCTCAAGCGTGGCCTTGGCGATGAGGAACAGGCCACCCCCGAGCAAAATCAGGTCGCGGCCCGAAATCTCCATCGCCTGCACGCTGAATAGCGTGGCCTGCAGACCCATAATCCAGGAGATAAACAGCAGCAACAGGATCCGCATGCCCATGGCGAGACCGAGCCCCATGACACGCGCCCGGGGACGCTGCGCAGCCGGCAGGCGCCCCACCAGAATGGAGATGAACACGATATTGTCGATGCCAAGCACAATCTCGAGCGCAGTCAGCGTCGCGAGCGCGACCCAGGCTTCGGGGGATGCAATCCAGTCCATATCCGTACTCAGTCACTCCACGCCATCGTCGCAGGGGCTAATCATCGAGTGACTCATAGTTGGACCACTCGAAACGCGGTGTACAAACGCACAGAAATACCAGGTCCGCACTGCCGGTGTTACAAATACTCTGCCGTGTGCCGGCCGGAATAACCACCACATCGCCCGGCTGCACTTCCTGCTCCGGCAAACCATCAATCGCGATGCGGCCGCAGCCACGGACAATCACGTAGCGCTCCACGGTGCCCGCAACCCGGTGAGGCACGGTCTGGACGCCGGGCGCAACGCGCGCCTGCGCGATGGAAACGGCCGGATCTTCAGCAACGTTTAAAAGTTCCAGTATGCTGCAGCGCTCTACCGTCAGGTACTCGGCGGAGGGATCCGGACGCACCACCCAGGCTGCAGTATCGCTCGGCATTGATTCAGTATGGGACGCGGGATCAGATAAAGCCCTTGAGCTTCTCGGCCAGCGCTGCGACTTCTTCCGGCGTCGGCATGCTGACCTCCTGGTACTTGTCGAACCGCTCCGGCACCTTCATCGTCGCATCGATACCCAGCTGCGAACCGACCGTCGGAAAACCGTGATGGCCCTTAGTAGCCGAGGGGTCAAGCACGAAAGCCTGTCCACGGGTGTTGATGATGGTATCCTCGGGCGGCTGGACGCGTGTGGCGATGGCCCATTCGATTGAATCCATATCGTAGGGATTGACGTCCGGGCCCACGACAATGACAATCTTGGCCGTGCGTCCCCAGCGGCCCGCTGAACCCCAAACAGCGTGCAGCACGTACTTGCCGAATTCCGCATGCGGCTTGGCACCGCCATCCACCGTCAGCTGCACGATGTAGGTCATATTCGGGGTCACAACCACGTCCTTGACCTCGGGAATCTTGCGCTGCAAATCAGCCAGCAGCTCGCCCTCGACCGGCAACAGCGCAATGTAGTTGTGGTCGAACGGCGGCAGCATCTCCATCGTGGCATACCACATGGGGTTCTTGCGGTGGGTAATGCAGGTCACCTCGAAACAGGGGAAGACCTGGATCGCATCGTAGTACCCGACCGGGTTCGAGTGGTTGCCAATCGTTGTTTCCGAGTTGGGGATAAAGCGCCCCTCAATGATGTACTCCGCCGTTGCAGGCACCTGCAGGTCCACCGTTTCACACTGCACCAGCTCCACGGGCGCGCCGCGCAGCCCGCCGGCAAAACCAAATTCATCCTGACCAAACGGCACGCTGGTCGCAGCCGCTGCATGTATGGCCGGATCGCACTGGCAGGCAAACGCCACTTCAAGGGGCTGGCCGGCCGCCGACGCTTTCGCCAAATGCAGGCCGATATGACTCATCGGCGGATTCCAGAAGGCAAACACCGACAGCTGCTTTTTCTGCTGCTCCTCCGAATATTCTTCGCCCAGCGGGTGCACAGCGTTCCACAGCTGCGTAATGCGGTAACAGCCCACGTTGCGCGCGCCGGTTTGCGGATCCTTGGTAACGCCGACACCGCCGGTCACATAGGATGCCGCTTCTTTGCCAAACCAGACATGCGGCAGGTGTTTATCAAGGGAGATGTCTTCCTGCCGGATAATGACTTCCTTACAGGGGGCCTGATCGCGCTCCACGACCACCGGCTGCGGCCAGCTGCCGACATCGCTCAGCACCCGCGCATGCTTCTGTTTCATTTCGAGCGGCTCGCGACAGTCGATGGTCATGGCGGTGCGTTCGCGAGTACCGAAAGGATTAAATATCACCGGCACCTCGGGTGTGTTGTAGCCCTCCAGGTTGGTGAGGATCGCTGCCGGACCGTCATCCTGACACAGCAGCCGCATCAGCGCTTGCAGCTCATTGTCACCGTAGCCGGCCTTGATGGGTGCATCGATTCGTTTGAGTTGGCCGTCCTGTTCCAGAACATCCAGAAACTCGCGCATATCCTTGTACGGCATGGGGTACTACTCCACAGGTCTTGGCTGGCGCGCCCGCACCGCGCGGGGCGGACGTCACAATAGCATGGTTAAAGCCGCGCGGCAGCTTGCGACCGGCCAGCTGTCTGCTAACATTCTCAGCCCCGTGCGATCACTCGCCGCCTGCCCAAGAGTTAAGGAACAAGCCATGGCCGAAACCCCACGTAAAGCCGCCATTATCACCGGGTCAGCGACCGGCGTTGGCGCCGCAGCAGCCATCATGCTCGCCGAACGCAACTGCAACGTGGTGATCAACTACACCCGCAGCAAGGACGAGGCAGAGGCAACGGCGGCAGAATGCCGCAGCAAAGGTGTCGAGGCGCTGACGTTCCAGGCCGACGTATCCGAAGATGACCAGTGCCGCGCCATGGTGCAGGCAGCCGTCGATGCATGGGGTCGTGTCGATTACCTGATCAACAACGCCGCGCGCACCAAGTTCAACCCGTTTCCCAACATGGAAGGCGTGACCAAACAGGACTTTCTCGATATTTATGCGGTTAACGTGGTCGGCGCCTATCAGATGATTCGGGCGGTAGAGCCGGTGATGCGCAAACTCGGCAAGGGCGCGATCGTCAATGACTCGTCAATCGGCGGCGTGACCGGTATTGCCTCATCGATTCCGTACGCAGCATCAAAAGCCGCGCTCAACCTGATGACCAAATCGCTGGCTCATGTACTTGGCCCCGAGATCCGTATTAACACCGTGGTCCCGGGTATGATCCAGACCC
Organism: Gammaproteobacteria bacterium; assembly: GCA_036351295.1. Classification (GTDB taxonomy): domain Bacteria; phylum Pseudomonadota; class Gammaproteobacteria; order Steroidobacterales. The sequence goes on along the minus strand of JAZBOT010000013.1, from coordinate 29,771 downwards.
GCTGGTTGCAGGGCGGCCTGGGCGACGACGACTACCAGAAAATGCTCGCAGCTACCGCCGCCGGTTTGCCGCTGAAAAAGGTGGCTACGGCGGAAGAGATCGCTGAAGTGCTGGTGTGGTTCCTTGAGGGCGCCTCGCTGGTAACCGGCGAGACCCTTATTGTCGACAGCGGCCTGCACCTCGGGCCGTTTCCACCCTACGCCAGTGGCGAGGGCATGTGAGTACCGCAACGGCAGCCAAGGTCGAACGTATCAAGGCACGGCTCAGCGTGCCGGCCTTCGCCGCACCCATGTTTATTATTTCCGGGCCCGAGCTGGTTATAGCTGCCTGCAAGGCCGGGGTAATTGGCGCCTTCCCAACGCTCAACGCACGCCCGGCAGCCGAACTGGAAGTCTGGCTGGACCAGATCACCAGTGAACTGGCCGCGGCCGAAGCGGAGCAACCCGGCGAGATTGCACCGTGGGCCGCAAACCTGATTGTGCATAAAAACAACCAGCGCTTTGCACCGGATTTTGAGCTGATACTCCGCTACCGGCCGGAAATTGTGATCACATCACTCGGCAGCCCGGCGCGGGTCGCTGACCAGGTGCATGACTACGGTGGCCTGGTGTTTGCCGATGTCAACAGCGTCGAGTTCGCGCACAAAGCCGCCGAACGCGGGGCTGACGGGCTGATTCTGATCTGCGCGGGTGCCGGCGGGCACACCGGTTTTGCGCCGGCAGCCGAGTTTATCCCGGCGGTCCGCGAGTTCTTTGCGGGGCCCATTATTGTGGGCGGCGCGATTAGCACCGGACGCGAGCTGCGGGAGGTCATCGATATGGGCGCTGATTTCGGCTACATGGGCACCCGCTTTATTGCAACGGATGAATGCCGCGCGAGTCCCGCTTACAAGCAGATGGTCGTCGATTCAACCGCCGACGACATCATCCTCACGCCGTTTTTTACCGGCGTACCAGCGCACTTTCTGCTGCCGAGCATCATCAGCGCCGGCATCGATCCGGCCGAACTGGCCAACGCCAAAGGCAACATCGAGTTTGGCACGGATGCCGAGCAGAAAAGCGCATGGCGGGACATCTGGTCGGCCGGCAAAGGGGTCGATGAAATACACTCGGTCCTGCCCGTCGCCACGCTCGTTACTGAGTTGCAGCGCGACTACGGCTAGACACCGAATTCGATCTCTGCCCGCCAGCCGAAGCCGCGGGAATTATCGATGACCCGCATCCGCACCGGCGCCAGCTTATAAAAGTTAGCGCTTTGCAGGCGTTTGGCGATGGTAGCCTCATGCTCGTCGGCAGGGGCAGCGTACAGCGCGTCGATCTGCGGAAACTTGCGCAGATAGAGGGCCAGTGCCTTGCCGCGCTCCAGACCGCTGACAATGCTGACCGGGCCTTCGGCCTGTATGCCCTTTACCGCATGCCAATTGTCGCAGTCCGGGTTGATAGCCGCCGCCGCATGGGGATGCGCCGCCGTATCACGCGCATGCCGGGTCCTGTGATCCGACACAAAATACAGGTTCAGCGCCCGGTCGGCAGCGAAAAACACGGTCGCGGCCCAGGGCAAACCACTCGCCGATGTCGTGGCCAGAGTCAGCGTGCTGGTGGCCTCCAGCATCGCAAGTGCGGTTGCCCGCAGCTCTGCAGAATCACCGGTCGTCATGCCGGCAGGCACTTATGGCTTGCGCCGCGAGCCGGCACCTGCCCAGCGTTTCACGATGGAGTTGTCGAGGCCAAACAGATCGAGCACCCGACCCACGTTGTGGTTGATCAGGTCGTCGATACTCTGCGGATCGTTGTAAAAAGCGGGCATCGGCGGCGCAATCGTGGCCCCGATCTGGGTCGCTTCGTAGAGCATCTTGCAGTGACCTGCGTGCAGCGGCGTCTCGCGCGGCATCAGCACCAGGCGGCGGTGCTCTTTAAGCACGACGTCCGCAGCGCGCGCCACCAGCGTATCTGCGTAGGAATGGACGATGGCCGACAAGGTCTTCATGGAACACGGCGCAACCACCATGCCGCCGGTCGTGAATGAGCCGCTGGCAATGGTCGCCGCCAGGTTCTGATCGCTGTGCACTTCATCGGCCAGCGCTTCAACGTCTTTTACCTGCCAGTCGGTTTCGAGAGCAATATTCAGCTTGCCCCCATTACTCACGACCAGATGAGTCTCGACATCTTTCTGGTCTTTCAGCACCTCCAGCAAGCGGATGCCGTAAATCACCCCGCTCGCTCCCGATATACCCACTATCAATCGCATGATGTCTTGAACTCTGGCGGCCGAATGGCCCGGACTAGAGGCGTACCTTGCTACAGAGCGGGCAAGGTACGCAAGTGCTCAGACTTCTGCATCGTCAACCTGCGGCATATGCTTGCGCGGGCCGCGATGCTGACCGGGGGTTGCCGGCTCAATGCCCTTTCGCAACCGGTAACCCGCGTAGTCGGTCGCCGGGTGAAACCGCAGCGGCTGCGCCACCGGGAGTGCCTCCAGCATCGCCTGGAACCGGTCGAGTTCCGCATTCATCGCGGCCTCGCCCACGAACGGGATACCGTGAGCCACAAAGGGCGGCATTACCGTGTAGCCGAGGATAGCCAGCATGCCGGCATGCATCGGCCACAAGATGCGCTCGATGTCGCCGTTGCGGCCGTCAGGGGCAAAGGCAGCCGCAGGCGCGCTGGTGGTGACCGAAAGCATGGCTCGCCGGCCGGTAAACACGCCCTCCTCCCAGGTCTGACCGAGGTCATACGCTGAACCGAAGGCAAACACTCGATCAACCCAGCCTTTCATAATCGCCGGCATGGAGAACCACCACATCGGAAACTGCAGTAACAAGAAATCCGCACGCAGCAGCTTGCCGATCTCGGCTGAAATTTCCGGCGAGAACAATGCGTTCGTGGACGCATGCATCTGCTCTTCGCCAAGGCTGAAGTATTGCCTGTTTTTCCGGCTAACCACGTCGGCCGGCCCCGCCACCGCATTGAAGCGCTGCGCATAGAGGTCGGTGACAGTCACCTCATGGCCGGCCGCCTTAAAGGCGTCCAGCGCAACACTCAGCAGCGAACTGTTAAATGACTGGGGCTCGGGATGAGCGTAAACAATGAGTACCCGCATGCGCATTTCCGCTGAAGCAAAGCTGAATCGAATCGTGAATTAACAATAATCTAGACTGAAGCACGCGCGACAGAATGTGAAGCACCGCACATTCTGTCAACGCGAGTCAGCATACATTGTCATAACCCATCTTACGGATACAGCCCTGATGAAGTTTCTGAAAAAGTTGCTGGGCCATGAACCCGACACCCCGCCGACCTGGCAGGTCACGCCGCCTGAACTCCGGCCGCCACCACGCGCGCGTTCAGCACAACCGGAAACCGAGCCGGCGCCGAAAAAGAAGCCCGACAATCCGTTTCTCGATGACGCTTTCAGCAAGTTCGAGCTGGAAGCCAGTGATGATGATGCGCGCGACAATCCGTATTCGAGCCAGACCTGGCAGGTGAGTCACAACGACGAGTCACGCAAACTCAAAGCGCTGAATATCGGCGTCAAAACTGAACGGCCGGACCCGGATGATTTCAACCCGTATGACACCGGCGTGTTCAAGCGCGGCTGGAAGTAAGACCAAGCTGAGCAACGCAGACGCGGCGGCATTCGCCGCTGACTATTTGGCGTCGCGGGGAAACCACGGAAAAAAAGCGGGCGTCCTGCGAACGTAATCTTGATAGGCGGGCCTGCGCTCGGCGATATCTTCTTCAAGCAGCGTCACCCCGGAAACTTTCAGTAGAAAGAAACTGATCAGCAGCGGGCCCACGATCGTCCACCAGGCGCCGCCCGCTGCGGCGATCAACCAGAAGCCCCACCATACGCAGAACTCGCCAAAGTAATTGGGGTGGCGTGAATACCGCCATAGTCCGGCCGACATCACCGCATCACTGTTCGACCGCTGCTTGAGGAACCGCGCAAGCTGCCAGTCAGCAACGCTCTCCCATACCAGTCCACAGACAACTATTGCAGCGCCGAGCCAGTCCACAGCGTTGACCCGGTCAACCGACATCACGGCCCCGTACAGCGGCAACCCGACAATCCACGCGAGCAGACCCTGCAGCCAGAACACCAGGTAAAGACTCTTCCACCAGAACCCGGGGTCATTACGTTCACGCATCGCGACGTAGCGACGGTCTTCAGACTTGCCATGATTACGCAGCGCCAGGTAAACGCCGAGGCGCGCGCCCCACAGCACGGCCAGACCCACCGCGAGCGTAGCTCGCAACGGTGGCTCCGGAACGGCAAACCAGTAGATGACACCGCACAGCGCGATCGCCGGACCCCAGAACAAGTCGATAATGCTGACATCGCGCAGCGGAATACTGGTTGCCCACAGCGCCGTCATCAGCGCCAGCGCACCTGCGAGCCCCAGCACGAGCTCGTTCATAGCGGCACCGGGCGGTCAGTGCAGTCCGTCATGCCTTGCGAAACCGATAGTGGGCGACCATCCATTCGGTGCCGTTGGCGTAGCCAAAAAGCTCCGCAACGGCCATAAAAAACATCCGCCAGCGCTGAAACCAGCGCTCGGCGTCTGCCGCCCCGTATGTGTCTACAAACACCGGCATAATTTCAGCACGGTTGCGATCCATTCGCTGCAGCCAGGCGTTCGAAGTCTTCTCGTAGTGCCTGCCCGAAACGCGCCACTGATCTTCGATACGCAGGTCATTCTGAAAGTAGAGCAAAGTACTCTCCGCGGGCATCAGTCCGCCGGTGAAGAAGTACTTGCCCATCCAGTCATACTCACCCTCTGTCGTGAACGGATACATCAGATGACGATGGCAGAAAATATGCACGAATAGCTTGCCGTCCGGCCGCAGCCATTCCGCAATACGCTGCATCAGCAGGCCGTAGTTGCGCATGTGCTCAAACATCTCTACCGAAACCACACGATCAAACCGGTCAGCGGTTGCAAACTCATTGGCGTCGGCCGTGATCACGTTGACGTTGGTAAGACCCTCAGCGGCACAGCGACCCAGAATAAACTCACGCTGTGATGCGGAATTGGACACGGCCGTGATGTGCGACGCAGGGTATTGCCGCGCCATCCACAGGGTGAGTGAACCCCACCCGCAGCCCAGCTCCAGCACGCGCTGACCGTCCGCCAGCTCGGCGCGCTCGCAGGTCAGCGCCAGCATGCGGGCCTCAGCCGCATCCAGCGCGTCGGCCAGCGCACTGTCCGCCACATCATCGGGAAACCAGCAGCAGCTGTATTTCAGGTTAGTTCCCAACGCATGCTGGAAGAAAGCCGCCGGAAGCTCGTAGTGCTGCTCATTCGCAGCAGCCGTTTCCACCGCAATCTGGCTTTGACGAAGCTCCGCCAGATAATCGCGAAACCGCCCGAACTCGCGCTCACAGCGGTCCAGCGACTCGTCGGCAAGTCGTTCTGCCATTAGCCGGCGCATGCCGAAGCGGGTAACAAAGTCTGGCAACAGGCCACGCTCACATAAATCTATTGCCAGAGTGGTCATAGGGTTTCTCTTAAAATTATCTGTGACTTTTATTCAGGCATTGCGCCCAGTGTGTTGCGCAAGCGTTCCATCCAGCCGCCGACACCGGGCAGATACTCGTACAGACCCGTCGCCGCATCCCAAAAATCGCGGTGCATCAGCACCCGGCCGTCTGCGTCAAACCGAAATTGTGTCACACCGTAGGAAACGATGGGCTCCGCGCTCAACGCAGGCGAATTGATGGACATTTTCCAGCGGATAAAATAATCGCTGCCGGCGCGGGCGACCTGCTGGAAATCAACGGTTAAGCTCTCCGCTTCGGTTGTGGCTTTGACGAAGTAGTCTTCAATATTCTGGCGGCCTTCCACCACGGCCAGGTTATCGAATAGCCAGGCGTTGGGGGCGTAAACAACCACCGTTTGGGCACGCGCCGACTCTGCCGTCATGGGCGCAAAATAGGCGGCCAGGCGCTGCAGCACCCGCTTTTCCTGGTCGCTATCGGGGGGGAATGCCACTGCGCTGGCGGCAGTACTATCGAGCGCCGCTTCGTAGGCACTCAGCAGTTCGGGTGCGGCGGGCCCGGCCGGCCGGCTGCAGGCTGCCAGCAGGACAGCCACCATGCTCAGCACCCCGCAGAGCCTGAAGGCGGTTACACAAGAGCTGGGTGCTCGCACTGGTTCACCTGTGGTCAATCGAGCGGGTCAAAACGTAACGAATCCGAAGATAGCGTACCATCGAATTTTGACTGGTGGCCAGTCGGGACGGGAGCCATTGCATTGCGAATAGCGATTGTGGGGGGAGGTATATCGGGCTTATACCTGGCCTATCTGCTGTATCAGCAGCACGATGTCACTGTGTTTGAGGCCGGTGACCATGCGGGCGGTCACACGCACACCCACGACGTGGACATCGAGGGCACTGCGGTGGCGGTCGATACCGGCTTTATCGTGCACAACGATCGCAATTACCCGCTGTTTGTTGACCTGATAAAGCAACTCGACGTCGCGGCCCAGGATGGCGACATGAGTTTCAGCATGAGCTGTGATCTGACCGGGCTCGAGTACTGCGGTTCGTCTCTGAATACCGTTTTTGCGCAGCGGCGCAATTTATTCAGGCCGCGATTCATAACGATGTTGCGCGAAATCCTGCGCTTTAACGGGCTACAGACCGCTTTGCTGGCCGCGCCGGCCGAGCAGAATCTCGCAGAATTTCTCGGCGGCCACGGCTTCTCGGGTCCGGTGATTGACGACTATCTGCTGCCCATGGCGGCCGCCATCTGGTCGTCAAAACCGGCTGAAATACTCGACTTTCCAGCCGCCTACTTCGGGCGGTTTTTTGCCAACCACGGTCTGCTGAGCATTAACGATCGACCCCAGTGGCGCACAATTAGCGGCGGCTCGCGCGCCTACGTCGAACCGCTGATCGCACCCTTCCGGGACCAGGTAAGGCTGCGCACTCCGGTGACCCGCGTGGAGCGCCGCGCCGGGCAGGTTAGCGTGGCAGCCACGGGCATGCCTGCCGAAGTCTTCGATGCCGTCGTTTTTGCCTGCCACAGCGATCAGGCGCTGGCGGCGCTCGGTGATCCGACGGGGGCAGAACGCGAAATACTGGGCGCCATACCCTACCAGCCCAACGAGACTATCCTGCATACCGATATCAGCCTCATGCCGGGCAACCGCCGCGCCTGGGCTTCCTGGAACTATCACCGCTTTGTCAGCGACGAGCAGCAGGTTTGCGTTACCTACGACATGACTCACCTGCAGCAGCTGCAGGCACCGCAGCGCCTGCTGGTCACGCTGAACGCCACGGATCGCATTGATCCCGCAAAGATTCTGCGGCGCCTGAACTACGCTCACCCGGTTTACAATAGGGCAAGTGTGGCGGCACGCGGCCGCTGGCGCGAGATCAGCAACAGCAACAATACCCACTATTGCGGGGCCTACTGGGGCTATGGCTTTCATGAAGACGGACTGCGCAGCGCGGTCGCGGTGGCGCGCGACCTCGGTGCAGACATGAAAGCCAGCGCGGCCGGCGCCTGACGATAATTATGCACAGTGCAATCTACAGAGGCAGCATCAGCCACAAGCGTCGCGGCAAAGCGGCGAATCAGTTTCGCTACTCACTGTTTATGCTGCTGCTGGACCTTGATGAACTGGACACCGTCTTTGCGGACTACTGGTTCTGGTCGGCACAGCGCGCGGCGCCGGCGCGCTTCCGTCGCTCTGACCATTATGGCGACCCGCAGCGGCCGCTGGCTGAATGTGTGCGTGAACTCGTTGCCAGCAAAACCGGACACCGCCCCAATGGCCGCATTGAGCTGCTGACCCATCTGAGCTACTTCGGCCACTGCTTTAACCCGTTGAGCATCTACTATTGCTATGACGCAGCTGACCGACTGCAGGACGTCGTGCTCGAAGTCAGCAACACGCCGTGGGGCGAGCAACACTGCTACGTGTTAGGACACGACGACAACCTGTCGGAGAAGCATCACTTCTATCGCTTCGACAAGGACTTCCATGTGTCGCCCTTCATGCCACTGGATATGAGCTACGCGTGCCGGCTGACACCTCCAGGCGAACGGCTTTACGTCGCATTGGACAATTACCGTCAAGGCGATAAAGTATTCGGGTCGCACCTTGCGCTGGAGCGCACGCCGATCAACCACAAGAACATGGCGCTCACGCTGGCGCGCGACCCCCTGATGACGCTGCGCGTTGTCGGACTGATACACTGGCAGGCGCTGAAGCTGTGGCTAAAACGCGCGCCGTATTACCGGTACACTCGAAAAAGTGAAAAAGAAGGACTGATTCATAATGGCTGACGGTAACGAATCGACAGGCCAGCTGGCCGTTGAACCCAAAACCGCGGAGCGTGCCCGCGCGGGCGGCCTGGCACGGAAGGCCGTGCTGGCGAGGCTTGCGGATATCCGGCGCGGCGAAATCGAGATTCGCGATACTGACTCGAGCGTAGTTCTCGGGCGCGCGACACCAGACTACCCGTTAAGGGCGGTCATCGATGTGCATGATGCCAGCATGTTTACCGACATTGTGCTGGGCGGGTCTATCGGAGCCGCCGAGTCGTACATGGAGGGAAAGTGGACCGTTTGCGACCTGACCACGCTGATGAGGGTCCTGAGCGCGAACCCGGAAGTGGTTGAAGCGATGGAAGACGGGCTGGCAAAGCTTACCGGCTGGGCATTCCGCATCGGCCACCTGTTGCGCCGTAACTCCAAGCGTCAGAGCCGCCGTAATATCGGCGCACACTATGACCTGGGTGACGATTTATTCTCGCTGTTCCTCGACCCGACCATGAGCTATTCGTCGGGCGTGTACCCCCGCCAGGACAGCACGCTGGACGAAGCCGCCGTTCACAAATTAAACCTGGTGTGTGAAAAGCTCAGGCTGGGGCCTGACGATCACCTGCTGGAGATCGGCACCGGCTGGGGCGGACTTGCGGTGCATGCGGCCAGCAACTTCGGTTGCCGGGTGACGACAACGACCATCTCCGAGAACCAGTACCGGCTTGCTGTCGAGCGGGTTGCGCAAGCAGGCCTGAGTGATCGGGTTACGGTGCTCAAACAGGATTACCGCGAACTGGACGGCCAGTTCGACAAGCTGGTTTCAATTGAGATGATAGAAGCCGTCGGGCACGACTACATGGACAGCTATTTCAAAGTCTGCAGCGAACGCCTGAAGCCGCATGGCAGGGCCCTGATCCAGGCCATCCTGATGAGTGACCGCAATTTTGAAAACTATCGCGGCTCGGTCGATTTTATCCAGAAGTATATTTTCCCCGGCGGGGCGCTGCCGTCGGTTGCCTCAATTATGCGCGCCGCCCAGGACCACACGGACCTGCAGATCGCCGACTTTCACGATATCGGCGGGCATTACGCGCGGACTCTGCGCGACTGGCGCAACAACTTCATGGCGCGGGTGCATGACATCAAGGCACTCGGCTATCCCGACGAATTCGTTCGGATGTGGGAGTTTTACTTCTGCTACTGCGAAGGTGGATTCGCTGAACGCGCCATAACGACCGCACAGATCATATTCGACAAACCGATGTGCCGGCTGGTCGACGCCTGAGCGCGGAGTCAGGCCACCCGTAGCCGCCTGACAGGGGTGCGCCGGCGTGCGAGTACCCATACGGTTACAGGGGTTTCCGCTGCTGAGATCGGGTACTATCCCCAGCGTTAACGGAGGGGACCCAATGACCATTGATCCGGCCTGGGAAGGTCAGGTGCAGTTTTATGAATTGCTGTATGGCACCTGGCTCGCTTACCTGTTTCTGGTGCTGCTGTTCGAAAAAGCCTTCCGACAGCCGCTCGACGAATGGCGCTACGTGCTGATCAATTTTATCGGGGCCGGTGCATTCTGGGTCAATCACTACTTCCAGCGAGCGGATTTCTGGCTGACGCTGATCAATCTGTACACGCTGGCGTTTATCGTCGTCTGGTATTTCGTTTGCGTCCGTCCTGCGCGCCGCCCGCGCGCCTGGCAAGTGGGTGCCACCTTCGCCGCGATACTCTATACGGCGGCATTTATTGGCTTTGAGAACATTGCGCGGTATGGCGTCGACACCGCCGGAATCGCGGAATTCTGGTTCATGCTGGCAGCCTACATCGGCTTTGTCGGCATCATTGTCTGGCGTGGCACCCGCACCGCAGGCATGCCAAAATTTGCCCGCTAGATGAGCGGGCAAATATAAGGAAACCGTGCCGGGGAGAATCCCCGGCGATTGGACGCAACGGCTTGTCCTGTTCTCGTGGCAACCGGCTTGACGAGTTCGGGGCTTCAGCCCAGACTGACTGCCATATCAGAACCCCAGATATGACGCCGATTGCAGCCGCTAAGTTAGCAAGTGCAGCACGGAAAACCATCACTCATTTGAGTGAATTTTGCGTTCATGGGGCGGGGCCGGCATGGTAAGCATCATAAAACGCACCACCCTCATTGTGCGCGACATCGACACATCAGTGCGCTGGTACCAACAGGTGCTGGGCTTGGAAATCTATTACGACGATCTGGTCGAGATGTCGGGCACCGGCTTCCCGGCCGGCGGCGCCGGCGACCAGACCCGCCTCGTTATCCTGCGGGCGCAGGACCCCGAGATCGGCATGATCGGTCTGCTGCAGTGGCTTGACCCGCCGCTGCCGGCCCCGGCTATCCCCACGACCGTCAGCTATGGAGCGCCCACCTTTGTGGTCCACACCGATGACGTGAATGCGGCCTGGGAGCAGGCTCGGGGCCTGGGCACGCGGGTGCAGGCCGACCCCCACCGGTGGTCAATTAAAGGCGCCAACGGACGAATCAAGCACTTTCTCTCGGTCTTTCTGTTCGATCCCGACGGGCACTTTTTCGAGCTGAATCAGCTTGAGCACGAGACCGATACCTGATGCGCGAGGACGTCAACCTGCAGTGGCGCATCCGGGCCCGCCCGCACGGCAACGTAAAGCCAGCAGATTTCGAGCAAGTGGAAACGCCCATCCCCGGGCTGGCGGACGGGCAGTTCTTGCTGCGCACGCTGTACCTCGGGGTGCGGCCGGTGATGCGCATGTACATGCAGGGACTGCCGGCAGCCGGCGAGCGCCCGCTCGAAATCGGTGATGTTATCCACGGCCGCGGCGTGGCGCAGGTGGTGGCCTCCCGCCACCCGGGCTACAGCGTCGGCGACATCGTCCATGGCCAGTTGGGCTGGCAGACCTGGAAAGCTTCGGCCGGCAGCGCCCAGGAGCGCTTCCTGCGCATGCCGGCCTCCTCGCTGCCCTGCGTGCACGGCGTTGGGGCTCTGGGTATGAACGGCTTCAGCGCATACTGCGGGCTGCTCGAATGCGGACGGCCCGTGGCCGGCGAGACGGTCGTGGTCAGCGCCGCAGCCGGCGGCGTGGGCAGCACGGTGGTGCAGATTGCGCGAATCCTCGGCTGCCGGGTAGTCGGCATCGCGGGTGGGCCGGACAAATGCGCGCTGCTCACCCGGCTCGGCTGTGCGGCTGTGATCGATTATAAGAACGAGGTCGTCGCCGCCCGCTTGCGGGACCTGTGTCCCGATGGCGTTGACGTCTACTTTGACAACGTGGGTGGCGACACGCTCGCTGCCGTGCTCGACAACCTCGCCATGGGTGCGCGGATCATACTCTGCGGTTCCATTTCCGAGTACACCCTGGCCGAACCCTACGGGCTGACTAACTACACCCGTCTGCGCGCAAAGAATGCCACGATGCAGGGGTTCTTCGTGTATAACTTTGCAGAGCTGTTTGCGCAGGCTGGCGCGCAGCTCGCTCGCTGGATAGAGCAAGGGGAACTGCAGCCCGTGCAAAACATCGTAAATGGCTTCGACAATATGCCGGCTGCGCTGGCAGCCCTGTACAGCGGGACCAATACGGGGGTGCAGATTTGCCGCGTGCGGGGTGAACCCGAAGAGTGCGCGCCTCTGCCCGCCGCCGTCCTGAGGCTGAACGAATGACCGCATCCGCGCCCGCCGGCACGCGTTTCCAGCGTGCGAACTTTGTCGTCAGCGACCTGGAGCGCTCGCTGCTGCTGTACCGCGACATCCTTGGCATGCAGGTTGAGTTCAGCAAGGACTCGCCCGATGATTCTTACAGCTACGCCGTATTCGGCATCGACCGCTCCGTTGCGCTGGGCTTTGCTGTGCTGAGCACGGCCAGCCAGCCCAGAGTCATGGCGCTGACTGAACTGCGTGACGCCGAACTGCCGCCACCTGCCCTCCCGCGCCGCGCCGCCATCGTGCTGCATGTGGATGATATTGACCAGGTGGTTGCGGGGTGCGCGGCGGCCGGACTGCATGTGTTTCCGGAGGACCGGCTCGAGACGCACGACGGGCGGGTGGGACGCGAGGTGGGGCTGCTTGATGCTGACGGCAACCTGGTGGTCGTGTATCACCTCGAGGCCACCGCATGAACGGCCGGCTGCCCTCGTCTGCCTATGCCTGGTACACCACCATCCTGCTGACTGTCGTCTACGTTTTTTCGTTTATCGACCGGTACATACTCGGCCTGCTGGTTGAACCCATCAAGCTCGACCTCGGACTGTCGGATACCGAAATCGGCTTGCTGCTGGGTCCCGCCTTTGCGCTGCTTTATACCACGATGGGGCTGCCCATCGGCTGGCTGGCTGATCGCTGGCGGCGCACCTGGATCGTCGCGATCGGCGTGGTGCTGTGGTCTCTGGCTACCGCGATGTGCGGGCTGGCGCGGAACTTTGGGCAGCTGTTTCTGGCGCGGATTTCAGTAGGCGTGGGCGAGGCAACGCTGGCCCCGTGCGCACTCCCCATGATCGCCGACAGCTTCCCGCCGGAGAAGCGGGGCAAGCCTGTGGCCTTTTACTCGGCAGCGCTGTCACTGGGCGCCGGCATCGCATCATTGGCGGGCGCCAGCGTGTTGATCTGGTCCAAGTCGGCCGGCCAGCTGTCGCTGCCGGGGGTGGGCGACCTCGAGGCCTGGCAGTTCGCTTTTATTGCGGTGGGAGCGCCCGGGGTGCTGCTGGGCATCCTGATGTTCTTCCTGCGCGAACCCGAGCGCCAGGAGCAGGTCGGCCTGACCGCTGGCGGCAAACCGGGCCTGCGCGTGGCAGCGAGCTACCTGTGGGCCGACAAACAGTTCTTTGCCGGCTTTGTCGCCATCGTATGTGTGATGACGATTGTGGCCTACAGCCAGGGCTGGCTGCCCGCCATGTTCGCCCGCACCTGGGGCTGGCCCGCAGAAAAATATGCGCTGTTCAACGGCATCATGATGCTCGCGGTGGGTCCGCTGACCGTCAACACGACGGGCTGGTATATCGACCGGCTGCAGCAGCAGGGACGCAGTGATGCCCCCGTGCGGATGATGATCGTGGGCACACTCATACTGATCCCCTCCGGCATCGCCGCTCCGCTGATGCCCACAGGCGAAATCGCATTTGGCCTGTTTGCCGTCAACCTCGTTGGCATCGCCATGATTTCGGCAGCGGCACCCACCGCGCTGCTCAACGTGACGGCCGGCGAAATCCGCAGCCAGGTAACGGCCATTTACTTCCTGGTGATCGGCGTTACCGGCCTGATGCTGGGGCCAACCGCCATCGGCGTGCTGAACGACGTGGCCTTCGGTATTGACGGCGCACGCTACTCGGTGGCGCTCGTGCCGGCCGCTTTCGGCTTACCGCTGCTGTTCACTTTACGTGCCACGCTGCGCCGCTACCGCGAGCGCGTCACGCGCCTGCAGGTGGCTCCCGACTAAGTCTAGTCAGCCGATTTCTGTACGGTTGAGGGTGTCACTGCGCCGCCGCCCGCCACGCGCCCCTTAGCTTGCTGCTGCTGCAGCGCTTCGACTTCCCGGGCCACATGGTCAGGTGACTTTGTGCCGCGCGCCAGCAGAGCGTAGACGGCCGGGATCAGAAACAGAGTCAGGAAGACCGAGATGGTGACGCCGAAAAAGACGACGGCACCAATGGTGCGGCGTGATTCGGCGCCCGCACCAAAAGCCAGCAACAACGGCACGGCGCCACCGGCCGTACAGAGGCTCGTCATGACGACCGGACGCAGCCTGACTGTCGCCGACTCGATGATGGCCTGAGTAAATTCAACCCCCTGATCGCGCAGCTGGTTGGCGAATTCAACAATGAGGATACCGTTCTTTGCCGCCAGGCCGATGAGCATGATGGCCCCGATCTGGCTGTAGATATTGATGGAAGAACCCATCAGGTGCAGGCCGAGCAAACCGCCGAACAATGCCATGGGCACCGTGAACATGATGATCAACGGGTGACGGAAACTCTCGAACTGGGCAGCCAGTACCAGAAACGACAGCACCAGCGCGAGCATAAAGGTGAAGTAAATTGACGACCCGGACTGCTTGAAATCGCGCGACTCGCCGTCGTAATTAATGCGGATACCCTCAGGCACCTCCTCCGCAATGATCTCCTCCATGTACTCGATAGCCTCGCCGAGCGAATAGCCCGGGGCCAGAGCCGAGGTGATGGCGATTGAGCGCAAGCGATCAAAGCGCTTGTACTCAACCGGGCCAGACGTTTCCGTCAGTTCGATTACGCTGGCCAGCGCCACCAGCTCACCGGTGCGCTCGGAGCGGACATAGATGTTATCGAGATCACTGGGCGTGGCCCGATCTTCCGGGCGCGCCTGCAACAGCACGTTGTACTCTTCACCCCGGTCTTCGAAAGTGGTCACAATGCGCGAGCCCAGCATTGTCTCGAGCGTGCGGCCCACGACGGACAGCGACACACCAAGGTCGGCTGCCCGCTCCCGATCCACCTCGACATCAATCTTGGGCTTGCGCTCAAACCAGTCGCTGCGCATGCCGAGCAGGTTCGGATTTTCGGCGGCTCGGGCCATAATCCGGTCGGTCCACTCAGCGATCTCGTCATAGTTTGTGCCCCCGAGCACCAGCGTCAGCGGCTGACCGGAACCGCGCACATTCAGGCTGGGCGGGAGCATGACCATCGCCATCATGCCCGGGATCGCATTCACCCGGTCACGCAACTCGGCTGCTATTTCAGGCGCGGTTTTATCGCGTTCGTTCCACGGCAGCAGGGGCATGTAGGCAAAGGCGCTGTTAACGTCGCCGGCGCCGCTGCCCATACCGGTGCGCACCAGAACACGGCGGGCCACACCGGCATCGACATACGGCACCGTGATGTCTTCCATCGCGCGCAGCTGTCGATCCATGTAGTCAACGCTGGCGCCCTCCGGCCCGCGCATCCAGAAAAACAGCATGCCGCGGTCTTCAGTCGGGGCATACTCTTCCGGCAGGGACGTGAACATCCCGTAGCTCGCTGCGGACAAACCGGCAACCAGCAATATCGACCAGGCGGGCCGCTTTACCACGGGCCGCAGCAGGCGCTCATAGCGGCCGCGCAGCCAGCCAAACACGCTGTCGGTGAAGCGCGCGACGGGCTTGCGCTCAATACCGCCGGCAAACAGCCGTGAAGCCATCATCGGCACCAGCGTCAGCGCCACAAAGCTTGAGAATGCAACCGCGGCGGCGAGCGACACGCCAAACTCACCAAACAGCCGGCCTACTTTGCCGGGCATGAACGAGATCGGCACGAACACGGCCACCAGCACCACCGTGGTTGCGACCACGGCGAAGCCGATCTCCCGCGTACCGTCGATAGCCGCCAGCAGCGGCGGCTGGCCCAGCTCCATGCGCCGCACTATATTTTCCAGCACGACGATGGCGTCATCGACGACCAGCCCGATCGCCAGCACCAGGCCCAGCAGCGTCAGCGTATTAATTGAGTACTGCATGAAAGCCATCACCAGCATCGTGGCAATGATTGCCACGGGGATGGTAATGGCCGGAATCAGCGTGGCGCGCAGCGATCCGAGAAAAGCGTAAATGACAATCAAGACCATCAGCAGCGCAAAACCCAGCGCTTTGACCACCTCACGCATCGACTCGCGAATAAACACCGAGAAGTCGATGTTGATACCGAGGCTGATATCGTCAGGCACCGTGGTGCGCAACACGTCGATCTCGTCGAGCACGGCCTGATTGACCGCCAGGATGTTGGCCTGCGACTGTGGGCTGACGCCCAGCGTCAGGCCCGGCACACCATCCGAACGCGCGATACGCCGGGTGCTCTCCGGCTCCATCCGCACTTCCGCCACATCCCCCAGCCGGGTCACGTAGTCGCCGTCCCGGGACAGCACGAGCCGGGCAAAGGACTCCGGCGTGCGCAGCCCGGTATTGGTACGCAAGCTGAACTCACGCTCCGACGACTCGATCCGACCGGCCGGAAGGTCGACATTCTCGCGCCGCAGCAGATCTTCGATGTCCTGCACGGTCAGCCCGCGTGCGGCCAGCGCCTCGCGGTCAACCCAGATGCGCACGGCCGGCACGTGGGCGCCGCTCACGCGAATAGTAGAGACGCCATCGAGCACCGTGAGACGGTCGACCAGGTTACGCTCGGCGAAGTCGGTCAGCTCCATCACCGAGCGGGAATCGCTGGACACATCGACGTAAATCGTGGCGTCCATGTTGGCATCCTGCTTCAGGATCTGCGGCGCGTCGGCCTCTTCCGGCAGCTGCCGGATAACCCGCGAGACCCGCTCGCGAACATCGTTGACGGCACCGTCAATGTCCCGGTCAAGATCAAACTCAACGGTAATCTGCGACTGCTCGTCCTGGCTGGTCGACGTGAGTTTCTCTACGCCGGCGATGCCGGCGATTTCATTCTCGATAATCTGCGTGATGCGGCGTTCGATCACTTCGCCGGACGCACCGCGATACGCCGTCGTGACGGAGACGATCGGCGCCTCAACATCCGGGTATTCGCGCACCGGCAGGCGGTCCAGCGCGAGCAAACCCAGAATCACCAGCGCAAGGCTCATCACGGCCGCAAAGACCGGGCGCCGAACCGACAGATCAGAAATCAACATATAGGCAGATTACGCGTCAGCACTCGCGATTTCCACAGCCGCGCCATCGCGCAGTTTTTGCACGCCCTCAACCACCACAGTATCGCCGGGGCTCAGCCCTTCGACAACCTCCACCCGGCCCGGGTTGCGGACACCGAGTTTGACCTCCTGCTCGCGCACCCTGCCGTCGGTGACTAAATAGACAAACTGGCGCCCGGAGCGCGGCGCAACCGCCTCCTCGGGCACAAACAGGACGCCATCCCGCTGGCGCTGCAGGGCCACGGTCATGAACATACCGGGCTTGAGCCGATTGGTCGGATTGGGGATTGCTGCCACCACGGTAATGGAACGGGTAGCCGGGTCGATACGCGAATCGATACTGATCACCTCACCCGTAAAGGCATCATCAGGGTACGCGGCGGTTTTGGCGCCGACCCGCATGCCCTCCTCGATCACCGCGAGGAACGTCTCCGGCACGGCGAAGTCGAGTTTCATGACGCGGGTGTCGTCGAGGGTGGTGATCAGGTTGTCCGGGCCGACAATCTCGCCCGGGCTCACACGACGCAACCCGACATAGCCGGCGATCGGTGCCCGGATGGTCGAATCATCCAGCCGCGCTTGCGCCGAGCGGATATCGGCCTCGGTGCGCCGCATATCGGCCGCCAACTGGTCTAATTCCGACTCCGAGACGACCTGGCTTTTGCCCAGCGCCTTGCTGCGCTCATACTGATTGCGAACCTTCTCGAACTCGGCTTGCGCAACAGCCAGGTCCGCCGCGATCTCACGGCTGTCGAGCTCAACCAGCACCTGGCCTTCCTTGACGAACTGGCCGGCTTCAAAATAGACCGACTCAACCACGCTGGAAACGCGGGAGCTGATATCCACCGCCTCGTTGGCCCGCAAGCTGCCCAGCGCCGTGATGGTATCGGTGTAAGACTCGGCAGCCGCCTGCGCGACATAGACCGGGATCGGACCGCGACCGCCCATCATGCCGCCCGGCCCCCCGGAGGCCGCGTCGCGCGAATCGCACGCTGTCATTGAAAAAGCTGTTGCGAATGCTATCGCGAGCGCATAGCTGCGCCGCAACCCCACCTGATGCCTGCCGATCACGCTGTCTCTCCCTAGAAAAGGCCGAAGCGGCCCTGCAGCTGGCGAACGTGAGCTGCCCGTGTACAGGCCCTAAACCAGCGCATCCAGCGCGAGATTCTAACGTATTTGTTCCGGCTGACTACCATTTGGCCGGAATGCAGAGCCCTCAGTCGGCGGGCTGCACCGGGTTTTCACCAATAAACTCGTTCAGCTCTATCAGAAACCCGTCCGGGTCACGCAACGTGCTGACCCGCACGTTGAGAATCGAGCTGCCGTCGTATGACGGGTACGAGGTGTCCGTCGGCGGGTCCAGCACCTTCACACCCGGCACTGCGGCCGCTTTAGGGAAGCGTGTAGCCAGATCGGTTGTGGTGAACAACAGCACGGCACTGCCGGTGCTGAAGTCGACGGGTTCAGGGCGCCGCACCGGTTTACGCGGCTTCGTGTATTCAAGCAAACCGATAATGCCAATATAATCGTCATTGGCACGCACGAAGACCAGTCGCCGCGAAACGTCCGCTTCCGCATCCGACTGCGCACTGCGCGGGGTGCGTATCATGTTGTCATATATCACCTTGAAACCCAGGGCGTCGCGATAAAACTTCAGCGAGTTTTCGATATCGCTGACAATCAGGGTGGTGCGGCGCAGGTCGATGTCGACCCGGTCCGCCTCGGCAACAGGCGCCGCCGCCGGCTGCGTGATAGGGGCTGCAAGCAGCAGCGTGCTGATCAAACCGCAGAGTATTTGCTTCGTCACCTTGAACTCCATTAGCCTAGACGTTGACCTAACCACGTTTATAGCCAACCTGGCGACCAAACGCGAACGGAGCACCAGCGTCATGCCTGCCTATATGATTATTCACGCCAAGATTCATGACCGCGAACGGTTTATGTCGGGCTATGCCCCGGCTGCCAGCCAACTGGTCGCGCAACACGGCGGCAAATACGTCCTGCGCGCAATGGGCGCCGAAGTGCTAGAAGGCAGCCTGCCGGAAGGCGGCTCCATCGTGATGTCCGAATGGCCCGACAAGGCGGCGGCACTGGGCTTTTTTAACTCCCCCGAGTATCAGGAAGTGAAGCAGCTGCGCAACGGCGTCGCCGACGTGCAGGTGGTGCTGGTCGAAGCGCCGCAGATCAACGCGCAGCAATAGTCACGCGCTGATCCGCGACCTGCCTCACTCAGCGGGCGCGTTTTCCTTCAGCCCGGCGCTGCCCGTGAATTTGCCGGACTCCACCATCTTCTTGAAATAGGTCCAGCTGGTCTCGTTAGGCCGGTCATCGTCCAGCGGCGGCGGCTGCGTGTACTCAGGATAGTTGCGCGCAATTTCTTCTTTCATGATCGCCGGCAACTCGTCAAAACTGCCCAGCTTGCGCCCGGCGGTGTGCATGTAGATCACGCCCTCGCGGCTGCCCATTTCCATCCAGGGGAGCCAGTCGGAGATGCGCGCCCAACCCACGGCATTGTCAGCCGTGCTTGAACGCTCATCGGTCAGGCTGGCCACATCACCAAAAAAGTTGAACATTTCGGTCGCGTGATACTTGCCGCCGATGTAGTCCTGGTAATCACCGCCGAGCTTGTTGCCGTAGTACAGCGGTACCGTAGAGGTTAACCACCAGTGGTCGCCATTGAACTGGAACGGCATGCTGAAGGTGCGGCCGCCGCCGTAACGCGGGAAAATGGGCCCCTGGTTGACCGGGTCGTTCGCCACATGCAGAACTTGCGTGGTCACGCCCGTCCACGGGTTCTTCCAGGTACGCAGAATCTCGTTGGTTTCCGGGTCGAGGTACAACAGGATCTCCCGCGTGACGAAGCGGAAGCCTGCGCCTTTTTCCGGGTCATTCACGGTGACGCACTGGCGGATGTTCATGCCTTCAACATTGAAGAGCTTGCGGTCGCGCTCACCCTGCACCCGGCTGTAGGCGGCGCCGCGCCATGAATAGGTAACGGCCTCGCCGTCGACTTCGGAACACTGGATGCGTCGAAACGCCCGCAGCTGGCCTTCCGGAGTGTCGAGTTCAAAGGCGCTCGCGGCGGGTACGGCCAGCACGGTGCAGGCCACTGCGCCCAACAGCCCAGCCAGACCCTGCACGATACGATGACAAATTGGCATATTCAGACTCCCTGAGTTGATCGGCTAACTATACTGTATTCAGTCGCGCAGCCCGGCCACGGCGAGGTTAGGCAAGCGCGGCACATCAAAGCCGGGCTTGATCGGCTGCATGCCGAGTGCCGGCCCCAGGCGCACAATCACCAGTTCCGCAGACGGAACGATAAACACGTGCTGCTGACCGCGCCCAAGCAGCAGCCATGTATCGCGCGCCGTAAACGGTTCAGTGGCCACGGCACCGCTAGAGCCCACGCGCCCGTCGGTCGCGCCGGTGCCCAGTGGCTCATCGTCGTAACCCAGCCAGACCTGGTAGCCGTAGTGCGACCCGGCTGGCGACGGGGTGCGCATCGCAGCGACCCAGTCAGCCGGCAGCAGCCGGCGGCCGTTCACCACCCCGTCCTGCAGCAGCAGCATGCCGACGCGCACCCAATCCATCGCCGGCGCAGCAAGACAGCACGACGTGTAGGCTCGGCCCCCCGGCGAATCCGTGTGGACGCGGGCGCGTTCGCCACCCATCGGTTGCCAGAGTCGCTGCTGCAGCACCTCCGAATAGCGCATGCCGAAGACACGCTGCACGATGATGCCGAGAAGTTCGGCGTTGATGTCGTTGTAACTCCAGCGCGTGCCCTGCTCCCAGTCAGCGAGCGGCGTTCGCAGGATAGGCTCAATCGACCGCCCGGAATTCAGCCATTTGAGATCGTCGGAGAACGGGTTGAGCTTGAAGCCGTATTCAGCCAGACCGGAACTCATTTGCAGCAGGTTGCGCAGGGTAATGTCCCCGCGCGGGTCATCCGCCCACTCGGTGATCCAGCGGCCGATGGGCTCATCGACCGACGCGATCAGCCCGTCCGCGATCGCCATGCCAACAAACACGGCCATCAGCGTTTTGTGCATGGATTGCGACTGCGTCAGGTCAGTGGCGGTCCAGTGGTCGGCATACCATTCGGTCTGGATAACGCCCTTATGCACCACGATGAGCGCATGCGACCCGAATTCGGCCGCGTAGTCCTGCATCGCGGCGAGCGCGGCCGGGTCCACCGTGAGTTCGGCCGGCGGCGCGGTCGGCAGCACGTAAGAACCGTCGCCGGTGATTTCCTCATCCGGCAATAGCCGCTCGACGCTGGTGGGATCGCCGCTGGCGAAAAACCGCACCGTGTTGCGCCACAGCCAGGGGTCCTGCCAATAGACCACCGTGACCGCGACGACCAGCAGCAGGCCGCCCCACTTGATAACGCGTAAAAATATAGCCATGCCGGGACTGTACGAGCGGCGCGGTGCCGGGGCAAGCCGGCGGCTGATTGTGGTGGCGGGACGGCGTGCGTGGCTCAAGGGTCGGCACGGCACCCGGGTGCCCTGTGCAGGAATGGCTCCCTGCGGTCCGCTTAATTTCCTGCACAGGGCACCCGGGTACCGCGCCTCGCAGCATGCCGCGGCGCGCGCGATGTGGCGATCGGAAAGCACCAGAAAAGTCAGGTGCTTGGGTCGGGGCCGGGTCGGCCGGAAATTAAGCGGACCGCAGGGAGCCATTCCGGTCGACCCGGCCGCGGCCCAAGCGCCGCACGCGGGTCACCGGTCTGGCTGCGCCGGTCTGGAAGCCTGCCGTTTGAGGCCGACCGGAGCTGGGCTCCGCTCGGCACTAATTCCGGCGTGTAGCCTTCCAACCCGGCTGCGCCGGTCTGGAAGCCTGCCGTCATTGAGTGGTGCCGGAACGCAGACTCGAACTGCGGACCTACCGCTTACGAAGCGGTTGCTCTACCAACTGAGCTATTCCGGCAAATGGCCAACCTGTGACGGCGCGAGTATAGGGTCTCGAACGACCAGCGGCAACGCCGAACAGACCGCGGCGGCGGCTTCAGCCCGCGTGGTTGCGGACCCGCACCACCACTTCAATATGCTGCGCCTCGGTGCCTCCCGGCAGTGCGGGCAGGCGGCTGAAGGCGAGATCTGCGGGGTCGATATCGGTCAGTTCGCCGGTATCGACGTTGTAAAAGTGATGATGATGGTGCGTGGTCGAATCATAAAACTGTCTTGCGGAATCAATAGAAATTTCTCGCGTAAGCCCACGTTTGGTAAATAGTTTTAGCGTATTGTACACCGTGGCTTTTGACACCCGACTGCCGCTCGCCCGCAGGCTGGCGAGAATCTGGTCGGCGGACATGTGCTGCGGGCCGGTCACGATCACCGCACCAATCTCCACACGCTGCGAAGTTGGCTTGACTCCGCAGGCACGAAGTTTTGACTCTACTGCTTCACGAATTGACACCGCTCACCCCCCGGTTTGCGTTACCCCATTTTATTCGCTAGCGCGGCCAATGCGCAAATTCTCTGCAGGAGGCTAAACCCCGCACATTGGGGATATTTGACGGTCGCCGCAACCGAGCGCGCCGCGCAGAATTAGCGGCGTGAACAGACCGCAGACACCGGCAAGAATCCATGGCATGACACTGGCTGAACTCCTTGTTAGTGCTTGCATATTTGCAATTACCCTGAGCATCGCCACCAGCGGGCTGGCGGCGATGCAAGCCAATGCCAAACTGGCCAGCACGGCGAACTACCTGGTGCACCTGGTTCACCAGGCGCGCCACACGGCGCTGACCCGCGGTTTCGACGTGGCGCTCTGCCCCAGCCAAACGGGTCGGCAGTGCACCGGCTCGGCAGACTGGAGCGGCGGGTGGATCATGTTCGCCAACAAAGACCAGGACGACCCGGTACAAGTCGATGCCGGCGAGACTGTGCTGACCTTCGGGCAAGGCGTCGCGGGCCTCCGTATTGCGGCGAACCGTCAAGCCTTTGTATTCCGGCCCCATGGCCGGCGGGCAACCAACGGCACACTCGTGATTTGCGACCGCCGGCAGGAGGGTACAGCGGTCATCATCAGCCACACCGGCAAGCCCCGCACCGCCACCCGCTTGCCGTCGGGCGCGGCGCTGCCGTGCGGCAGCTCAAGGTAACCACGCCCGGTGCCCGCGCGACCGCTCTTAAACACGGGTATGGCTTTACTGGAAGTGCTGGTGGCGCTGCTGGTCATCACCACCGGCATGCTGGGGATGGCAAGCCTGAACGCGCGCAACCTGGCGGCGCGGGCTGAAACCGCCGAGCAACTGCGCGGACTGCGGCTCGCTGCCGATGCCGTCGGCATTCTGCGTATGCTACCCCCGGCCCACCGTGGCGCAGCACCGGTCGCAGCCCCTTGCGCCGGGGCAAACGCATGCACGGCCGCCGCGTTCGCAGACTTCACGCTTGCTCAATGGCAGCGTCGCGTGCAGCGCGAACTCCCGGGTGGCTCGGCACGTCTCAGCCTGACCGCGAACAACACGGTTGTGCATGTCCAACTGAACTGGCAGCGGGCCGGCAGTGCCCAGCAACTGGCCCTGGAGTCGGGGCTGTGAGCGGGCTGCGGCCGGCCGCCGGCTTCTCACTGGCAGAGCTGCTGGTGGCGGCGCTGCTGGCCAGCGGCATCAGCCTCGGCGCCCTGCAGCTGTATCAGCAAAGCCTGCGCGCCTACCGCAGCACCGAACAGCTCGCCGACCTGGAAGAGCGGGCGGCTTTCGCGCTGCGCGCTCTGACTGACGATATTGCGCTCGCCGGCTTTTGGGGTCGTTACAGCAGTCCGGCCACGCTCGCCGTTCCGGCCGGACTTGCGGTGCGCTGTGGCGGCACCGACATCACCGCATGGGCCCTGCAACGCCAGCAACCTGTCGAGGCCCGCAATGCGGCACTGGTTATGCCCTGCGCACCGTTTACCGCAGCTGTCGGGGGTGCGGACTCGCTGGTTATCAGGCACGCGAGCAGCGTGCCTGCGCTGCCGCGCGCGGGCCAGCTACAGCTGGCAACGCGCGTTGACTGCGCCGAGCTGTTTGCCAACGGCTCGGTGCCTGCTGCCTGCGCAACTGACAGCAGTGTTCACAACGTCGAGGTCCATGCCTGGTACGTCGACCGCGCGGCTTCGACGCGCGGCATGCCGTCATTGCGCCGCTATACCCTGGTCACCAACGGCCTGCTGCAGAACCAGGAAATCATGCCGGGTGTTGAGGATATGCAGGTTGCGCTGGGGGTCGATCGCGATGCCGACGGCTGGGTCGATGCCTTTATCAATCCGGATGAGGCCGGCAGCGCGCCGGTTATTGCAGTCCGCATCGGTTTGCGGGTACGCGCGCTGCGGCGCGAGCCAGGGCTGGGGCGGCAGGTACTGCCAAGCGGTATCGACGCCCGGGCCGGCCCGCAGGTGTTTACCGACAGCTTCCGGCGGATTACCGCAGAGCGCACCGTGTTTGCCCCTAACCTCGCGCATGCGGCCGCACCCTGAAACCGCGCAAGCGCCCGTGTTGCGGGCGGCCACGGGCCAGTGCCGCGGCAGCGTGCTGCCGCTCGCCCTGATCGTGCTCAGCGTTATGACGCTGCTCTGCCTGCAAACCCTGCGGACGACAGTGACGGCAGCCGGCCTGGTCCGCTCACTGCATGGTGCCGCGACGGCGGCAGGCACGGCCCGCAGCAACACCGCAGCCGCCCTGGCCGCAGTCGCACTCGACCCAGGCCTGCTGCCGCCCGGTGCACCGGGGACCCGGCGGGATATGGCGACCGCCAGCAACGCCGGCGGCACCGCGCACACCACGCTCGTGTTTATGGGCAGCGACGCGGTCTGTCCGCGTCTGCCCGGCCAGCCGGCATCCCGCAGCCACTATGAAATTATCAGCAGCGTTACCACGGCCCAGGGCGCTGCGCACACCGAGTACCAGGGTTTTTATATTTGCACTGAGCTGTGCACGGCACCCTGTATACCGGCAGTCACGCCGCCCGTTGCCACCTACTGGCGCAGCGGACCCGCCCCTTAAGGCGCGGAGCCTGCGGGCGCTGCCGCACGGCGGCGCTCGAGAAACAGGCTGTCGAAAATGATCAGCGCGACGCCGACCGTGATCGCACTGTCGGCCACGTTGAATGCCGGCCACGACCACCGCTCGTAATAGAACAGGATGAAATCGACCACGTAGCCGTACTGCAGCCGATCCAGCAAGTTGCCCAGCGCGCCTGACAAGACCAGCGCGAGCCCGGCAGACAGCGTTTTGCAGCCACGTGCGGGCAGGACCCAGAGGTATACCAGCAGGCCGACGCTCACGGCAACCGCGATGCCGGTGAACAGGTTGTGCTGCCAGCCATCGGCATCCGCCAGAAAGCTGAACGCGGCACCGGTGTTGTGAAAGCGGACGAGGTCGAGTATTGGCAGCACGTTGATGCGCTGGTATTCGACGAGACTGGCGATCACCTGCAACTTGGTCCACTGGTCCAGCGCCAGCATCGGCACCGTCAGCAACAGCCAGCGCCAGCCGGCCAGGCCGGCACGCGGCGCCGCGGCCGGCGCCGGAGAGGATGCTGCCCGGTCGGCTGACTCGCCTGACATCAGGCGAAGGCCCGTGTTTCGCCTGCGCCGTCGATGTTACTCTCACAGCGGCTGCAGATCTGCGGATGCGCGGTCGAGGTACCCACATCCGGGCGGCGGTGCCAGCAACGCACGCACTTAGCCGCCGGGCTGGGGGCGACCGCAACACGAAACCCGTCGCCGACGGCCGCATCGGAAGGCGCGGCGTCGAGGTCCGCGACCTCGGCCGCCGAGGTAATAAACACGAAGCGCAGCTCGTCGCCGAGATGCTCCAGGGCCGCGCGCAGCTCGCCGTCCGCGTAAACGATGGCCGTGGCCTCCAGCGCCGAACCGATACCACCGCTGTCGCGGAGCGCCTCGAGCGCCTTGGCGACGGTCTCACGGACCTGCATCAACCGCGGCCAGTCGATTTCAGCGCGGGCGGCGGCAGGCAACTCTGCAAAGGTGGCGAGGAACACCGACTCGGGACGCCGGCCGGGCAGCGCCTCCCAGATCTCCTCGGCCGTAAAG
Source organism: Gammaproteobacteria bacterium (assembly GCA_036351295.1). Taxonomy (GTDB): domain Bacteria; phylum Pseudomonadota; class Gammaproteobacteria; order Steroidobacterales. The sequence goes on along the minus strand of JAZBOT010000013.1, from coordinate 3,843 downwards.
CTCAGTATCGGCGCGAGCCAGCGCACCATCGCCTCGGCGATAAGGTACATGGCGGTCTGGGCGGACCGGCGCGGATGACTCTTGGTGCCGGTGGTGTACAGCCGGTCTTTCAGTATGTCGAGGTAAAACGAGCCGAGGTCGACGATGCAGAAGTTATGCAGATCCTGATAAACCCGATGGAACGCATAGGCCTCATAGGATTTCAGCAGTGACTTCTGCAGCTCCGCTGCGCGCTGCACGGCCCAGCGGTCGAGGTCAACCATGTCGCTGACGGGCACCGCATCGCTCGCCGGGTCGAAACCGTGCAGATTACCGAGCAAAAAGCGCACGGTATTGCGCATCCGGCGGTAGGAATCGGACATGCGCTTGAGAATCTCGTCGGAGGCGCTCATTTCGCCGGAATAGTCGGTGGCTGCGACCCATAACCGCAGGATGTCGGCGCCGAGCTTGTTGACCACTTCCTGCGGAGCGATCGTGTTGCCAAGCGACTTCGACATCTTGCGGCCACTTTCGTCGACCGTGAAACCGTGCGTCATGCACTGCCGGTAGGGAGCCGCACCAAACATGGCCACAGAGGTCAGCAGCGAGCTTTGAAACCAGCCCCGGTGCTGGTCTGAGCCCTCCAGGTACAGGTCGCCCTGCTGCGGCAGTTCAGGATGAGTGGCCGCCAGGCAGTAGTGCACCATGCCCGAATCCATCCAGACGTCCATCGTGTCATTTACCCGCTCGTAGTCTGCCGCGGTCGCACCCAGCAGCTCGGCCGGGTCGAGCTCAAACCAGCCGTCGATACTGTCAACAGCAATGCGCTGCGCCACCTGCTCGAGCAGGTCGAGGGTGTCAGGGTGCAGTTCGCCGGTCTCACGGTGGACAAACAAGGGCACCGGCACGCCCCAGGTCCGCTGCCGCGAAATACACCAGTCGGGGCGACCCTCGAGCATGGCCGTAATACGTTGCTTGCCCCACTCAGGAATCCACTGCACCTGGTCGACGGCGGCGAGCGCATCGCGCCGCAGACCGTTTTGCTCAAGGCTGATAAACCACTGCGGCGTCGCCCGGAAGATCAGCGGAGTCTTGTGCCGCCAGCAGTGCGGATAGCTGTGCCTGAAGCCTTCGCTATTCAGCAGGTTACCGCTAGTTTCCAGAAGCTCAATGATTTCTACCCCGGCCTTGCTGATGTGCTGACCCGCAAACAGCTCGGTCGCCGGCAGGTAGACACCGTTGGCGCCGACCGGGTTTTCCAGCGGGAGATCGTTGGCCAAACCGGCCGCAAAGTCATCCTGACCGTGGCCGGGGGCAATGTGGACGGCGCCTGTACCCGCGTCGAGAGTTACGAAATCCGCGACGATCACCGGCACCTGCCGGCTGTAGAACGGGTGCTGTACCCGGAGACCGGCCAGCGCCGATCCGGAGAATTCGGCCAGCGTCTGACTGTCGGTTGCGCCGTAGCGTTGCAGTGCTGCTGCAGCGAGTTCCGCGGCCAGCACCAGCAGCTGGCGGTCAGCACCGCGCGTGACGGCGACCAGCTGATATTGCAGCTCGGCACCCAGCGCGACGGCCTGATTGGCGGGCAGCGTCCACGGCGTTGTCGTCCAGATGGGGATCGCGGCCGGCAGAACTTCGGCAGCTTCGCGCGCGGCTGCGTCCAGCCGGAGCCGGGTTGCCAGATCGGCCGTATCGCAGACCCGGAAGCACACATCAATCGCGACCGAATCCTTGTCCTGATACTCAACCTCTGCCTCCGCGAGCGCCGACCCGCAGTCGAGGCACCAGTGCACCGGCTTAAATCCCCGGTGCAGGTGACCGTTGCGTACGATCTCTGCGAAACCGCGCACCTGGGCCGCCTCGAACGCCGGGTCGAGCGTCAGGTAGGGGCGATCCCAGTCGGCCAGCACGCCCAACCGCTTAAAGTCCGCGCGCTGACTGTCAACCTGCTGCAGGGCATATTCGCGGCAGGCCTGACGAAACGCGGGCGCGTCGAGCTTCTTGCCGACCTTGCCGTGCTTCTTTTCGACCTGCAGCTCAATGGGCAAGCCATGGCAGTCCCAGCCCGGCACGTAAGGCGCATCAAAACCCATTAAAGTACGAGACTTTACGACGATATCCTTAAGAATTTTATTGACAGCATGCCCGAGGTGGATCTGGCCATTGGCGTAGGGCGGACCGTCGACCAGCACAAACCGCGGCCGCCCGGCCGCAGCCGCGCGGATCTGCGCGTAGCGGTCAGCGGCGTACCAGCTGTCGAGCATCTGCGGCTCGCGCTGTGCCAGGTTGGCGCGCATCGGAAACTCGGTTTGCGGCAGGTTCAGCGTGTTTTTGTAATCAGTCACAGTGTGTTCTTGGTTGTCCGGAGTAGACCCTGAGCTGCTCACGCGCGTGTTCGGCGTCGCGCTGCATGTGCTCGGCCAGGGTTTCGAGATCGGGAAAATATTGCTCATCGCGCAGCTTGGCGATGAATTCTACCTGTATATGCGCACCGTAAATATCTTTGGCAAAGTCAAAGATATGCACTTCGAGCAGCGGCTCGACACCATTGACGGTGGGTCGCGTGCCGATACTGGCCACGCCGTCATGCCAGCGGTCATCGCCGATACCGCTCACACGCACCGCGAACACACCCTGCAGCGGGCTTTGTGAGCGTTTGAGCCGCACGTTGGCCGTCGGCATTCCCAGCTCACGGCCCAACTGCTGCCCGGCCACCACCTGGCCCGCCATCCGGTACGGCCGGCCCAGCTGGCGGGCGGCAGCAGCGAGGTCTCCGGCTGCCAGCGCGGCGCGCACGCCTGAACTGGACGCCCTGAGCCCGCCGCTAACCACGGTTGGCACCTGCTCGACGGTGAACCCCGCGGCCGCACCGGCATGTTCCAGGTCAGTCACCGAGCCGCTCCGCTGGCGGGCGAAACGAAAGTCGTCACCTACCACGAGGTACTTGACGTTCAGCACACCGAGCAACAGCTCATCGATAAACTCGGCCGGGGTGCGCGCAGCCATTGCGGCATCAAAGCGCGGACAATAAAACACGTCGATACCGAACTCGGCCAGACCCGCGAATTTCTCGCGAAACCGCATCAGCCGAGCCGGCGGCGCAGTCCGGGCAAAAAACTCCTTGGGCGCAGGCTCAAACGCTACCACCGCCGCGGGAAGCTCCAGCTCGCGGGCGCGGGCGCGCACCTGACCCAGTATGTGCCGATGCCCGAGGTGCAGGCCATCAAATGAGCCGACTGTCGCCACGCTCCCGGCGCGCAGCTCGGGGGGTACGGTTTTTCTGTTTCTGATCAGTAGCATGAAAAACTTTCTTAAAACCTTCCGTGGCTAGCGCTGCAGCTTCAGCGCCTGCGGCCGCACGCCCACAGCCAACAGCGCAGCCGCGTAGGCAGCCGCGCCACCGCAGATAGCGGCGGCCAGCCACCCGCATGTGGTCCAAAAACCCGCCTCGAGCCAGCGCGCCGGAGCCGGCAGAAACTGCTGCAACAGCATCGCCATCACGGCGCCCGCCACGCCGACCTGCAGCAAGAACCTCGCCCAGCCGGGTTCCGGCCGGACCACGCCCTCGCGCCAGAGCCCGCGGTACAGCAACCCGGCATTCAGGAACGCGCTCAACGACGTGGCCAAAGCGAGCCCGGCGTGCGCGCCTGGCGCACCCGAGTAGTGCCACGGCACGACAATGACTACATTCAACACCATATTGGCCAGCAGCGCGATGATACCGATACGCACCGGCGTTCGCGTGTCCTGACGGGCGAAATAACCCGGCGCCAGCACCTTGACCAGCGTGAACCCCAGCAGGCCAAACGCGTAGGCCATCAGGCTGAACGTCGCCATGGCAACATCCTCAGCCAGAAAGCG
>JAZBOT010000012.1:0-14634 GCA_036351295.1 Gammaproteobacteria bacterium | reverse complement strand
CGCAGTAGCGCGACGCGCAGCTGGCAGCTGCGGGTTCCCCAATCCGTCCAATATTTAGTCGTCGATTCGCCGGGGTCGGTGCCGCCGGAAAACCTCGCCGAACTCACCTCCGGCGCGCACGCCATTTTAATTCCGGTGCTGCCGTCGGATATCGACGTGCACGCGGCCTCGCAGCTGATGAAAGATCTTCTGCTCATCGCCAAGGTGAGTCGGCGCATGGGGCGCCTCGGGGTTGTCGCGAACCGGGTCAGAGAAAACACGGTTGCCTACCGCAAGCTCATGCGGTTTCTGACCACGCTGTCGATCTCGGTTGTCGGCGTACTCAGAGACAGTCAGAACTACGTGCATTCGGCCGAGCGCGGGCTGTCAGTGCACGAACTGCCCGCCAGCCGCACCCGCAAAGACCTTGAGCGCTGGGAGCCCATCATTGAGTGGCTGGAAAAGAAGCTCGAAACCCCGCTGACGCCGCGCGACTTCAATCGCCTGGTGCCGCGCAGCGAAGTGCGGCAGCTGGCCGCGCTGGTCGAGCTCGAGAAGCCGCCCGTCTGACAACCCCGGCGGCCGGTTACCAGCCGAGCACGCGCCCGTCTTCGTAGTCGAGAAACTGACCGTTCTGCGCCGGTGTCAGCCCGTCGATGACTTTCAGCATCTTGCTGACGGATTCTTCAGGCTCAATGTTGCCTTTCATGGTCATGCCGGGCGTGGTGTTCACTTGTCCCGGTGACAGCAGCGTCACGATAACGTCGCGCTTGGCGGTCTCGAACGACAGCGTGTAGATGTTCATGTTGAGCGCCGCTTTGCTGCTGCGGTAGCTGTAAAACATGGGCATCTTGGGGCCCAGCTCGAACGAGCCTGCCTTGCTGCTCAGCACCACGATCTTTTTCTGTTCGGAAGCTGCCACGCTGTCCATAAAGGTCTGCGCGATCTTCAGGGGCGCCAGCGCGTTGACTTCCCAGCTCTGCCGCGCCATGTCCCAGTCCACGCCGTCAACGCGGCGAAACGCTGACTTGTAGCGCGGCGTGATAGCCGCGTTGCTGATCAGCAGGTCGATCGGCTGATCAGCATATTTTTCGCCAAGCGCGTCCACCCGCGCGAAGTCGGTGACATCCAGTTCCTCGACGACCAGCTGCGGATAGCCGGCTACCAGCGCCGTCAGCTCGGCTGAATCCTCCGGGCTGCGCGTGGTCGCAATAATGTTGTACTTCCGTGCCATCAGCTGGGTGACGAATTCCAGGCCGATGCCGCGATTGGCCCCGGTGATCAGCACCGTGGCGGCAGCGGGCGCCAGTCGCGCGGGATCGCCCACGGTGGCATAGCTGCGCGCCACGGGTTCGGGCGTTGCGGGGGTCGCCGCCACGGATGCCTGCGGCGCGGTCAACGCGCCCGTCACCAGCGTCAGGGTGCCCAGCAGGGCGGTAAGGACAGGGTGCATGTGCAGATGGCGCATCAGCTTCTCCCGAGCGGCGGGCTCGATTCATTATTAAGCAAGTTTGCGAGACAGGAATGTAAACGCCCGTGTCGCTGCGGGCAACTTTTCCGCCGGCAACCGCCGCCGGGGCTAACGCAGCAGCCGGATTTCGCGGGCGGTCCCCGGCCCCAGCACCGCGGCGCGCAGCGATTCGGGGATTGCCGCATGCTGCTCGTCAACCGGGATGCGGCCGCCCATGATTTCGGCCTGACGTTGCGGATACAGGGGCTTTTGCGCCGGCTCTGCGTAACCATCGGGAAAGCGCGGCAACAACGACGGCAGCTCGTACTTGTCGCTCGCGCCCAGCGTGTGCAGCATTTCGTGCGCGATCACAAAGTTGTTAGCACCCGTCTGGCGGCGCGCCGCGAACACGTTCACCACACCGACCCGGCCCTTTTCGAGCCCGACCGAATGCTCAAGTGCCGGTGTCTGCGCCGGATCGAAATACACCAGGAACAGGCGGATATCGGGCGGCGGGCCGGCATGATCGCGGGTCATCCGGTGAGCCCACCAGCGCAGCTCCAGGCTCCAGCGCGCAATCGTCAGCACGTTGCCGCCGACCGGCACGGCCGGTGGCCGGCTTGCCACGCGCTCGCCCAGAATGAGCTTGACCGGCTGCTGCAGGTCGATGCCATAGCGCTTTGTCTCCCGCGCCATGAAGGCTTCGATATCGCTGAAGTCGGTCGCCGTGAGCGCGTCGATGTAGCTGGCGGTGGACTCGCGACCATCGCCATTGATCGGGTAGACCATCACCCACAGGGGTTCCTGCCAGTCGGTGGCGTTGCGTGCACCCAGCCAGCTGCTGAGCGCGACCACGACCAGCACGGTCAACAGCACGAACTTGCGTAAAGCCGCGAACACGATCCTGCACCCCGAAGTTTCCGGTGGCTGACAGCTTACCGGGGGTGGCGCCGGCAAACCGTGACCCGCTTGGCAACCACGCCCCCGCCGGCGAGCGGCAATACTCCCGCATCCGTTGCAGGGGTGCGCTAGACTGTCGCCGCACACTAGCGTTGGCCCGGGGGGCTGTATGGACAGGAATGCACCGCTTTCGATCGTTGCGGCGATTGTTATCAGCGTGATCGGCGTGTTTGGCCTGATGACTCAGCCGATGGTCGTCGGTATCTACGCCGACCTCCTGGGGTTCGATTTGCAGCAGGGCAGCCTCGTCATCATTGCCGAGATTGCGGGCGGCGCGCTGGCATCAGTGCTCGCTATGTTCTGGATCAACCGCATCAACTGGCGCCACGCCGCTGCGTTCGCGCTGGTGTGTGTTGTCGCGGGCAACCTGCTTTCGGCAGTGCAGAGTGAGGCGCAGGCCATCACGCTGATCCGTCTGGGCGTCGGTTTCCTGGGGCAGGGCACGGCCTTCGCGATCGGCATCTCCATGATTGGCAATACGGCCGACCCGGATCGCAATTTTGGTTTCGTGATTGCCGCCCAGGTCGGGTTTGGCGTGCTGGCGCTGGCGACTCTGCGGCCGCTCGTGGATCAGCTGCAGAGTATCGGCGGCATGTATTACCCGCTGGCCGCACTGGCGCTGCTCGCGCTGGCATTTACCCGCTATATTCCGAGCGGCCCGGCCGCGCGTGCGGCTGCTGTGGACGGCGCGCCGGCCGCGTCGCTGCTGCTGCCGCTGACGGGGCTGGCGGCCATGCTCATCTGGTGTTGCGGCCTCGGCGCCATCTGGACTTTTGTGGAGCGCATCGGTGTGGAGGGCGGCCTGGAGTCGGCACTGGCGCTGCGCTCGCTGTCGGTCAGCTCGGCGGTGGCGATCACCGGAGCGCTGCTGGCCGCCGCGCTGGCGGCCCGCGGCGTGGGCCGGTTTCTGCCGGTGACCGTGGCGCTGCTCGGGCAAATGGCAGTGGCCTGGTTTATCCAGGGCGAGATGAGCTGGGTTGAGCTGGCTATCAAGGCATCGGTGTTCCAGGTGTTCTGGAACATGACCGGGCCGTTTCTGATGGGCGCCATCGCGGCCTCGGACACCGGTGGCAAGGTGGCCGTGCTGATACCCGCCGCCCAGACCAGTGGTTTTTTCATCGGGCCCACGATTGCCGGACAGTTTATGGCCGGCAGCGGGCTGATGGCCGCCAATTACACGGCGATAGCCTGCTGCGCCATTGCGTTGCTCATGTTTATTCCGCTGGCCGCGCGCCTCAAGGCAGCGGGTCACTGACGCCGCGGCGTCAGTCGGACAGTAAGTAATCCGCAAAGGCCGGGGTCATCCGCGCGCTGATCCCGGCTTCCCCGCGGACGAAAAACAGTGCCGCCAAACCCTGCTCCAGCGCGAACGGCGGCCCGCGCTCCGGCCCCATGACCAGCAGCGCGGTGGCGAGGCCGTCCGCCTGCATGGCGGTCTGTGCAATAACCGAGACTGCCGCCAGGTCATGGTCCACCGGAGTGGCCGTAAGCGGATCCAGCGTGTGGCTCACGCGCCGGTCACCCAGTTCATAATAGTTACGGTAGTCGCCGGAACTCGCGACAGCGGCATCGCCCGGAACCACGATGTACTCGATCGCCATGTCGTCGGCGGGGGGCTCGATCGCGATGCGCCAGCCGGCCCCGGTCGGCTGGCGTCCCGCAGTCCGCACCTCGCCGCCGATTTCCACGATGTAATCGGTGATGCCGATGCTTTCAAGCAGCAGGCTGAGCTGATCCACGGCGTAGCCTTTGGCGATACCTGATAAATCCAGCTGCACGTCGGCGCTGGTTTTTTGCAGGCCCGGCGGCGTAAGCCGCGCGCGCAGCTGCGCGTAGCCCACGGCCTGGCGCGCGGCCGCCACGGCCGGCGGGGCAGGGGCAGCTGCCAGCGTGGCGGCCGAGCCGGTGCTGCCAAAACCCCAGAGGTTCACCGCGGGCGCGATGGTCGGATCGAATGCGCCGCCGGTCAGCCGGGCGATATCCAGCGCGGCTCCCGCGACAAACGCGAGGTCGGCCGGCACGGCCACCCATGCCTCCGCAGCAGACTGATTGAAGCGACTGAGCGCCGACTGGTCGTCATAGTGCGACAGCGCGCTGTTCAGCGCCTGCAGCCGTGCTTCTACCTGTTCCCGAACGGCGTCTGCGCAGCGCGGCGCGGGGCAGTCGCGCAGCCGCAAACTGTAGGTGGTGCCCATGGTGGAGCCGCGGATCAGCGTCGTGTCCGCTGATCCGCAACCGGCCAGCAGCAGCGCGACCGATGCCACGAGCAGAGACACGTTGACGTTGCGACGGTGCATCGAGGCATCATAACCCCGCAGCCGGTCGGCCGCGGCCATGGCCCGCACGCGCCGGAGACAGCGCGGCGGCCTGCGCGCCGGGTTGAGGCATACTCAATGCTGCAGCCAAACAGGTGAGACCGAGATGAGTGAGATTTATCGTGAAATTGCCCTGGTGACCTTTGCGGCGCGCGAGGGCGAACCCGAACGACGCGCCCTGCGCCGACTGTTTCGTCTGGCGGCCTGGGCGGCCTTCATCGTGCTCGGCGGTATGCTGGTCCACAACATCAACGCACTCTACCTGGAGCCGACGTTTCTCGGGTTTGTCGACAAAGCGCGCGACTACGGCGACATGGCAAAAATCCAGAATGCCATTGAAGCGTGCCGCTGGGGTGCGCCGCAGCTGTGTTCATTCCGTTTCAGTGGTATCGCGCACATGGTGAACGGGCTGCTGCTGATGTTCCTGGCCGTCACGGTGCAGGTGCTGGTGCGGCGCTCGAATCCGCTGCTGGGGCAGCTGGCCTTCGTCGCCGGCCTGCTGGCCGGGCTGGGCTTCTTCGTGACCGGGGTCAGCGATATTCCGGGCACGGCCTACGCCAGCTTGCTGCGCGACGTGAATCCCGGCTACAACGAGTCGATTTTATTAATGACAACCCTGATTCGCGGCATGGCCAACATGGTCGGTGTGACCGGGCTGGGGCTGTTCGCGGCGTTCGTCGGCGCGGCGGCGTTGCGCACCGCGCTGTTTGCCCGCTGGGGCGCTTACTACGGCTTCGTGTTGCTGGTGCCCGCGCTCGGCGGCCTGCTCAATCCGATTCTCGGCTTCATGTACATCACCCTGGTGCTACCGTGGCTGTTCTGGTTAGGCCTGCAGTTCAGCCGGCTGGCGAGGGCCTGACGATGCGGGTGCAGATTTTTCTCAACGCCGGTATTCCGGCGTCCGAAGTGACTCGTCTGGGCGAGCTGGCGGCCGGCTATGGGGTCGATACCTTATGGGCGTCGAGCTTTCCGGCGCGCCGTGATCCGTTGCTGTGTCTCGCCGGACTGGCGGCGCGCCCGGGCGCGCTCCGCCTGGGGGTGGTGCCGCTGAGCCCCTACGAGGTGCATCCGCTGAAGCTGGCAGACGGGCTGCTGACGCTCAACGAAATGAGCGGCGGTCGGGTCAGCGCGACCATCGGCGGGTTGGGTCACTCGGTGATGCGCGTGACCGGCCTGCAGCCGCTGCGCCGCGTCCGCGCGGTGCGCGAATGCGTGGAAATCCTGCGCGCCGCGGCCAGCGGCAACGCGGTCGACTACACGGGCGAGCTGTACACTTTGCAGAACTATCAGGCGGACTGGGTCACTCAGCGGCCGCCGCGGCTGTACGTCGGTGCCAATGGTCCGCAGATGTTGCGGATGAGCGGCGCGGTCGCCGATGGCGTGATGCTGAGCGATGTGCCGCGCGCGCGCATGCCGGACGTCATGGAGCAGCTGCGCCGCGGCCGCGAGCGCGGCCCGCTGGCCGGTCAGCCTCTGGAAGTGACCAATTTTTTCGCCTGGCATATTCAGGAAGACGCCGCTGCGGCGCAGGCCGAGGCGCGCATGGAGCTGGTTTGGCGCGGACTGCTGCAAGCCTGGCACACCGAACCGTTTCTCGGCGCCGAAGCTGCCGCCGCGGTTGAGCAGCAGCGTGATGCATTTCTGCAGGCGTTCTTATCGCGTTCGCCGCACATTGAGGGCGTCGCCGAGGCCACCGTGCAAGCGCTGGTCGACCACCTCACGTTTACCGGCGGACCCGAGGCCATCGAGGGCGTGGCGGAGGAGCTCACGCGCTTTGCGGCCGCCGGCCTGGATGCCGTGACGCTAAAAATCCACGGCGATGCGGCCGCCGCTATCCGCCTGATAGGCGAGCGGCTGCTACCCGCGCTGCCCGCCGCCTGACCTCAGACGGCGCGCACCGACAGAACCGGGCACTGCGCATGACGCAGCACATCTTCGGTCGTGCTGCCCAGCAGCACGTGCTTGACCCCGGAGTAGCCGTGCGTCGTCATCACGATCAGATCCGCGCCATTCTGGTTGGCGTAGTCGACGATTTCATCGGCAGCGTGGCCTACCACTACCTTGGTCGTCACCCCGTTGGGTGCCGCGCTGAGGTGCTCTGCGCTGAAGGCTTGCATGCGCTTGGTCGCGCTTTCGGTCAACTCACCGGTGGTGGGGATGGCGACCGTACCCATGTCCAGCGAACTGTAAATCTGCGGTTCTTCGACCACGTAAATGCAGTGGAGCGCGGCGCCAAATTTGGCGGCCATTTCGAGTGCATGTGGCAGTGCGGTCACCGAGACGTCCGAAAAATCGGTCGGAAAGACGATGTTCTTGATAGTTGTGCTCATGCTCGTGACTCCCTGGACCAAATGTCCGTTTACATTATCACGCTCGCTGCAATTGGCAGTGCATAGCGGAATGTACTTATACTGCGGCCGGTGGCCAAACCCAGCCGCAAGGTTACCCAAGCAGCAGGCCAGCGCATGAATGTAGTGATTACAGGCAGTACCAAAGGCATCGGTCTCGGCCTGGCGCGGGAGTTTCTGCGTCGCGGTCACGACGTGATGATCTCGAGCCGCACCGCGCAGGCTGTCGATGACGTCGTTGCCGAACTGCGCGCCGCGTGGCCGGAGCGTAACGTCGTCGGCCGCGTCTGTGACGTAAGTGACTACGGCCAGGTGCAAAATCTCTGGGACCGTACTGTGGAGCAGCTGGGCTCGGTCGATATCTGGGTGAACAACGCGGGTGTGGAAACCGGTGCCGATCTGTTCTGGCGGCAGGACCGCAACACCATCGCCGCCACGGTCAACACCAATCTTATCGGGTTGATGTACTGCAACCAGGTCGCGATCAACGGCATGTACCGGCAGGGCGGTGGCAAGATTTTCAACATGGAAGGTTTTGGCAGCAGCGGCATGGTGCGGCCCGGTGTCAGCGTCTACGGCACCACCAAGTACGGCGTGAAGTACCTGACCAAGGCACTGGCGGCCGAGATGCGGGCGTCCCCGGTCAAAGTCTGCTACCTCAGCCCGGGTATCGTGATTACCGACCTGCTCGTGCCGCCCCCGGAAAAGCGCGATCAAAACTGGGAGCGTTCCAAGAAAGTTCTGAACCTGCTGGCGGACACGGTGGAGACGGTCACGCCGTTCCTGGTGGAAGGCATGCTCGCGGTCAGGGAAGGTGGCGAAGCCGTCCACTGGCTGACCCCGCGGAAGGTCATCGGGCGCAAGCTGGCGTCATACTTCAAAAAGCGCGACGTGTTCACGCCGCTCGGGTACTGAGCGCAGCTAAACTCAGCGCAGGCGGTCCCGGCTGGCGCACCGGCAGCCCCCCCACCGCCTTAGTTGCGGCGCAGCAACCCCCTCCAGCCGGGGCGCGGCCGCCCGGCCCGGAATCCTGTCATTTCAAGCGGTTGTTCATGCGCCAAGTGTGACGCCCGTTCTATCGGCCACTTTATGTATCGTGCAGACTTGCACCACTGAGACCCGCTACGGGCGGGTCCTGGCGTACTTGCCCAGTGGATTTTGACATTGAAGAAACGAGTTAATCGCTATTCCGCCGATATTGAGTCGCCGCTCGCCACCCTGTGCTACGGGCTGTTCAGCCTGCTGGTGGGGGCCTGGCTGGTCTGGGACGCCCTCAATTTCCGCCTGGTAACCTTTGCTGCCGATGCGGCTTACTGGGAGTACGTTGCCGTGCTGCGGGAGTGGCTGGCCAACCCCGCGGCACCGGCCAATCCGCAGGTCGCCGCCACGAGCCTGAGCGCCCGGTTTATGCCGTACTTCTGGCTGCTCGCGACTGCCGGCCGCACGCTCGATCTCACGGCCGTGCAGCTGATGGCAGTCAGCACGGTCGTTAACTTTGCCTTGCTGGTGATCGGGCTCAAGCTGTTCCTGCAGGCCTACTTCCGCAACGGCTGGGCGCCGTTCGTCGGGCTCGTCGTGCTGTTGACCTTCGCCGGCACCGGACTTTTTGAAGCCAACGTGTACCAGCTGCGAAACCTGTTTTATGTGGCGGGGTATCCGGCCAGCTTTGCGTTTGGTCTGAGCCTGGTGGCGTTCTGGCTTACCCTCGCGGTGTTAAGAGACGACTTGCGTCCGGTGCTGGCCGTGCCGGTCCTCGGCGTCGTGGCTGCGTTATTGTTTCTGAGCGACCCCCTGACCGGCGTGTTCGGAATCGTGGGCTGCTTTCTGCTGGCTGTGACCGAGCCGCTGGGTTCGCGGCGCACGGTGGGCCTGGCGCTGGGCGCCCTGGCCACCGGGATGGTCGCCGCCGAGCTGTGGCCGTATTTCTCCGTCTGGAAACTGACGCTCGGCCTGTATCCGGGCGCGGCGGCACCCGCGCTTGCGGACGCTGCGGCGTTAACGCCGGTCGAGCGCTTTGCAGCGCAGGCGTGGGCGCATCCCCTCTACAACCCTACATTCGTGCTGGGAACGCTCGGGCTGAGTCTGTTGGGACTGCCGCTCGTGGGCTGGATGCTGTTGACCCGGCAGCACTGGTTCATTGTGCTGGGCACCCTCAGCATGTTGCTGCCCTATGTCCTGAACCTGTTTATACCGGTTACTGACGGACCCGCTTATTTACTGCTGGCAGCGGTCTACCTGCAGCTGGCTGTGGTCTGGGGCTGGCTGACACTGATTGAAGCGTGGGACCAGATTCCGCGCCCCATGCTGGCTCGCCCCGCGCTGCTGGCCAGTGCCGTCACCGGGGCCGCGGTGGTGGCCGGCAACCTGTGGATGGCAGCGCTGGAGTTTGACGGCCGGACGCTGCAGCCGGGCACCCTGAGCGTAGTTTCGCAGCGTACCGACGATGCCGCCGATCTGTTCACGCAATATCGGGCGCTGCTCGACCCGGTTGCCGACGATGCCGTCGTGCTTGCAGCGGCCCGGACGGGCTGGGTCGTGCCCGCGGTCAAAGGCAAGGTGGTGTCGCTGTTGCACGCCAACCCGTTGCTGAGCGACCAGCGTGAACGGCTTGAGGCCACCGAGGATTTCTTCAGCCGCCCGGCTTCAGATCTGCGCCGGGTGCAGGTGGCGCAAGACTATGCCGCCGAATACGTGATCGTCGATGCCGCCAACTCCCTGCGCAGCGCCGAACTGGACGACTGGCTGCAGCGCTTTGCGCAACCCGTCAACCAGAGCGGCGAGCTGTGGCTGTATCGCCTGACGCCGGCCGTGCAGGCCATCAAGCTACCGGAACCCGCGCCGGCGCTCGCCGCCGAGAACTCGGCCGCGACCACCGCGCGCCCGACCGACGACGCGCCTGCACCAGCGAAACCCGCGCGCTCAAGCCGTCCAGCCGCGGCTTCCACCCCGCCGCCCGCCGAGCCGGAGCCTGCCGCAGAGGATGAGGCACCGCGCAGCTACGGCGCCCCTATTGCCGCACCGATACTCGACCCCGAGCGGCACGGCGCCTGATCCGACCCGGTTGTGATCGCCTGACCTAGTCCAGCGCCAGTGCGATTGCTGCAGTCAGCCGGCGCAGATCGGCCGGGCTGATTACGTAGGGCGGCATCAGGTACACCCGCGTGCCAAACGGCCGCAGCCATACCCCGGCCGCCACAAAGCGCGCCTGCAGCCGCGCCAGGTCGACCGGCTCGTGCAGCTCGACCACACCGATACCGCCGAGCACCCGCACGTCCGCCACGGCCGCGTGATCGGCGTAACCGGCCAGTTCCTGCTGCAGCTGTTGCTCAATGCGCTGCACTTGCGCCTGCCAGTCATTTTCGGCCAGCAGCTCAAGGCTGGCATGGGCGACTGCGCAGGCCAGCGGGTTGGCCATGAACGTCGGCCCGTGCATCAGCACGCCGCCGTTGGCCGAGATGCCGTCGCGGACCCGCCCGTTGGCCAGCGTGGCCGCCAGCGACAGGTAGCCGCCGGTCAGCGCCTTACCCACGCACATGATGTCCGGCGCCACGCCGGCCCACTCGCTGGCAAACAGGCGCCCGGTGCGCCCGAAGCCGGTGGCGATCTCGTCGGCGATCAGCAGTACATCATGCTCGGCGCACAGCGCGGCCGCCTGACGCAGGTAGTCGGCGGAATAAAACCACATGCCGCCGGCGCCCTGGACGACCGGTTCGAGCACCAGTGCGGCAATTTCGTCCGCATGCGTCTCGAGCAGCCGGGCGAGCGGGGCAATGTCAGCAGCGGTGGCCAATTCGCCAAACCGGCAGGTCGGCCGTGGCGCAAACAGCTGGCTTTGCAGCACCCCGCTAAACAGCGTGTGCATGCCGGTGACCGGGTCACACACCGACATCGCGCCGAAGGTATCGCCGTGGTAACCGCCGCGAATGGTCAGCATGCGGTGTTTATGGGGCTTCCCGGCGTTGTGCCAGAACTGCACCGCCATCTTCAGCGCGACTTCCACGGCGACCGAGCCGGAGTCGCTGAAAAACACGTGCTCGAGTCCCGCCGGACTCATCCCGATCAGGCGGCGGGCCAGCTCGGTGGCCGGCGCGTGATCGAAACCGCCGAACATAACGTGGGCCATATCCCGCAGCTGGCTTTCGACCGCGCGATTGAGTGCCGGATGGTTGTACCCGTGCACGGCACACCACCACGATGCCATGCCGTCAATCAGCTCGGTGCCGTCGGTCAGCCGAATGCGCACCCCGGCCGCACTCGCCACGCTGTAGGTAGGCAGCGGGTCGCTCAGCGATGTGTAGGGGTGCCAGACGTGCTGCCGGTCAAACTCATCCATCGTCAGCTAGCCCGTGAGTGCGCGGATGTCGAGATGCGCTGCGGCGGCGTGCCCGCTGCCGGGCTGGTACGGCACCCGCCCCAGGAGCGGCGCATCGAGGCGCTCTGCCAGGGCCGCCACGTTTTCGTCCTGCACCGCCATCTCCGGGTCGATGTGGTTCGCGACCCAGCCCGCCAGCCGCAGTCCGGCAGCGCGGATGGCGGCCGCGGTCAGGAGCGCATGGTTAATGCAGCCCAGGCGCATGCCGACCACCAGCACGACGTCGCAGCCCAGTTGCTGCGCGAGGTCGGCCAGCGTGTGGTCAGCGTTCAGCGGCACCAGCCAGCCGCCGGCACCTTCGACGACGCCGAATTCGGCTGTGCCGAACTGACTGCGGCAGTGCGTTGCCAGTGCGGCCAAAGCGAGCGCCCGGCCTTCCCGCTCCGCTGCGATATGCGGCGCCATGGGTTCGCGCAGCGCCACCGGGTTGACGGTGGTGTAGGCAGGCTTTACCGAGGAGTGCTGCTGCAGCGCCCAGGCGTCTTCGTTGCCCCACTGGCCGTCGCGTTCTTCACAGCCGGCGGCTACGGGTTTCAGCCCGAGCGTGCTCAGGCCCCGGCTGCGGGCGACCGCCAGCAGCCCCGCAGCCACGAAGGTCTTGCCCACACCGGTGTCGGTGCCGGTGACGAACCAGAACCGGCCTGTTGAGTTCATGCCCGCGCCTCGTCGAGCGCCTGCAGCAGCGCCGCCACGTCGGACGGCGTGTGGTTGGCGGTCAGGGTAATACGCAGTCGCGAGGTCCCGGCCGGCACCGTGGGCGGGCGAATGGCGCTGATCATAAAGCCGGCGGACTCAAGGCGCGCGCTGAGCTGCAGCGCGGCCTGCTCAGAGCCCAGCAGCAGGGGCTGGATCGGGGTGTGTGAATCGACCAGGTCAAGGCCGAGCCGGCGGGCGCCTGCGCGGAACTGCTGCGTCAGTTCGCGCAGCTTCTCGCGGCGCCATTCTTCGCGCTCGGCAAGCTGCAGGCTCATCAGCGTTGCCGCGGCGACCGCAGCCGGCAGCGCCGTGCTGTAGATATAGGTGCGAGCTGTCTGAATGAGCAGCTCAACCAGTTCCGCGGTGCCTGCGACGAAGCCGCCCTGAGTGCCGAAGGCTTTGCCGAGCGTGCCGACCAGCACCTGCACATCGGCCTGCGCATCGGCGGCATCGGCCAGCAGCCCGCGGCCCCCGTGGCCCAGCACCCCCAGCGAGTGAGCCTCGTCGAGCATCAGCCAGGCGCCGTGCGCGCGCGCCGTCGCGGCGGTTGCCGTGATGTCGCAGACCGTGCCGTCCATACTGAAGGTGCCGTCGGTGACCACCAGCCGCCGCGCAGTGTCGCCGTTATGCCGGCGCAGTCGCGCCTCAAGGTCGTCGAGATCGCGGTGCCGGTAGCGCTGCAGCCGGGCACCACTGAGCCGGGCACCGTCGAGCAGCGAAGCATGGTTGAGACGATCTTCAAAAACCTGGTCGCCGCGCCCGAGCAGGGCGTCGACGGTGCCCATGTTGGCGGCGTAGCCGGTCGCAAACAGCAGGCTGCGCTCGCGGCCGCAAAACTCCGCCAGCGCGGTTTCGAGCTCGTGATGCACCTGGGAATGCCCGCAAATCAGGTGCGAGGCGCCGCTGCCGACGCCCCAGGCGCCGACGCCGGCCACGAAGGCCTGCCGCACCCGCGCGTCACTCGCCAGGCCGAGGTAGTCGTTGCTGCAAAAATTCAACAGCTTGCGGCCGTCCACCACCAGCTCCCGACCCTGCGGTGACTGAATCACGCGCCGCCGCCGGTACAATCCCTGCTGTTCGCGCTGTTGCAGTTCCGCGGGAATGCGGTCAAATGGAGCCACGTGTCTGCCTGAGTGCTTTGCCAAAGCCGCGATTATAGGGCTTCGCGGCCGTCCCATGCCGTTGACCGATAAATGGTCACGAGTGCAGTCAGCGGGCCGGAATGTCCCATAGCGGGCTGTCGTCAAGCAAAATAGGCGCCTCGCACGAGTCTGGGGGGGCCGGCGGCAAGCCTGTGCTCACCCAACCCGTAACCACAATCATCAGTTACCTGCCGGAGAGGCCTGAGAATCACTATGTCTGACAACACCCATCGCGAAGTGCCGCTGTACACCGCCAGCGCCCTGCAGATTGCCTGCAAGGCCGTTAATGGCTGTCAAGATGCCGAGTCTGCGGCGCAGGTGCGCATGGCGTCGCTGCAGCGGATTCAGTCGTACGTCAACGTGCACGTCAAATTCGTTAATTTTCACAACGGCAGCACGGTCAGGCTGGTGGTTTTGCCCGAGTATTTTCTCAGCGGCTTCCCGCTGGGCGAGTCGCACGAAGAATGGCACGCCAAGGGTGTTATTCACTACGACGGGCCGGAGTACGAGTTTCTCGGCAAGCTCGCCCAGTCGAACAACATTTTTCTGTGCGGCAACGTCTATGAAGTCGACCCGAATTTTCCGGAGCTGTACTTTCAGACCTGCTTCATCATCGGGCCCAACGGCGACGTGATCCTGCGCTACCGGCGCTTGTCATCGGCCTTTGAAGTCACGCCGCACGATGTCCTCGACAAATACCTTGACATCTATGGGCTGGAAGGACTCTTCCCCGTTGCCAAAACCGAGCTCGGCAACCTGGCCTGCATTGCCTCCGAAGAAATCATGTGGCCGGAGCTGGTGCGCGCCAACTGCCTGCGCGGCGCCGAGGTGCTGCTGCATCCGACCAGTGAACCTGGCAGCCCGAAAACCACCGACCGGCAGGCTGCGCGCAAGGCGCGCGCGATGGAGAACCAGATCTACATCGTCTCGGCGAACACGTCATCGATCGACGACATACCGATCCCGGCCTACACCTGCAGCGCCATGTCCAACGTGACCGACTATCACGGTGACATCATGGCCGAGGCGGCCGCGGGCGGTGAAAGCATGATTGCCCACGCGATACTGGATATCGATACATTGCGCGCCCAGCGTCGCCGGGTGGGCATGTCCAACCAGTTCTCGCGCCAGCTCACCGACGTGTACGCCATGATGTACTCCGAGTACCCGTTGCGCACCGGTAACACCCTGCTGAAAGACGGCAAGGTGCAGACGCCGCCGGATCGCGACTGGTTCAAGCACCGGCAAAGCGACCTGCTGGAACGGCTGACCAAAGCGGGCCTGCTGTAAAAGCTCGGGACTTACCCTGACAGCGCCGATGGTGTAAGTTTTTAGCTGCGGCTGCGTTCAGGCCGCGTCGCACAGCCACCGT
>JAZBOT010000011.1:0-6948 GCA_036351295.1 Gammaproteobacteria bacterium | reverse complement strand
TTCGGCTTCGTCGATGGCGGGGAGATCGGGGTATCTAAGGCCTCGCAACTTAAAGAGCTTAAGGATTGCGGCGAAATTGACGACCATGCCATTATGGTCGGCGATAGAGCAGTTGACCTATCGGCAGCCAGTTCTAATCAGCTTCTTTCAATTGGCGTGTTGTGGGGGTTTGGGGACCGTGCAGAACTTGAACAAGCGTCACCTTGGCAGATTATTTCGCAACCTGAAGGTCTTCTCGCTCTCGTCACTTGACCAGTGCAGGCAAGTCGCGGCCGTCGGCCGTGCGGCGAGCCGCTTCGCTCCCGGTCCCTGCTGCAGGCCTTGCTCGCAATCAGTGTTCATCCAAAAGGAACAGATTCAGTGAAGAATTGTTGCTTCGTTGTATTGTTGTCAATTACAACTCTACTTGGTTGCGCAAATCGGAACGCGATATATGCCAACCCTCCTGAGGAGCTAATTCAGCAAGTCAGGGCTTTGCTTCCTCTTGCCGAAGAGTACGTCGTTGCCAATGAAAAAGAAGCCTTGGAGAAAGGCGACGCCTTGACTTCTTATCAGCTGGCAATAGCCAGAAAAGTAGATCTCGAGAATCCGGAAAAAGTACGGATTTATTACGTAGACCAGTTACCTTTTCCTTCTGATCCTACGCTCGCGGCATTAGCAATCAAAACCGGCTATGGCTCTCCAATGGTTAAAGCCTACACTTTTGGCTATGGCGTTTGGATATTGAGTTCAGCTAAAGGCGATCGAGAGTTGATAGCGCATGAACTTGTTCACGTTAGACAAGCAGAGGAAATGGGGCTGAGTGAACAGATCAAGCAGTATTTAATGCAGCTGTTCATCTACGGTTACGATAAAGCGCCAATGGAAGTCGAAGCGTATAGTGAAGCAAGAAGATATATTGAAAGCGCCTAAGAAGCAGCCGGCAACGGGCTGCTGAACCGCTGCGCGCTGTGTTTGCCGCTAATGCAATGCGGTGGGTGGCTATGGTCTTGTACCTTGAGAAAAATACTCATTTTTGGCAACTCCGGTTCGGGCAAATCTACTCTTGCCAAGAAACTGTGCGCGGCCCACAAACTGAGCCATCTGGATCTGGATACGCTTGCGTGGAAAGAAACGTCTCCCCCTGTGCGCAAAGCAATCCGTTTGTCGAAAAGCCAAATCGTCGAATTCAGATCACGCAGCGCAGGCTGGGTAATAGAAGGTTGCTATGCTGACCTGCTGGAGCTCGTGATAAATGATGCCAATGAATTATATTTTCTAAACCTGCCGGTTGAAGTCTGCATTGAAAACGCTAAGCGACGCCCGTGGGAGCCTCATAAATACGGCTCAAAAGCAGAGCAGGACGCGAACCTTGAAATGCTGATTGACTGGATTGCACACTATCCTGAACGCGACGACACATTTTCTGCAGCAGCTCATCGTCGCCTTTATGATGATTTTGACGGCACAAAGCATATGTTCACGAGCAATGCACAAGCCACCTGAGCAAGCTGGCCACGCTAACTACGCGGGTTACGGCCAGCATCGGCTGGCAAGGAGAGGCTGAGTGGTCATTTCGGGTTCCTGCTTCTGTGGTGAGGTCACCTACGCCGTCACCGCACCGCTACAGAACGCGAGATCGTGCCACTGCTCGAGGTGCCGCAAAGTTTTCGGCGGCGCCGCATCGGCGTACGCTGAAGTCGCGCCGGGTTCGTTTAGCTGGCGCACCGGCACGGGCAACCTAAAGCAGTACAACGCTGACCCGGACTGGGGGCTGATCTTCTGTGCCAAATGTGGCTCTGCGCTGGCCGGAATGCTGGCGAACGAGGTGCATGGCGTGGTGCTGGGAACTGTCGATGGAGACCCTGGAATTGAAATCGGCATGCATATTCACGTCGCATCGAAGGCGCCTTGGGACCATATCGGGGGCGATGCCCCGCAGTTCCCGGAAGGGCCCATGGATGAAAACGCCGGCTAACCGGCAACGGCAGCTTGCTCGCTTCGGGTGCCTTGATGAGCGCAAGCCTTAAGTAGCCCATAAAATATATACATTGCAGCTCGGTGGGGGTAAAACAATCACGTGATTTCTGTGGCCCTGCTGTTGTTTCTTATCATGGACCCGTTCGGCAATCTGGTGGTGGTGAACACCCTGCTGTCGGAACTGTCGCCGCGCCAGCGTGTGGCCGTAATCCTGCGTGAAGGCGCCATTGCTACCGGCATCCTGCTGCTGGCCGCTTTATTTGGCGAGGCCGTGCTCGCGATGCTGGGCCTGGAAGAGTACGCGCTGCGCCTGGCGGGCGGGATTGTGCTGTTTCTTATTGCGCTGGGCATGTTGTTTCCGGCGCGCAAAATGCTTGATGAACCCGCTACCGAGTCGCCACTGGTCGTGCCTATAGCCATGCCGTTGATCGCCGGGCCCAGCGCAATTTCAATGGCCATATTGTTTGCGGAAGAGTATTCGGTTGCACGGGTGGCCGGTGCGATCGTATTCGCCGCGGTGGCGACCACCTTGCTGCTGTCGCTGTCCGCGCAGATTTTTTCGCTGCTGGGGCGGCGTGGAGCCATGGCAATGGAAAGGCTGATGGGTATGCTGCTTATTATGCTGTCGGTGCAGATGGTGCTGGATGGCATCAATGCCTTCATTAGCTCGGCGCGGGTCCTGTGATTTTCAGAGAATGCCGACAGGCGGAACAACAGGCCGTTGTGGCTCTCTTTGTTGCTGCGTTTGCGGATTCCGAGGGCGAAGCAGAAGGCGCATTGATCGGTGAGTTAGTTGAAGCACTGTTTGCAAGTTCCGCTGCGGCTGACCTGTGCAACTATGTTGCCGAGGTCGATGGTGAGATTGTTGGCGCCATTTTCCTGAGCCGCATGGTGTTTGCGAACGAAAATGCCGTGTTTATATTGTCGCCGGTAGCGGTGGCCAGCGGGCATCAAGGCCAAGGCATAGGCCAGGCGTTAATCCAGCACGGGTTGCGCGAGCTGCAGAAGCAGGGTGTTGAGTTCGTGCTGACCTACGGCGATCCGCGGTTCTACGCAAAGGTCGGTTTCCGCCCCGTGTCGAGCGAGGTGGTCAGGCCGCCGTTTGCGTTGTCACAGCCCGAGGGCTGGCTGGGGCAGTCGCTTTGCGGTCGGCCGGTCGAGTCCTTGCGTGGCGAGTCGACCTGCGTGCCTGCCCTGAGCAACCCGGTGTATTGGTGACGGGCGAGCCCGCTGCCTGCCATCGAAGCACATCCGGTGGCGACCCGGTCGGGTGCTTGGCGGCAAGCTGCAGCGGAGTTTAAGTTACGCGGCGATTGCTAAAGCGTTTAGCGAAAGTGCCCACGCTATTTGTCGGGCAGTGCGAAAGCCGTCACCCAGTCGCCCGGGTCGCGATCAACAAACGGATGGCCGCCTGAGACCACCACAACATACTGCCTGCCGTCTATTTCATAGGTCATCGGGTGGGCAAAACTGCTGGTGGGTAGTTTGATATCCCACAGCTCATCACCGTCGTTCAGGTCAAAGGCCCGAAACCGATTGTCGGCAGTCGCGCCGATAAAAATAAGCCCCCCGCCCGTGACGATGCCGCCGGAAAAACTGGGAGCGCCCCAGTTAAACGGGATGGGAACGGGCGAAAGCTTGTCGACGGTGCCCAGCGGCACTGCCCACTTAATTTCACCTTTTGTCAGATCAACCGCCACGAGTTTCGCCCACGGTGGTTTGTTGCAGGGGACAAAACGCGGCGACATCACCGGGCCCTGCTTCAGGTGATACGGCGTCCCGTGCAACGGGCTGGTACCCGCCATGTCATTGGGAATGCCATCGCTGACAGGGCCGGTGACTTCGTCATTGGGTACCAGCTGCACAAAATGCAGCAGGTTGAGTACATTGGTTACCAGCATATTGCTGGGTTCATGCACCGCTGCCGAACCCCAGTTAATACCGCCGGCTGTTGACGGCACCACCAGCGTTCCCTCAATGCTGGGCGGTGTGAAGATCGGGCCAACCCGGGCCGTGGCGTATTTTTCGGCGCAGCTGCCAAAATTCAGCCACCACTCGTCGTCCCAGCTGAATGTCTGCGGGACCAGCGGCGGCGGTGCCACCGGGAAAGGCTGGGTGGGTGACAGCACCTCGCCCGGAACACCCCCTTGCGGTACCGGGCGTTCTTCAATCTCAAAGTAGGGCTCGCCGGTTTCGCGGTGGAATATATAGAGCATCCCGGTTTTAGTGCCCTGAATAACAGCGGGAAACGGCTTGCCGGCCTTGGTTAACTCTGCAAACACGGGTTGCGCTGCATTGTCATAGTCCCAGACGTTGTGATGCACCGTCTGGAAATGCCAAACGTACTCCCCGGTAGAGGCGCGCAAAGCAACAATCGAGTCGGCATACTCATTGTTGCCGGGGCGAGTGCCGCCATAGAAGTCCGGCGACGGGCCACTGGTGGGCAGGAACACCAGGTCACGCTCGGCATCGACGCTCAGCATCCCCCAGGCCTGGGCGCCACCGGTTGCTTGTGCCGCCTTGGCATCCCAATCCGGGTAGGCAGGGTCACTGGCATCGCGCGGGATCGGGTCCCACTCCCAGACCAGCTCGCCCGTGCGCACAGAGAAAGCGCGCGTGGTTCCGGCAGGCGCATTCCAGCGATGGTTGTCGCGTACCGACGTGGTGATAATCATCAGGTCCTGGTAGATAACCGGCGGGTTGTAGATACGCACTTCGTGACGCCAGGCCGGCTGCTTATCCAGATACAGGGGCTCGGCATCAACCTCACCATTCACACCAAAATCGCGACACGGTTCGCCGGTTAGGGCATCCAGCGCAAAGAGTCGCAGGTCATTTGTGCCGAACAGTATGCGGTTGACACAGGTGGCATCTTCCGTACCTGCGGCAGCCGCGTCCCGCCAAAACGCAACGCCGCGGCATTTGAGGTAGGCGGGCATGGTTGTGCCGTTGGGATCCTCGTCACTGCCGTAACCGCCCAGGCGTATTTGCGGATCGAATGACCAGCGGGTCGCCCCGGATTCCGGGTCCAGCGCGACCACTTCATTGTAGGGGGAGCACAGGACCAGAGACTTGCCGGCCGCTGCCGGCGTCAGTATGGGGTTGGCCTGAAAACCGGAGTCCAGATTGAGCTGCGGGTCATGCCTGGCGATGGCCCCGGTTCGGACCTGCCAGGCGATTTCCAGTGCTCCGACGTTGTCGGTGTTGATCTGTGCAAGTGCGCTGTAACGGGTGCCGCCGGGATTGCCGCCCCACACGGGCCACTCCTGCGCCTGGACGCATTGCGACAACAAGCAAATTACGCAGACTCTGAATAGCAACGAAGCACTCCTGAGGCTTTCAGTGTACATCTTAACTCACCCGCAACCGAACGACGGCTGCCGCCGCAAACGGGGCTTGATGATCGGCGCAACTCTGTGTATCTGTCACCTCGGCGATAGCAAACGCCGGTTTGTCGGCAGAGCGGGATTGTTACAGTGCGCAAATTTTTTATCGGTGTTGGTCTGAGTGTGGTTGTTGTCGGGGTGGCCGCAGCGGCCTACCTGTGGGGCTACCTGCCCCGCTATCGGCCGGCCCCGGACCTGAACATCACCTACACTCCCGACCTCGTGGCCAAAGGCGACTACCTGGTAAACGAAGTGCTGCTGTGCTTCGATTGCCACTCGCCGCGGGACTGGACGCAATACAGCGGGCCGGCGATACCGCCCCTGGGTGCGGGCCGGCCCTGCATCGACCAGGACAGTAAACCGGTCGGCATCAAGTTTGGCTCGGGCGGTTTCCCGGGGCGGCTGTGCATTCGCAATATCACCATGGACGAGGAAACCGGCATCGGTGCCTGGTCTGACGGTGAAATTGCGCGCGCGATACGCGAGGGCATCAGCCGCGACGGCGAAGCGCTGTTTCCTATCATGCCGTGGTTTATGTACACCGAAATGACCGACGAGGATGTCGCGGCGGTCATTGCCTATTTGCGGACTATTCCGCCCGTGAAGTCGTTCCGGCCGGAGCGTACGCTGGATTTCCCGCTCAATGTGCTCACGCGGCTGTACCCGGAGCCGCTGGACGGGCCGATCCCGCCGCAGGACAAAAGCGACACGGTGACCTACGGTCGCTACCTCACCAAGATTGCCCGCTGCGAGTTCTGCCACACGCCGCGTGTCCGCCGCAGTGTGGAGCCGATTCCGGGCCGGCTGATGGCGGGTGGCGTGCCGTTTTTCATGGGCACCGAATTGCACTATTCCAAGAACCTTACGCAGCACCCGGACGGGCTGGGCAACTGGACGAAGGACATGTTCATACAGCGTTTCCGGTTGGCGACCGAGCCGTTCCCGGTCCGCGAAGAGGAGAACTCGGAGATGAACTGGGTGGAATTTTCCGGGATGAGCGATGCGGATCTGGGTGCCATCTGGGACTACCTTGCCACGCTGGAACCCAAACAGACCATCCTGCTGGATAACGCCGAATAGTCTGCGTTGGGCGCCGGCTTCAGTTGCTGGCGAGGCTCACCGAATAACCCCCGGGCTCCGCGGTCCAGGTCTTGGCAAACGCGGTGACTGCTCCCTGCGCGTTAAGGGTGTAGATGTGCGTCGACGATTCGGTGGCCTGATTCAGCGCATCCCGCTGCACCCGCCGGATCACAAAATCCAGGTGGCCGTTGCGGCCGGCTTCTGCGCGCCACGTGGTTGTGATGCTGGTGTTGTCGTCGCACACCAGTGTGGCCAGCGCGCCGGACTCTCCAATCGTGACCGCTGCCGGCAGGCCGTCTGCGGTTACCGGCAGGCAGGCCACCCCCGACTGCACATCGGTGCGGAGTATCAAGTTGCCGTCCTGGCCGATGTAGCGCCGGGCGATGCGGGTGTCCGTCGTGGCCGCGGCCCGGCGTAGCCGGATACGCTCAATCAGCGCATCGACTGCGGTGCCGACAAATTCGGCGCCTGCTGCGCTGAGGTGGCGGTAGTCAAAGACGCCCGGACTGGCCAGCGCGTTGAA
>JAZBOT010000010.1:0-12603 GCA_036351295.1 Gammaproteobacteria bacterium | reverse complement strand
GACCCGAAGATTTCCAACCTGGTGTTCGACCCGGTCACCGGCCGCGGGGTGTGCATGATCGACCTCGACACGCTGGCCTACATGCCGCTGCCGCTGGAACTCGGCGATGCCTTTCGTTCCTGGTGCAACCCGAAAGGCGAAAACTTCAGCGGTGCTTTTTTCCGGCTGGACTATTTCGCGGCCGCGCTCGAAGGCTACGCGGCGGTCGCGACGGCGGCCACTACCGCAGCCGAATGGCAGAGTTTCCTGCCCGCCACCCGCCGCATCATGGTCGAGCTCGCCGCGCGGTTTACGCTGGACGCCCTGAACGAAAGCTATTTTGGCTGGGACCCCGCGGCCTACGCCGATCGCAGCACCCACAACCAGGTGCGCGCGGCCGGCCAGCTGGCGCTGCAGCAGTCGTTACTCGACCAGCTGCCCGACGCCGAAGCGGTCGTCCGGCGCACGTTTACCCGCTGATTAGCCGGCCGGCTCCACGGCCGGATTCCACGCATCGGCTTCCACCACGCTGCCGCGGTAGTGGCGGATGTTCAGCAGCAGAAACACCAGCGACGCCGCGCCGGCCACGCCCGAGACGATGGCGATGGAATAGCGCAGCGCCTGTTCGTCGGCGAACACGTAGTCGGTGACCAGTGCGATGCACGACGGCCCCAGGGTGAGGCCAATCACGTTGATGACAAAATAGTAGATAGCGGTGGTTTGCGCGCGCATCTGGTTGGGCACGATCATCATCAGCGCCGCGCCGGCCGTGGCCGTGGGGATGGCGCCGCCGATGCTGGCGGGGATCAGCATGACCACGGCCCATTCCGGCGTGGGCATCAGCGGCACCAGCACCGACGCCGGCACCAGCAGGCAGGCGCCCAGCAGCGTGACTTCCATGTGGGCGGCGCGGCGGCCGCGGTTGTACCAGCGGTCGGCCAGCCAGCCCGCGAGGTTCACGCCCAGCGGGCCCGAAATGAGAATCACCGCGCCGTAAGCAAACGCAATCTCGCGGATGGACCAGCCCCAGGTGCGGATGAACATGGTCGGGATCCACGAGAAGTAGCCGTAGCCAATGATGGTCACCACTGACATGCCCACGAACAGCGTGCCGTAGGTGTTGCGCCGCTGCCATAAAAACTCCGCCACCGTCTTGAGCGGCAGGGTTTGCGCGTCACTGCCGCTCAGTTCGATGCGGCCCTGCCGCGCCGGTTCCCGCACCGTCACCATCAGCAGGGCCAGCAGCAGCCCGGGCAGACCCACAATAAAAAACACCAGCTGCCACGGATACAGCCGGCCGATCCACGGCAGCGTCGGCGGTTCGGTGGCGAAGGCCCAGGCAATCACCTGGCCGCCGAGCATCAGCGCCACGCCGGCGCCGAGCGCTACGCCCATGTTGTAAAAGCTCATCGGGCGGGCACGTTTCTCGCGCGGGAAGTAGTCGCTGATCAGCGAAAACGCGCTGGGGTTCAGCGCGGCTTCGCCGACGCCGACCCCGATGCGCGCGACAAACAGCTGCACGAAGTTACGGGCGAGGCCGCAGGCCGCGGTCATGCAGCACCAGACGGTGATGCCCGCCGCAATAATCCCGCGGCGGCTGCGGCGATCCGCCAGCCGGCCGAGCGGAATGCCCAGCAGCGTGTAAAAAATGCCGAACGCCAGCCCCTGCAGCAGGCTCATCTGCGTGTCCGAAATCTGCAGGTCGGCTTTGATGGGTTCAACCAGCAGCGAGAGGATCTGCCGGTCGAGAAACGAGAACATGTAGGCCAGGGTCAGCAACACCACCACGTACCAGGCGTAGCCGGTGGCGGGGTAGGGCACGGCCGGGGGCGACTGTTTCAACCGTGGTACTCCGTCTCAGTGGCAGGTGGTGCAGGTGGCCAGCCGCTCCAGCATCAGCTCGGGCGTGGCGGCCGGGCGCATCGACTCCGGGCTCATGTGGCAGCTGCCGCACGCGTAGCGGCGTTCAGCGACCAGTGCGTGCGCCACTGCATAGTGCCAGTAACCGGGCGAGGACGCATCTGCCTGCAGATTGCCACGCAGCGGCCCGGGCGCGGGGACCGGCGCATAGCTTTCGGCGCTGCCGGCGTTAGCAGCTGCGGCCTGCCCGGCGATGCGGCCGGTCAGCACCGCCGGCCCGAGGAAGGTGCCGGCACCGCCGTAGCGGCCGTTGATGCCGGCCACGCCGGTCAGCTCGCCGGCTGCATACAGCCCCGGTATTGGCGTGCCCGCGGCGTCCAGCACTTCCGCGCGCAGGTTAATGGCCGGGCCGCCCATGCTCTTGCGCGTCATCGGGTACACGCGCACCGCGTAATACGGCGGCGTGCGCAGCGCGCGCGCATCACGTGCCGGCTGGTCGCGCGTAAACCGGCCAAACTGAAAGTCCTCGCCCGCGTCGACCATGCGGTTCCAGGTTTCCAGCGTGGTGCGCACGCCGTGTTCCGGCAGGCCAGCGGCCGCGGCGAGCTCTGCGATGCTGTCCGCCTTGACCGTCAGCGCGGGGTTGTCGAGGATCTCACTCTGCACGCGGTCCGCCGTCAGCCACGGTGCGTCGCGCACGTTCATGCGGCGCGCCCCGGTCGCGTCAAACAGCAACCAGTAGCCGCGCTGCGGCTGCGACTCCAGCAACCGGGTCACCTCGGTCTCGGGAGCCGCTTCGTTGATAAAGCGGCGGCCCGTGGCGTTCACCCAGATCGCCGCCGGATTGCGGGCATTCAGCCCGCTTTGCCCGGTCGGGTCGCGCGGGTTCGGCAGGCCGTTGTCGAAGATCACGTGCCGGTCGAGCTGGTTAAACCGGGCGCCGGCCCAGCGCGCCATCGCGATGCCATCACCGGTCGCAAACTGTCCCGCGCCGGCCAGCAGGCGCGGCGGCAGCACCGCATCCGCGGGCCAGTTGGCGCGCACCAGCTCGAGGTTGCTCTCAAAGCCACCGGTGCTGAGGATGACGGCATTGGCGCGGTAAATCATCTTTGCGCCATCGCGCTGGCGGGCACCGGCGACACCGCTGATGCGGCCGCGGGTGCGCGCGAGACCCGTGACCCGGGTGTTCCAGGCGAAGCTGATGGCCGGGTTGTTGAGCGCCGCAGTCAGCAGCGGCACGACGGCGTTCACGGCGGTACCGCGCGTAAAGTGAAACCGCGGCACACTGTCCTCGCGCGTCGGCAGTATCATTTTGAATTCCACGCCGCGCGCGGTCAGCCAGTCGTAAACTTCGGCGGCGGACTCGCGCGCGTAGCGATCGGTCCAGTAGGCATCGGGGTCCACGCCGCGTTTACGCCAGTCGTCAAACGCCAGCTGCGGCGTATCGGCAATGCCCTTGCTGCGCTGCAGTTCCGTATCGACCAGCGCGAACCCCCCGGCTTTGACCGCGTGGCCGCCGCCCACCGAATTGGCTTCGACTACCAGCACGCGGGCGCCGCCCGCGGCTGCCTCGAGGGCCGCCGACAGCCCCGCGATACCGGCGCCCACGACAATCACGTCGGCATGCTGCTCGGTGGGCGTGGGTGTGCACGCCTGCAGCAGCGCCGCCAGCACCAGCGCGCCGACAGCCGGCCGGCGTTTACTGCAGCGATGACGGCGTGACGGTGTGTTCATGCCGGTATTCTAGCCTTACCCGGGCGCGGCGGTGAGCCGCCTTCGAAGTCTGCAGGCACAAAAAAAGCCCCCGCGGCGGGGGCTTTTGGGTTGCGCTGCGGTCGGTCTTATTCGGCCAGGCGCAGCTCGATAATGCCGTCTTCGTTCCAGTCAGAAACGTCGACCTTCACGCCCAGATCCTTGGCGAAGCCTGCAATGCGCGGCTTGAACCAGGTGTTGTGAATTTCTTCTTCGGTGAGGTCGAACATGCCCATCCGGCTGCAGGCCTTCAGCACGTTGCCCCACGGCGACTTCCAGCGGCGCAGGCCCGGCTCTTCGTGGGTTTCCATGACCAGCTGGTAATGGCAGGCGGTGCGCTCGCACAGGCCGACCAGTGCGGCCTCCTTGTCGCCGGTGTCAGCAATCAGCTTGCCGACGCGCTTGTTGATGGGGGCCATGGTTTTGACGTCATGCGCCACGTACTCCGCCATCATGTTGTGATCTTTGGCGAACTGCATGGCCTGCAGGCGCGCCTTGACCAGCGCGTCGTTCATCTCGTGCTCGTAACCGGCGCTGCTCGCCATGGTTTTCAGCGCCAGCTGCACGGCCTTGCCGACCGTGGCTTCGCGGCCTTCAAACCCGGTCTTGGCGCCCTTGAAAGTCCATTTCTTTTTCTGTTCTTTTTGCTCGACAATCTTGTCGAGCTGTTGGGAATCGTCCAGATGTGCTGCCTGACCCATGATGAACCTCACTTAATAGGATTGCGGCGAAAATTCGCACGACTTAGTCGTACATATATAGAGCAGTGTTCGTTGGCGGGCAACCAAGCGGATTTAACTTGCGCTCCGGTAACCACTGATTGGCCACGACGGCCCGCTTATGTCGCCGGTCGCCGGGTTGGCCCGGGCATCCGTCACGTTTTACGGCGCGAAGTTGTTGATATGATTAGCGGCGCGTCGCGAGGACGAATGTGGGCAGGATGCCGGTAATCATGGGCTGGAAGTGGGGACGGGTGGGCGCCTTGGCGCCCGCCGGACGACGCTGTGCGCTGCTCGTGGCACTGGCCGTCGCCGTGGTGGACTGCGGCGGCGGCGGTGGTGGTGGCGGTGGCGCGCCGGCCAACTCGACCCTGAGCGGCACCATTACCGTGCCACAGTTTGTGGCGGTCGACAGCGATACCAACGACAGCGCGGGCGCCGCGCCGCGCGGCAATAACAGCCCCACCAACGCGCAGCCGGTGCCCAACCCGGTCACCATCCGCGGCTACGTCAACGAGCCCGGCACCGGCCTGGCGGGCCCGCTGCAGGCCAACGGCGACCCCGACGACTTTTACCGCGTGAGCCTGCTCGCCGGGCAGACCGTGCGGCTGTCGATTTCCGACCACGATGCCAACGATCTGACGCGCATTGACCTGG
Organism: Gammaproteobacteria bacterium; assembly: GCA_036351295.1. Classification (GTDB taxonomy): domain Bacteria; phylum Pseudomonadota; class Gammaproteobacteria; order Steroidobacterales. Next base: position 7,636 of record JAZBOT010000010.1, on the reverse strand, counting down.
ACCTGCTGCTGGTGAACTCCGACAACGTCATTGTCGACCTCTCGGCGGGCATCGGCCCGAAGGAAACGCTGGTGGTGCCGGAGTCCGGCGACTACCTGCTGGTGGTTACCGTGTGCATCGACGACCTGTTGTCCAACCCGCCCGCGAACTCGCTGTGCGGCCGCGGTGCCAGCAACTATTTTTTGAGCATTGGGCAGGCGGTGCAAACGGCGTCACAAGCGGGCGCGCTGCGGCTGTCCGCAGACTTCCTGCCCAACGAGGCGCTGGCCGAGTACGCGCTGCCCGCCGCCGCAGGCCAGCCGCGCGGCCGGCAGGCGCACGTGCGCTTTGCCGCCCGCAGCCCGGCGGCCCGCGCCGTGAATCCCCGGCGCCGCGCCCGCGACGACCGGCTGCTGACCGTACGCGAGCAGGACCGCGCGGCGCTGGAGACCATCGCCCGGATTCGCGAGCTGCAGGCCACCCCCGGAGTCGTCTGGGCCGAGCCCAATTTCCGGCGCCGGCTGCAGCTCGAGCCCAGCGATCCGGCCTACCAGTTTCAGTGGCATTACCCGCTGATTAATCTGCCGGCGGCCTGGGACATTACGCTGGGCGACCCGAACGTCATCGTGGCGGTGGTCGACAGCGGTATTCTCAGCACGCATCCGGATATCGCCGGCCAGCTGATTGGCGGCTACGATTTTGTCAACGACCCGGATAATGCCGGCGACGGTGACGGCATCGACCCGGACCCGGAAGACCCCGGCGACGGCGGCAACGCGGGTTTCAGCAGTTCCTTCCACGGCACCCATGTGGCCGGTACCGTGGCGGCCTCGGCCAACAACGGTATTGGTGTAACCGGCGTTGCGCCGGATGTGCGGCTGATGCCGTTGCGAGCCGTGGGCCAGGACGGCGGTTCGACGCTCGATGTCCGCCGCGCCATCTGCTACGCCGCGGGTCTGTCCGGCACGCCGGGTTGTCCGGCGGTGGCGGGTGTGCCGGCCAATCCGACCCCCGTGGATATTATCAACCTGAGCCTCGGCGGCGGTTCGTTCTCACAGACCGAACAGCGGGCTATCGATGACATCCGGGCGGCCGGTGTCACGATCGTCGCCGCGGCCGGCAACGAGTCCAGCTCGGAGCCCTTCTACCCCGCCGCCTACGAGGGCGTGGTGGGCGTCAGCGCGGTCACCATTCAGAAGGCGCTGGCCCCGTACTCCAGTTTCGGGGACTACATCGATATCGCGGCACCCGGCGGCGACTCCTCCACGGACATCGACGGGGACGGCTACGGTGACAGCGTATTAAGTACCGGCGGTGACGATACCCTGCAGCCACCCGAGTTTACCTATCCGTTTTTTCAGGGCACCTCGATGGCGGCGCCGCATGTGGCCGGCGTGTTCGCGCTGATGAAATCCGTCAACGGCAGCCTGCAGCCCGCCGATTTTGATCGACTGCTCGCTCAGGGAGCCCTGACGGACCCGACCCAGCCGTCGCCCTGGAACGAATCGTTCGGCTTTGGCCTGATCAACGCGCAGAAGGCGGTCACCGCGGCACTGCTGGAGCCGGGCGGTGGCGTGGCCCCGGCCGCCCCCCCGTTTCTGGGCGCGACGCCACGCGCCCTCAACTTCGCGGCGGGCACCGATGAGCTGGTGCTGCAGCTGCGCAACACCGCCGGCGGCGACATCGATGTCATCAGTATCGCCAGCGACGCGGCCTGGCTGGCGGCGCCGGCTGCGGCCGGGCTCGGCAGCTATACACTGCGGGTGAATCGTGACGGGCTGGACGACGGCACCTACGCCGCCACGCTGACCGTGGTCTCGTCGGTCAATACGCTGCAGCTGCCGGTCATCATGCAGGTCAGCACCCTCGGCGACAGCGGCGATGCCGGCTTACTGCGTGTGCGCCTGCTGAATGAAGCCACGGACGTCGAGCGCGACGTGACCGTTGCAGCCAGTAACGGTGAATACCGCTGGACTATTGCCGATATTCCGCCGGGCAGGTATCGTCTGTTCGCATTTTCAGACGCCGACAACGACGGCGAAGTCTGCGACCCGGGCGAAGCCTGCGGCGCCTACCTGACCAGCGATCAACCGCTGGTGCTGGATGTGCAGGGGAGCCGGTCCGGGCTCGACTTCCCCGTGAGCTTCGGTATCGAGGCCGCCGCCGGACAATAATCACAGGACAGGCATGGCCATTCTTTTTTTCGTCATGGTGTTTAGCAGCATGGGCTTCGGTCTGGTGCTGCCGCCGTTTATCTTTGTGGCGCAGAACTTTGGCGCCTCGCCAATGTTTGCCGCGTTTATCGTCTCCACCTTTGCGATCGGCCAGTTTCTGGCTACGCCGGTCTGGGGGCGCCTGAGCGACCGCGTCGGTCGCAAGCCCGTGCTGATCGCCACCATGCTGGGCTCGGCCGGCGCTTACGGGCTGATGGCCTGGGCGGACGCGACGCAAAGCGTCTGGATGCTGCTGCTGTCACGCCTGATGACGGGCCTGATGGCCGGCAATTTCGCCGCCGCGATGGCCTACGTGGCCGACATCACCCCGCCGGAAAAACGCGCCCAGGGCATGGGCCTGGTGGGCGGCGCCATGAGCATCGGCTTTATCGCCGGGCCGGCGCTGGGCGGCTTGCTGTCGGGCTCGACCGCCGCCACGGCTTCGCTGCTCGGGCCGTCCCTGCTGGCCGTCGGCGCCTCGCTGCTGACGATGGTGGCCATCATCCTGTTCGTCAAGGAGAGCCTGCCCCCCGAGCAGCGTGCGTCGGCCGGCGCGGCCGCGGCAGGTCTCAGCATGGCCGGCTCCGTCATCGAGATGCTGCGGCGGCCGATCATTGCGCCGCTGGCGCTGATGGGGTTCCTCGTGTTGTTCGCCATGACCAGTTTCGAGACTACGTTTCCGCTGTGGGCGAACGCGGGCTTCCAATGGGGGCCGCAGCAGGTCGGCTTCTGCTTCATGTACCTGGGGCTGGTCGTGACGGTCACGCAGATTTTTATTGTCGGCCGGCTGGCGCCGGTGTTCGGCGAGGGGCGCTTGCTGCAAGTGGCCGTGGGTTCGTACGCGTTTGGCCTGCTGTTCATGGCCGTCGTGCCGTTTCTGCTGGAGCCGCCCCGCTGGGAGCTGATGATGCTCGGCATTACCTTCACGGCCGTGGGCGGTGCGCTGTTCAACACCGCCTCGACGAGCTGGGTCTCCAGGCACGCCGGCGACCGGGAGCGCGGCTCGGTGCTCGGGCTGTTCCAGTCGGCGGGCTGGCTGGGCCGTTCGGTGGGTCCCACCTTCTCAGGGCTCATGTTCCAGACGCTCGGCGCCAACAGCCCGCTGTTTGCGGGCGCGCTGCTGCTGGCCTCGGTGCTGTTCATTATCAGTGCGATACGGCGACGCGACATGGCGCCCCAGCCGGTGGCCAGCACGGCGCCCTAGGGCGTGCAGGAGTCGGCGAAAGCCGCCGGCAATGTTAGACTTGGCTTATTGTGACCGGTCGCGACCGGAATAACAGAACGCTCGACGGAGAAAACGGCATGTATATTAATTTCTGGTACCCCATGGCCACATCGGAAGAACTCGGTGAGGCGCCGCTCAAAGTGCGCGCCCTCGGGCAGGACTTTGTGGTTTACCGTTCCGAGGACGGCGAAGCCATGTGCCTGAGTAACACCTGTACGCACCGCGGCGGCTCGCTCGCCCACGGCCGCATTTCCGGCGGACACATCCAGTGCCCCTATCACGGCTGGGAGTTCAACAAGCACGGCGAGTGCAAGCGCATACCTTCGCTCGGGCCCAACCCGACCATTCCCGGCCGGACCCGGATTGATGCCTACCCCGTCGACGAGCGTCACGGCATCGTGTTTGCGTTTTTGGGTGACCTGCCCGAAGCCGAGCGGCCGCCGATTATTGATGTGCCGGAGTGGGGCCAGGAAGGCTGGCGCGGCACGCTGCAGACCTACACCATCAACTGCAACTATGAGCGCTCCATCGAGAACGGCGTCGACCCGGCGCACAACGAGTTTGTGCATGACACGCACGGCTTCAAAGGCGAAGTGCCGGAATACAAGGTGGGCGACATGCGCATCGAAACCCGCGGCGACTGGGGCCAGGGTTTCTGGCACACCTTCCAGGCGCCGAAGTTGCCCGACGAAAACAAGATGAAAGAGGCGCGCAAGGATGACGGCGAGCTCGAAGCCGGCACCGGCTACCACGGTGCGAGCCAGGTCTGGACCTACATCCACATGTCCAAAACCGCGTGGATGCACCAGTACCTGATCGAACGGCCGATTGACGAAAACAGCACTGCTGTGTACCTGCTGTGCATGCGCAACTGTTACACCGACGAGAAGTACGACGCCAACGTCATCGAGCGCAATGGCTACGTTGCGCAGCAGGATGTCGAGATCGTTGAACGTCTGCACCCGATTGTGACTCCGGACACCAACACCAAGGAGTTCATGGTGCCGTCCGACAAGTGCATCCTGCTGTACCGCGAATCGCTGAAGGAATGGGAAGCCAACGGCTGGCGCATCGACACCGAGGCCGTGGCGGCCTCCGGGCAGCGCGTGGCCTACGCGATACCGTCACCGGCCCGGCGCGAGCACAAGGGCTGGGTGCTTGACCCCATTCCGCTGAAGGAACCCGCTAAGGCTGCGCCGGAGCTGAAAGCAGCCGGCTAACCGCCGGCGCATAGCGGCCGGTTGCCGCGCGAGCAAACGAGGCCCCGCCTGTGCGGGGCCTTTTTTTGTGCTGCCCGGTGGGCCGGATGCGGTAGCATTCGGTCATGCTCATCGAGAGACACTTTGCGACGCTGGCCACTGCGTTCGGCACGCGCCAGCTGCACTATCGCCGCTGTGGCACCGGGCCTGCAGTGTTGCTGCTGCACCAGTCGCCGCAGTCGTCAGCGGAGTACGAGCCGCTGATGCGCGAGTGGGCCGACCGGTTCACGGTCATCGCCCCTGACTACCCGGGCTTCGGCATGTCGGACCCGCTGGGCGCCGATGGCGAACTCGAACTCGGCCTCGACGATTTTGCGGGGGTGCTGATCGCCCTGCTCGACGCGCTCGGCATCCGCGCGGCGGGTGCTTACGGTTTTCATACCGGCGCCGGCATGGCCGTAGCGCTCGCCGACCGGGCGCCGGAACGCATCAGCGCCGTGTACGCCAATGGCTACGTGGTGCTGAGCGACGCCGAACGCGAGGCAACACTCAGTGGCTACCTGCCGCCGTTCCGGCCGGCCTGGGACGGGGCGCATTTGTTGTGGCTTTGGACACGTAACCGCGATCAGCTGATTTTCTACCCCTGGTTCGCACGCCGCGCCGCCGCGCGGATTGCGCGCACGGTGCCACCGCCGGCGGTGCTCCACGACTGGGCCATGGAGTTGCTGCGGGCGGGCGACCACTACCGCGTCGGCTACCGTGCGGCCTTTACCTACCCGGGCGAGGTGCCGGTCCGCCGGCTACGGACGCCGGCTATTATCACCGCCACCAACAACGATGTGCTGGCCGCCTGCCTGCAGCGGATTACCGATCCGGCGCCTGGTGTTGCGGTGCGGCTCGGCGGTTCGATGGCCGACAACCTGGCGGAGGCGGCGGCATTCTTTGCCGCCAACCCCGGGGCGGAGCCACCGTCACCGCCGCCGACCGCACCGGCCGCAAAACGCGCCTGGAATACCACCGTGATGACGCCCGCCGGCTGTGTGCGGGTCCGCTGTGATCTCACCCGGCCCGGCACACCCATCCTGTTGCTGCACGATCTGGGCGGCGCCAGCGAAACCGTGGAGCCGCTGCTGACGGCGCTGGCGGTCCACCGCCCGGTGCTGACGCTGGACCTGCCGGGCCACGGCGAAACGCACCGGCTCAACGGCGCTGACTTCGTAGCGGCCTGCATCGATGCCATTGGCGCCGTGCTGGACCACTTCGCGATGACCCGGGTGCACGCCGCAGGCTGCGGCGGCGGCAGTGTGGTGCTGGCGGCCGCCGCGCGCGCCCGGTCGACGCGGTTTGCGGGCCTGGTGCTGTCCGGGTTGCCGTACCTCGATACGGCCGCCGCGCGGGAGCAGGCCGAACGGTTTGCGCCACGGATTGATCCGGTGTGGCACGGCGGACACTTGCTGGAATACTGGCACGTGGCCCGCAACCAGGCTTTGTTCTGGCCCTGGTATGCCCAGGACGACGCGCATGCGCTGAGCGGCGAGCCCCGCGCGGAGGCCGCCGACCTGCACGTGCGCACGCTCGCGCTGCTCAAGGCGGCGGCAGACCTGCCGGCGGCTGCCGCGGCCGTGTTCACCTATCCACTGGACGGCGCACTGGCCGAATTGTCACGGCCCGCGGCTCTGGCTGCGGCACCATCAGACCCCCATGCGCCCCATGTCCGCGCGGCAGCCGCGGCGCACCCGCACCACAAACTGATCGATTTACCGGACGCGCCTGCCGCGCAGGCGCCGGTATTGCTCGAAATTTTCGCTGAGGAGTGACCATGAGCGACCAAGACCGTAACGACCCGTTTAAACAATTACTGCAGGGCGGCCTCGACCGGCGCGATCTGCTGGCCGGTGCCGCGGGCATTGCCGCCACGCTGTTTGGCGCACAGCAGGCGCAGGCCGGTGCGCATCGCACCTCGCTTGTCGAGCTGTCGGAGGAAGACAAGATTGCGCAGCCGGTGGGTGAGGGCGCCCAGATCCTCGTGACCGGTGCAAACCGCGGCCTCGGCCTGGAGTTTACGCGTCAGTATGCGGCGCGCGGCGCCAAAGTGATTGCGACGGCCCGGTCGCCCGAGCGGGCCGACGAGCTCAACGCACTGGCCGCGGCCAACCGCAACATTGTGGTCGAACAGCTGGATGTGACCGACCATGCGGCGATCGAAGCACTCGGCGCCAAGTATGTCGACACGCCGATCGACCTGCTGCTCAACAATGCCGGCATCGGCGGCGGTATTGAGAACCAGTTCTTCGGCAAGATGAACTACGCCACCTTCGACGAGGTCATGGATGTCAACGTCAAGGGCCCGATGAAGATGTGTGAGGTCTTCCAGAAACAGGTGCAGGCCAGCAACCTGCGCAAGATGGTAGCCGTGTCCAGCAGCCAGGGCTCAATCGCCAGCGTGCGTTCGCCGCTGCTCTACTGGTACCGGGCCAGCAAGTCCGCGCTGAACATGTGCATGGTCAACCTGGCCTATCAGCTGCAGCGCAAGCGCGTGATGGTGGGCCTGGTGACGCCCGGCGCGACCGCCACGGACTTTATTCCGGAACAGTTCCGCAAGGCCATTGAAGGCATTCAGACGCCGGAAGAGGCCACCACCGATATGATCCGTAATATCGACCGCTTCTCGCTGGCCAACACCGGTACGTTCTTCGACTACACCGGCGAAATCGTGCCCTGGTAGCGGCTCCCTGCGCCGGCTGGCTGCGCCACGCATAAAAAAACCCGGCTCGGATGAGCCGGGTTTTTTTATTGGGTGGTGTACGCCCCGGTGTTGCCGGCACTAACCCGGGAACTGTGCCACGCCGGCTATCGAACGTTGCACACCGGTCTCACCCTGTGCCACAACTTCGCCGCTGGTCAGGTCAAACTTGATGACCGAGCCGGTGAAGAAGTTGCCGAGCAGTACGATGTTCGGGTCCTGGGAGACGCCGAGCGCGGCCCAGCCCTTGCCGGGCAGCAGGTATTCCTGCATTGAG
>JAZBOT010000009.1:0-7185 GCA_036351295.1 Gammaproteobacteria bacterium | reverse complement strand
TCGCCGCGGAGAGCCTGCGGCAACTCTGGAGGTTCCATGAATGAGAAACTTCGAGTCGGTCTGCGACTACCTGAAAGCAGCGCAACCCTCTGAGCCCATAATTTGCCACCGGCCGCATGCGGCCTATCGTGCTGCCCGATTTTTCCTGGATCACTTTCCGGGCGAGGTGCTGTACGCGGTAAAGGCTAATCCTGCACCGGTCATCCTGCATGCTTTGTATGAAGCGGGCATTCGTCATTTTGATGTGGCGTCGCTGGCCGAGATGGAATTGCTGCGGGGCTACCCTGATGTAACCCTGCACTGCATGAATCCTGTAAAGCACCCGGAGCATATCCGCCGCGCCTATTTTGACTACGGCGTGCGGGCTTTCGCGCTGGACAGCGAGGGCGAGCTCGAGAAAATCATCGCTGCCACTGACGGGGCGGATGATCTTGCCCTGCACGTGCGCATTGCGGTTGATAATGCGCACAGCCGGGTGCCGCTGGAGCATAAGTTTGGCGTCTCACTGGCCGCCGCGCCGGCGTTGCTGGTGCGTGCGCGGGTCGTTGCTGAACACCTTGGCGTCTGCTTCCATATTGGCTCGCAGGCGATGCGCCCGGAGGGTTTCGCGCACGCGATCGAGCGCGCCAACCAGATGATTCATCGTTCCGGTGTGATACTGGATTCGCTTGACGTCGGCGGTGGCTTTCCCGCGGCCTATCCGGATCTGGCGCCCCCGCCCCTGATGGAGTACATGCAGGTCATTGATGCAGCTTTCGCCAACAGCCTGACCAGCGAGACCTGTACGCTGCTCTGCGAGCCCGGGCGCGCTTTGGTTGCGGAGTCTGCATCGCTGCTGGTGAACGTGACGTTGCGCAAGGATACGACGTTGTACATCAACGACGGCGCCTACGGGACATTGTTCGATGCGGCGCACATGGGTTTTCGCTACCCGGCGCGGCTGGTGCGCGACGGTGCATTCAGCAGCAGTGAACTGCAGCAGCCGTTCGCGCTGTACGGGCCGACGTGTGACAGTATCGACTACATGCCGGGGCCGTTTATGCTGCCGCCGGATGTCCGCGCAGGGGATTACCTGGAAATAGGGCAGCTCGGCGCTTACGGCGACACGCTGCGCACGGCGTTCAACGGCTTTGGTGAACGCCGTGAAATATGCGTGGCGGATGAGCCCCTGCAGAGCGTCTATAATCTCCAGCGTGCAGCCGAAAAGGCCGCACGTTAACCTGAGCACGCGCCGCCGCGGTCACGCGCGGCCGGCCAACCGGAGCAGATGTATGGATACCGCCGTTAAAAACCAGGCAGACGAAAAAGCAGCCTTGCTGAATCGTCCCGTGGAACATATCGACATCACGGCGTTCGATTCCAGGCCGATTATCGGCGCCATGGCCGGGATGTCATTTACGTCCCGCGATCTGGCGCGGGCGACCTCTATATATAACGAGATGCTCGCCGACCCGGATTGCTCCGTCATCCTGACGCTGGCCGGTTCCACATCGGCGGGTGGCTGTATGCAGCTTTACGCCGATCTCATTAAATACAACATGGTCGATGCGGTGGTGGCGACAGGCGCCAGCATTGTCGATATGGATTTCTTTGAAGCCCTCGGCTTTCGTCATTACCAGGCGGACAGCGAGGTCGATGACCGGCGGCTGCGGGATCTCTACATCGATCGCATCTATGACACCTACATTGACGAGGATGAGCTGCAGGCTTGCGACGCCACGATAGCCGAAATTGCCAACGGTCTGGCGCCCCGCCCCTATTCATCGCGCGAGTTCATTGCCGAGATGGGGCGCTGGCTCACCCAGCATGCCAAGAAGCCGGGGTCGCTGGTGCAAACCGCCTTTGAGCATGATGTGCCGGTATTCTGTCCCGCGTTTACCGATTCCAGCGCCGGCTTCGGTCTGGTCGTGCACCAGGACCAGAATCCGGACCGGTGTATGTCGATCGACTCGATTCGTGATTTTCGTGAACTCACTGACGTCAAAATTGCCGCCGGCGATACAGGCTTGCTGATGATTGGCGGCGGGGTGCCAAAGAACTTTGCTCAGGATACCGTCGTATGCGCCGAGATCCTCGGCAAAGACGTGGCGATGCACAAGTACGCCGTGCAAATTACTGTGGCCGACTCGCGCGACGGCGCCTGCTCCAGTTCCACCCTGAAAGAGGCCTGTTCATGGGGCAAGGTTGACGTTGTGAGTGAGCAGATGGTGTTCGCAGAGGCCACCAGCGTATTGCCATTGCTCGCTTCGGATGCATGGCACCGGGGCGCCTGGCGTGACCGGCCGCGACGTCGGTACGCTAAACTGTTCGACAAGTAGTGATGCCGCGCGCGGCGGACAGCAGTGGAGGTGGGCGTATGAAGCGACTGTTAGTGAGTAGTTTGATTGTGGCGCTGCTGAGCAGCGGTCAGGCCGCAGCGGCCGGCCTCTACTTTCTCACCCGCTCACCCTTCGCGCGTTTCAGCGAAGCTGATCGCGCCTTGTTCTACGCTCGCGCCATCGAAGCCCTGGATTCAGCCAGTGACGGCCAGCAGGTTACCTGGTCTAACCCCGACTCCACGGCGCGGGGCGTGATTACTCCGTTACAGACCGTCGACGATGAAGTTTACGGCCGCTGTCGAGTCGTGCGGGTCACTAACGAGCTCAAGGGCCAACGCCAGTCGGGTGAGTACAAGGCCTGTAAAGCGACTAACGGTAGCTGGCGAGTGCTGGCTGCGGGCGCCGCTGCCCGCGAATAGCCGCTGCAACCCAGCGCCGTCATGACTCGCGGCCACCCAAGGCCGCGAGATGACGCAACAACCCTAACATGCTATGTTCGCTGGCTTAATTCACCCCACTTTCCATTATTCAGAGTTCATGAAATTTCTATGATGTTGCTTGCTAGGCTTAGGGCTCTACTGGTCGTTATGCTGGCTCTGCCCGGTATGGGCTTAGCCCAGAGCGTGATGGACCTTGATCCGTCGCAGCTGAGCATGCTTGAGCAACTCGATTCTGGCCAGCGCGAAGCCCTACTTGAGCGGCTCCGCGACAATGCGGCGCTGACCAGCCAGGAGCCGCTAGCACTGCCGGATTTGGTCCGACGCGAGCGGGTCCTTGGAGAGGTTGGCGAGAATCAAGGCATTGCCATTTACGATGAAGATGGTCTGCCACTGCTCGACAAAATGGGGCGCCCGATCAGAGTCGACGAGACCCTGCTTGAGGAGCTGAAGCAGGAGTCACCGGATGACTGGTACGCCAGTAAGACACCCTTTTTTGAGCAGAAAGTTCGTCTCGAGCCGTTTGGTTATAGTCTGTTTGAAGGCGCCCCGACCACATTTGCCCCGGCCACAGATATTCCTGTTCCCAATGAGTACCGACTCGGTCCCGGCGACACGATTGAGGTCCAGCTGTTTGGCAAAGAGAACCGTCAGATCGGCCTGATCGTGAACCGTGACGGCACCATTAATTTCCCGAATATCGGGCCGCTCAATGTCATGGGGCTTAATTTTCAGGAGCTCAAGCAGGCCATTCTTGATCAAATCGCCGAGCAGCTGATTGGCACCAGCGCCTCGGTCACCATGGGCGCACTGCGATCCATTACCGTGCTCATTGTCGGCGATGCACAGCGTCCCGGGTCTTATACGGTCAGCGGGTTATCCACGATCACTAATGCGCTGCTGGCCAGCGGCGGTGTTTCGCCTGTGGGTTCGTTGCGTGCGATCGAGCTGCGCCGGGACGGCAAGCTAGTTACGACTCTGGATTTATACGATTTGTTGCTCAATGGCGACTCCAGCAAAGATCTGAGGCTTGAGTCAGGGGATATTATTTTTATTCCGCCCGTGGGACCGACCGTCGGCGTGGGTGGGTTTGTGCGTCGTCCTGCCGTGTACGAAGTGCGTCGCGAGCGAACGGCTGCTGAGATGATCAGTATTGCCGGCGGCCTGCGACCCGATGCTTATCCTAAGGGCAGTCGCATCGAGCGCATCGACCGCGATTTCGAGCGTGTTTTCGTCAACCTCGATCTGTCTGTTCCAGCGGGTCTCCAAGAAAGGGTTGAGGCAGGCGATGTGCTGCTTGTTCCCCCGGTATTGAAGCAAATAGACGACGGCGTGCGGTTGCTGGGTCATGTGACCCGGGCGGGCATTTATGCGTGGCAGCCTGGCATGCGGTTGACGGACTTGCTTCCGAGCCTGGAAAAATTGCGTCCGCAGGCAGACATTAACTACGTTTTGATCCGGCGAGAGACACAGCCAAAGCGTCGAATTCAAGTGCTGTCGGCTAATTTGGAGGCGGCACTGGCCAACCCAGGGTCCCCTGAAAATGTTGCGTTGCAGGCGCGCGACGAAGTTTCGGTGTTTCGGTTGGAAGTTGACAAGTCGGCTGACGGTGCTGCTGTGCTGGGTTCCAGCGATATGGTGCCGGCGGGCTTCAGCTCCGTGAGCTCAGTCCGGTCCCTCGACCAGCTGCCACCAGGCTTCATACCGGGGCAGGTGAATGTCGGCCAGCTGGCAGCCGATCGGGCGGGGCGGATCTCTTCTGACCCGCTGACTAATCCTGCGCTCCAGTCAGGTGACAGTGATGTTGTGTCGCTGAGTAGCTTGCTGGAGACCTTGTCGGTAATAGATGTAGAAGATGAACCCGACTCGCGGCGCGGGGAGCGCGTAGCTGAACTGCTCGAGGAGCTGGAGCGGCAGTCTGGGGCAGATATGCCATTCGAGCGCATAACGGTCTCGGGCCAGGTGCGGGCGCCAGGTGATTATCCCTTTGAGGCTGGAATGCGAGTCAGTGATCTGATTCGTGCAGGTGCCGGATTTACCGAGTCAGCGTTCCCGCTCGAAGCAGAGCTTACGCGCTATGAAGTGATAGACAACAGCATTCGCTCTTCCCGGGTTATTCCACTAAATTTGAATGCCGCATTGGCGGGCAACCCGGAGGCGGATGTCTTACTGCTCCCCAGCGACTTCCTGACGGTGCGCCGTATTCAGAACTGGGACAATGAGCTGACGGTTTTTGTTGAGGGTGAGGTGCGCTATCCGGGGCGTTATACCGTGCGTCCTGGCGACACGCTGTCGTCGGTCCTTGACCGTGCCGGTGGCTTGACGAGTCAGGCTTTTCCGGAAGGCGGTATCTTTTTGCGGAAAGATTTGAAAGAGCGTGAGCAGCAGCAGATTGATGCGCTCCGAGAGCGCCTGCGTGGCGACGTGGCGTCACTCAGCTTACAGGCCGCGGGCTCACTAGAAGGTGCGTCAGTGCTGGATGCTCGCAGTGCAGGTTCGTCTTTACTGGCGACGCTGAATTCGACTGAAGCTACCGGCAGGCTGGTGATCGATTTGCCGGCCCTGCTGGCCAAGCCCGGTGACCTGAAATATGACGTTTTGCTGAAGGACGGCGACCGTTTGCTGGTGCCGCGCACGACGCAGGCGGTCACGGTCATTGGCGAGGTGCAGTTTCCCACCTCGCACCTGTTTGTCGACGGCCTGGATCGCGACGGCTACATCGAGCGCAGCGGGGGACTGACCCCGAACGGCGCAAAGAAGCGGATCTACCTGGTGCGCGCCAACGGGGCTGTCCTGGCCAACAGCTCCAAATGGTTTCGCAAGGGCAACAACGTCCAGGTGGGCGACACGATTGTGGTGCCGCTCGACACCCAGCGCGGGTTCAGGCTGCAGGCCTGGGCCAACATTACGACCATCGTGTATAACGCCGCCATCGCGGTCGCCGCGATTAACGGGTTGAACTAGCCGCCGCCGGCCGGGCGCCGCGGGCAGCGGACTATTTGCTACCTGCGCGCGCCTTGAACTCGGAGCGGAGGTGGACAAACGCATAAGCCAGAAAGGCCATGATCACCCCGCCGAACAAACCGATCATCGCGCCGGCGCCGATGATAAAGGTGCGGTCAGGCGACACGTATTTGTCCGGATCCGATGCGATGGCCGGGTTGATAATTTTGAAGGCATATTCGTCCTGCACCCGGGCGCTGGTCTTATCGCCGATCTGCTGCTCGATCATGAAGAAGATCGCCTGCCGCAGTTCCACCACCTTGGTCCGCTCGAGTTCCTGGTTCAGGAAGTCGATGGTCTTGTCGGACTCGAGCATCACCTTCTCGCGGAGTGACTCATTGAGCATCGCGACCAGCGTGTTCGCCCAGTTGGCGGCAAGCACCGGGTCTTTCCATTCAATGGAGAGTTCTACAATCCCGGTGATGGGATCTTCCGCCACCGTAAGCAGTTCGTTGCGGAACAAATCATAGCCGTCGGACAGCGTCGGGATGTCGTCAGGTGACTCCACCGCCCACTGCCCTTGCTCGGCATCCCACAGATTTTCGAACAAGATTGGCAGCAGGTTTTCGCTCTCGATAAAACCTTGAATGTGAGCGTTCGAGGTCAGGCTCGTAAGCGCTTCGCCCCGCGTTAGTTTACTGTTGCGCGAACCGGCGCCACCCATGCCAACCAGTCCCGCAAGGCCACTCAGAGAGCCGCCAAATTGTGAAATCATGCTGCCGAGCCCCTGCGGGGCGCCCCGCTGCGGGGCCAGAATGGTCTCCGCCCGGTACATGGGCGTGGCGGTAAATGCATAGGCCACCGCCAGTCCCAGCACGGCTACAAACGTGCCGATCGACACCCACTTGAAGCGCAGCAGCACCTGCACCATGTCGACCACGGACAGGTCTTTTTCAGTCTGCCCGGTACTGGAACTGAGTCCGGGGCGAAAGCTTTCTGGTAAAGTTCCTGTGTCCATAATGTATGTGTCTGCGATGATCGAAGTGGCTCTATATTAACAAGTTTCGCTGGCCAGCAGTCTACCGGGTTGCGGTGCAGTGCACCGCAAGCCTGCCGGGGCATTCTTCCTGGCCGCAGAGCGGCTCCCCAGGGCTTGTCGAGGGTACTCCCGAGCAATGAACAAAACTGACCTGATCGCCACAGGCGCGGACCGCCTTGGCGGGCTCCGCAGACACACCCGTGACTGCTGCTGGCCCGGCATTCGGGGCTGTCTGTGCGGGGTGGTGGAAGCCCCTCGCCGTGGGCAGCCTGAATCTGGCCTGACCCATGGTGGTGTGGTGCACGCTGGGCTTTTTGCCGTTTCCGGTGCTGTTTGCCCGTCAAGGCGTTAATATTCGCTGCATGATTTACACGCACCGGGGAGCTACAGCATGGGTCTGCTGACGTTGTTTGTCGCAGCAGCGCAGAGCTGTGCGGCCTTCCTGAGC
>JAZBOT010000008.1:0-3597 GCA_036351295.1 Gammaproteobacteria bacterium | reverse complement strand
GCGTGGCCCCTTATGCGGTATGGGGCAGGGCGTTCCTGCCGCCGACGGTTAAGTTTTAGTGGTCTGGGTCCGGTGTCACGTATAGTGTATGCATGCACAATTATTGTATACAATGTATATACATATTTGGAGCAAAGTCATGGCTGTAGCGACAACCCCCGATTCGAAGACGCTTAATCTCAGAATCAAAGAGCATTCTCGTGAACTGATAGAGCAGGCGGCAGAGGTGGCCAACACAACCGTGTCCGATTTTGTGCGCGAGGCGGCGATAGACGCGGCCACCAACACGCTGCTGGACCGAACGCTGTTTCAGCTCGACGCTAAACGGTGGGATAAGTTTGCGGCGCTCGTTGATGCTTCGCCCGCCGACAATGCGCGTTTAAACGATCTTATGCAGCGCCAGCCCGCCTGGGACAAATAAGCAGGGAATCGCCGGCATTAAATTTCTTCCTCCAGAGCCGCTGTCTGCGCAGCACGATTGTTCCACTTTTTCGTCCGGCGAAGCGGTGCTCGATCGCTGGCTGCGAGAGCAAGCACTCAAGAATCAGGCAGCGCGCGCGACCCGAACGTTTGTAGTCTGTGATGCCGACGGTGCTGTCGCCGGCTATTTTTCTCTCGCCGCCGGCGCCGTCAGGCGTGCGGTTGCGACCGGCAAAGCCCGCAGAAATATGCCGGACCCCATACCTGCGGTGATTCTGGCGCGGCTCGCGGTAAGCGAGCACTGCCAGCGACAGGGCCTGGGCTCTTCTATGCTGCAAGACGCTGTGCTGCGGGTGCTGCAGTCGGCCGAATCAATTGGCGTGCGTGTGATGCTCGTGCACGCGATTTCTGAGGAGGCCGAAAACTTCTACAAGTATTTTGGTTTCAGAGCCTCGCCCATCGATAAGATGACCTTAATGGCGACGCTTGACGAGCTCAGGGCCGCTACAGTTAAGGTCGCGCGCTAGCCTCACCAACCCTTCCACCGCCAGCGAATCGTCCATTGGCTCCCCGTGCCAATCGGGCACGAGGGTGCGGGCGTCGATCTCAACCTGCCCGCGCCGGTTGGCCGTGACCAGCGCGAATACGTTTCCGCCGAAACGTGTTGCGGGGGCGTTGGCAATTGGCTGGCCGTTCGGCGCGCTGAACACTGGCTCGCCGGTTGCATCCATTGCAAGACCAAAGCCGCCTTCGTGTACCAGGCGGTGGTGGTGGCGGCACAGCAGCAGCAGGTTGTCCAACCGGGTTTCGCCGCCGTCGGCCCAGTGGCGGATGTGGTGCGCATCGACATAGTGCCGGGCGGTGCAGCCGGGAAAGCGGCAGCCGCCGTCGCGGCGGTTTAGTGCGCGGCGGATGGCGGGTGGAATACTGCGGGTGCGGCGGCCGATGTTCAGCGCGTTGCCCTCGGCATCGTCCCGCCAGTGCACCACGCCGCAGTCGCAGGCCAGCCGGCGCGACGTTTCCGCGGAAACGCGGCCGCCTGCGGCCAGCTCGGCCTCGGCGCCGTCGCCGTCTGCGCGGAGGGTGTTGATGTCGGTATGGATATGCAGGGTGCAGCGTTCGCCGCCGTTGCTGTCCTGCGCATCGCCGGTCAGGTAGCCGTCCGCGAGCCGCTCCAGCGCATCGGCCCGGCGCGCGGCAATGGGCGTTTCCGCGGAAACGTCATCGGCCGCATTGCGCTGCTCTTCATTGATTGTGCTCAGGGCTGCATCAAGCGCCTGCGCCACGCGCGCGCCTTGCTCGGGGCTCAGCCGCGCATTAAGCACGTAGCTGCCGTCGTCGTCGACGTACCAGCTGCACTCGCGCACTGCGTGAACCCGGTTGGCCTGCTCCAGCGCCTCGCTGCGTTTCACCCGGCGGTAGTGGCGTACCAGACGTTCAACGTGGGAGGCGGTGCCATGGGCGGCAATCATCAGCAGGTAGTCCTCGTTCTGTGGGGTCGCTACGCGGGTCATCGCGCGCACTTTCGAATAGCTGACCTGCCCGCCGCGCAGGGCCGAGCTGATGCCCGGCAGATCGGCCAGCGCATGAGCAACGCGCACTTTCTCGCGCGCGGCACCCAGGGCGATACCGCATTTCCAGTTGAGCCAGTGGGCGCAGGATTTCATACCCTCACCGTTCCAGCCGCCGCGCTGGTCGAACTCGCGGATGAGCACCAGCAGCCGGTAGGTTGCGGCGTTGAGGTGAGCGGCGAGCTCCGTGATTTCGTCTTCTAATGTGGCCAGATCGCGGGTTGGTGGGTGTGGGGCGGGGGTGGAGTTGGGGTGCATGGCGGTGACTCTCGGTGGGATCTATAAGGACTGTTTAAATATACAGTAAAAGACCTATAAAGGCAATAAAAACAATAAGATAAATAATATGATCGGGTCGAAGCTCGTGGCCTTTGGCGGTACCGTGAGTGGGTCGGCGGATGGTGAACCCGGTGAGGGTGGCTTGGCTGGCGTGCACAATCTGCTAGATTGTCGAGACCGATAAACGACCATTCAGTGCACCCGCAAACTGGCCGTCAGGCCTGTGCCCGGGGTTACTTGCTGTGGCCGTATCGGGAACGTGTGCGACGTTTGTGGGAGTTGGGGAAATGTCGGCCGCCTGGTCACGACTGGAATGCGAGCTCATTGTTGAGGATTACCTCGCGATGCTGGCCAAGCTTGATAATCGCTCCGAAGGTTCTATCGAGTACAAGCACCAGAACATCAGTGCTGTGCTCATTCATGCGGGTTGCGCTTAATTCAGTGGCTACAAGCCTGCCTTCAATTACCAGAGCCTGCTTGAGACAGTCGTGCTGGAGCAGCTTGCGCTATCGGGCGCGGAACTGGATCAATGGCAGTCGCAGCTGGCGGCCCGGACGGTGGCGGGCGCGGCGGCGGCTGACGTCTTGTTTGTCGACCCGCCGGAGCGCGTGGTAAGCCAGCATGTTCGCAGCTGCGTGAGTACGGAAGACTTGCGTTACGAGCCCCCCTCTGCGGCCGGTAGGGGTGCCGATGCGCGCCGACTCAAGCGCGGCCCTGCACCCAACCCGTAGTTGCTACTCTGCCCCCGCAGCAATACGGTCCAGACGCAGCTCAAACGGCCCGTCGAGTTTGTCATAGATGTACAACCCGAACTCCGCGATGTCCTGCACGGGCAGGGGTGGCCCGTCGAGCGGGTAGCCGCGGATGTTTGGCGCAAACGCCGAAAACGGCAGGTCGACCCAGGTCCATTCGCCCGCGACTGTCTCGAAGTCGGCCCAGTAGCTTATTTCAAAGCCGCGGTAGCGGCCGGTGGATTGCAGCTGCCAGGTGTAGCGCCGGCCGTCGCCTTTCACGTGCAGGCGGATGCGGGTATAGCCGGATAAATCGAGCTTGAAGGGGGCTGTGCGAATCGAGCTGAAGCCGCCGCCGTTGGTGTTGGTGTTGCCGGTGAAAACCAGCTGGCCATCCGTGATCTCGAAGCCGCCTTGGCTGCGACCGCCCATGACGTTGTCGTTCTGCACGTACCAGTCGGGGCCGGGGGCGGTTTGGGTAAAGTCGGCGAGCAACAGCTCGGCGGGGTTGTCATCGCCGGCGCCCGACGCGGCTGGAACGGTCATCAACATGACTCCTGTGAGCAGCGAAAGTGCAGTCCGCAAACGGCAGTATG
>JAZBOT010000007.1:0-29964 GCA_036351295.1 Gammaproteobacteria bacterium | reverse complement strand
GGCTGAGCAGCTGACGCTGAACCTGCGGCACCTGGAGGCAGCACCTTTGCCAGCCGCGACGGTCGCCGCGCTGCAGGACTCGCGACCGAGCGTCGGCACCGCGACGCTGGATCCGGCACAATGGACGACACCATGACCGAAGCCCCACACATGCACACTCATGACCTGTTTTCACTGCACGACCGGGCTGCGCTGATTACCGGGGGCGCCGGCCACCTCGGGGCTGCCATGAGCCGGGCTATGGCCGCCGCCGGGGCTCATGTTTTTGTCAATGGCAGGTCACGCCCTGCCGTAGACAAACTCGTCACGGATATCGCCAGCCAGGGCGGGCGGGCGACAGCGGCGGTGTTTGATATCACCGATGCCGAAGCCGTCAGCACATGGTTTGCCAGACACGCGCCCAACCAGCTGCACATCATCGTCAACAACGCGTACGCGGGCGGCGGGGGCGCCATCGCTGCGGCCGCACCGGAGGCGTTCCGTGACAGCTACGACATCACCGTGGTGGCTGCGCAGCGTCTGCTGCTGGCCGCCCGTCCGGCGCTCGATGCCGCTGTGCAGGCGGGCCACTCCGCGTCCATTATCAATATCGCCACCATGTACGCGCTGGTAAGTCCCGACCCCGCCAACTACGAGCCGGCGACTGCCATCAACCCGCCTTTTTACGGCGCGGCCAAAGCCGCCTTGCTGCAGTGGACGCGCCACGCAGCCTGCGAACTCGGCCGCAGCGGCATCCGCGTAAACGCCATTTCGCCGGGGCCGTTCCCGGCACCGGCGGTGCAACAGGCCGACCCGGCTTTTGTTGAACGACTCGCGGCACGGACGCCGCTGGGACGTATCGGCCTGCCCGCAGAGATGCAGGGCCCGCTGCTGTTCCTGGCTTCGGACGCCGCGGCCTACGTAACCGGCGCCAATATCGTGGTCGACGGCGGCTGGACGAGCTGGTAATAATGGGCCGGCCCGGTGATCAGGGGAGAGACAATGCACGTCAGTAGACAACCGGCGGCGCGGGCTGTGGCCGCAACAATCACAGCCGTACTGCTGCTAACCGGCTGCGCTAAACCTGAGGCAGAACCGCAGGAGCGCACGCTGGCGCTTATTCAGTCGTGGGTAGACGGCAACTACAACAACCTGGGCCAGTTCGAGAACGATATGGCGATGGTGCGGGAGCCAGAGCAGATGCACCGCCCCATGCATCAGCTGTTCGCGCCGATCGAAGCCGCAGGCATTGACGGTTATATTGTCTTTCAACAGTCGTCCATGGACGGCTCAGAAAATCCGGCCATGATTTTCAGGCATGGCCTGATTCAGTACTTTCCGGACCCCGACTCCGACGCGATTATCCAGCGCGAACTTTATTTTAAGGAGCCGGAAACTTTCAAAAACCTGCATCGCAACCCGGACCTGCTGGCTGACATAACCCTCGACGATATGACGTGGGATGCCGGCTGTGACTTTTATTTGCGCGCCAACGAGGCCGGCGACATGGTCAGCGGGCCGATATTGCCGCGCGCCTGTGTGCTGTTCAACGAGGGATTGCAGCAAAAGATGTATGCCGATGACCGTGTCGAAATTACCCCCACGCACTATCGCTTCAAGGGCGTCTATGTTGACGAGGCTGGCAATGTTGTCTGGGGCACTGAAAGTGACGCCCTGAACTCGTTAGCCAAAGTCAACGAATAGGGCTGTGAGTGAAGTCGAGCGATGGCTCAGGTTTGCGACTCGGAGTCGCTGACCATCGACTCGCGCGGCAACAGCTCCTCTTGTTCGAATTCGTCTTCCGCCGCGGCATCGCCTTTTTGCATGCGTTCGAATTCGCTCATCATCACATCGGACCCTGCTCGCACCACCTCAAGCTCAGTGCGGGCTTCTTCCGCACGCACGTGCTCGCGTATGGTTTCCGCAGCCCGCTCCGCCAGCGTTTGCCGTAGCTCGCGGGTCTTGGCCACGGCCGTCTTCATTTCTTTCGTAACGGCGGCAAGCTTCTGGCCGCGCTCCTCGAGCAGCGCATTCAGGTCGTGAATGGTGGCTTCGCCGGCCTGTTTGGCGGCATCGCTGGCATCCAGCGCGGCGCACGCTTCATCGTACTTGCGCTGCAGCAGCCGCAGGTCAGCCTCCAGCTGGCGAATGCGATGGTTGCGCTTGTCCTCGCCACCGCGGACCCGGCTGTTGCCGGACAACAGCCGCGAGACGATCGCGCCAAGCAGAAACACCAGCCCGGCGGCAACAGCAAACAAGACTTCCTGACTCAGTTCTGGCATGTACACGGTTAGTTCTCCCTGCCGCTAATCTAGGTTATGCCCGCCGTCCATACTGCGAGCCAGGTCTCAAAAAGCGCGTATAAGAGGCGGTGAAACAGGCACTTAGCGATGCGCAAGCGGCGTTTCGAGGCACCCCGGCATTGGTGTATGCTCGGGCGCCTGATTTCGGCAAGAGGCCATACACATGACACGCATGCATCGGCGGAGATTTCTGGGTTCGGCGGGCGCGGCTATGGCGGCCCCGCTGGTGGCGCCGCTGCGAACCGACGCCCGCGCTGCCCGGCTAGACCTGACGCAGCCCGCAGACTGCCTCACCGCTTTGGTAAAAATGCGCGCCAGCCTCGATCCTGTCGACTGCCCGCACTGGTACTTTGGCACGATCTACGCGATGGTGCCGGGCAAGCCGCCGATCGCCATGATCGACTATGAAGGCTCGGAGATCGATTATTACGAGCAGCAGCCTGACGGCAGCTACCATGCCCACAGCGCGACACTGAGTTTTTTTCGCGACACCCGGACGCGCAAACGCATCGACAGCTTCGTCAACCCGATAACCGGGAAAGTGAATGAAGTCCGCCCCAATTCGATCGCCGTCAAAGCGTACTATGTGATCAACGAGCACGGCATGAAGCGCTCGGATGACCCGCGCGAGTTGCCGCCGGACAGCAGGCTGCCCGAACAAATGAAGTGGACCGAGTCGGGCGACTACATCTGGCTCAATATGAACCGTCCCTACCCGCCGAACTTCCCGATGGGCGAGGACCAGACGGTGCAGGGTTCTCTGCGTGAGTTACACGACCCGGATACCCGCAAAGTCTGCACCACAGCCAACCCGACCTACATGGCGCCCTGGCTGCCGTGGATGGATATGGCCGGCCACCCCGGCCACACCGTCTGGGCGGGGCCGGCACGCAAGCTGGACAGCGTTACGCAGTACCCGCGCGAGCTGCTCGACTACATGGAAAAGAACTTCCCGGAGAAGCTGACGGCCGTGCCCGCTTAACCGGGATGCAGCAAACCCCGCGGCAACCTAGTCCGCAGCGGGCAGGGCGTAGGCGATGACCATGTCCCCCTTGGGCAGCGGCGACCATGAATGCCCGCCCGCCGACACGACGACGTATTGCCGACCGTCAACCTCATAGGTCATGGGGGTGGCATTCGCCGAATACGGCGTATCCACTTCCCAGACCTTGTCGCCGGTGCGCAGGTCAAAAGCCCGGAAGCGCTCATCGTAGGCCGCGCCGATAAACACGAGCCCGCCGGCGGTGGTGATGCCGCCGCCCGAAACAGGCGTGCCGAACTCGAGCGGCAGGGGAAACGGCATCAGCTTGTCGAGGTAGCCGAGCGGCTTCTCCCAGAGGATTTCGCCCTTGTCGAGATCCACGGCCACCAGCTTCGCCCACGGCGGCGGTGAGCACAGGGCAAAAAACGGCGACATCAGCGGCCCCTGATGCAGGCCGTACTCGGCGCCGCTGATAAAGTCCGGCGGCCCCATCGGCTTGCCGGCCATCTTGTCGTCGGTCGGCTCGATCTTTTCGTTCGGGATCAGCTTGATGAAAAACGGCATCTGCGCGATCGGAGTGACCAGGATATTGGTCGCCGGGTCGAACGCCCCGCCACCCCAGTTCATGCCGCCGCCGACCATGGGATACATGACCGTGCCGTCAGGCATCGGCGGCTGGTAATAGCCGCCGGAGCGCATGCTGGCAATCTTGTCGCGGCACGCATTGCGATCGACAAAACCGAAGCCCCAGGCATCGTCAGGCTCAAGCCCGACATTCTGCAGCGGCGGCGGCCGCACCGGGAACGGCTGTGTGGGGGACAGCTGGTCACCGGGTATGCCATCAGTCGGCACGGGACGCTCTTCGATCTCGTGGAAAGGCTCGCCGGTGTCCCGATGCAGCACAAACACGACGCCGGTTTTCGTCAGCACGACAACCACCGGGATTTTTTTGCCGTCACGAGTAATGTCGACCAGCAGCGGATGGGTGGGGATATCCCAGTCCCAGACGTCGTGATGCACGGCCTGGAAATGCCAGACCAGCTCACCGGTGCTGGCGCGGATCGCGAGGATCGAGTTGGAGTACAGGTTGTCACCGGGCCGCAGCTTGCCGTAGAAGTTGGGCGACGGGCTGGCGGTGGGCGCGAACAGCAGATCCCGCTCGCTGTCCCATGACATCGTGGTCCAGACGTTGGCGCCGCCGACGTCCATCGGTGACGCTCCCTCGCCCTCCCGCAGCAGCGTGTCAAAGGTCCACAGCAGCTCGCCGCTGCGCACATCGAACGCACGCAGGGCACCGTTCATGGAGCTGACGTCTTTAAATTTATCGGCGGTACCACCGATGATAATGACATCGTTGACGACGGCCACCGGCGACATCAGCTGCATGCCCTGCAGCTGGTTAGCCGGCTTGAGCTCGGTAATGATGGGCGTCACGTCCACCACACCCGCAGTACCAAAATCCGGGCACAGCTTGCCGGTGCCGGCGTCCATGGTCATCAGCCGGCGATCATTGGTTGCCAGCACGATGCGGTGCTCGCAAAACGCCCCGGGGGCCGCATCTTTAGCTGACCATTGCGTGACGCCGCGGCAGTTAAAGCGGCCCGCGTACGGGGTCAGATCAATCTTCGGGTCGTACACCCACTCTTCTTCACCCGTGGCCGGGTTGAGCGCAATCACGCGATTAAACGGCGTGCAGGTGACCAGATGACCCCCGGCCTCCGGCGGCAGCAAGATCGGGGTAGCCTGGTAACCGCTGAGCTCGATCAGGTCGGGATTACGCTGCTGTGCGCCCGTCCGATAACTCCAGGCCACCTCGAGTTCAGCAACATTGTCCACGTTGATTTGCGTCAGCGGCGAATACCGCTCGCCACCTTCCTGACCGCCGTAGTGCGGCCAGCTGCCATCGGCGGCATAAGCGACCGCCGTTGCCAGAGCAGAGCCGGTCAGCACCAGCATCAATGCAGTTTTCGTCAGTAAAGTGCGGGCTATGGATTTGGCATGCATATACGGTTTCTTCCAGGAGTCACGACTGAAGCGGGCCGCGGCACCCGCTGCAGGTTAAGAATTTGGCTGATCATTATAGCGGTTCATGCTTCACCGCCGCTTGGCGCCGCGGTGTTCACCGCGCTGCGGACAAGCCGGTGGGCGCTGTCGCGCCGCGCACCAGCTGCTACAGTTGCACCCTGGCAAAGTCACAGAAAGGTTAGCGGCAATGGCGACAGTTGTAGTCACCGGCAGCACCAAAGGGATAGGACGCGGCCTCGCCGAAGCATTTTTGCAGCGGGGCCATCAGGTTGTCGTTTGCAGCCGGAATGCTGAGGAGGTGCGCAACGCCGTTGCGGAGCTGGGCGCCACCGCCCCTGATCGCTGCACCGGACAAGCCTGCGACATTAGCGACAAGCCCGCGGTGCAGGCACTGTGGGATCACGCTATTGCCCGCTTCGGACGGGTGGACTACTGGATCAATAACGCCGGAACAGCGACGTCCCGACATCAGGTGCACGAGCTACCAGAAAACCTGACCCGCCAACTCATCACCAGCAACCTGCTGGGCACCACTTTCGGCTCGCAGGTCGCCATAGCGGGTTTCCGTAAGCAGGGCAAAGGTCAACTTTATAACGTGCTCGGCGGCAGCTTCAGCGGCAAGCCGCTGGTACCCAACATGGGGGTCTACAGTGCGACAAAAGCCGGCATCTTTTTACTGACCCAGTACCTGCTGAAAGAAAACACCCATCCGGATATTCTTATCGGCATGATCAGCCCCGGCGTGCTGATCAGCGACAACTGGTTCCATGAGCAACAGCAGCTGAGTGCCGAAGAATGGCAGGAGATGCGGCCGATGATGAACATCATGGCGGATGAAGTCGGCACCGTGGCCCCCTGGCTGGTTGAACAAATTCTGGCCAACACGAGGCAGGGCAAGCGAATTGCCTGGATGACCGGGGGCAAAATGGCGGCCCGTTTCGCCAGCGCGAAACTGCTGGGCCGCAAGCGCGATCTGTTCAGCCGCTACGGTCTGTAGCCGCTGAGCACTCGCACGCCCGGCGGCGACACGCGTTCGGGCATATAGCAGGCGGGCATAAGCGCAGAAACAGATATTATTTTTTATATGGCTTTCAGACGGTTAACTTAGCCGCCTGAAAGCTGATACAGACCTGCCCCTATGCCCAAAATAGTGATCGCCAACACCCTCGCCGACGGTTTTGTCGCGTTCATGCGCGAGGACGGCACCTGGTCGCCCGACATTGGGCACGGCGCGCAGGCGGCGACCGAGGCCGACGCGGAACGATTGCTGGAGCGGGCGTTACAGGCGGCCGCCGCCAATATCGTCATTGACCCGTACCTGATCGAAGTGGCGCCTGCCAGCGCCGACGCTGACAGCGACCGACCACGCCCGCTTGAGTACCGCGAATACATCCGGGCGTTCGGCCCGAGTGTTGCTATTCCCACCTGATGTACCGCTACGACGAATTTGACAGCACGCTCGTCCGTGAGCGCGTGGAGCAGTTTCGGCGCCAGGTAGCGCGCCGTCTGAGCGGCGAGCTGACGGAGGATCAGTTCAAGCCGCTGCGGCTGATGAACGGCCTTTATCTGCAGCTCCATGCCTACATGCTCCGCATCAATATTCCCTACGGCGTGCTGTCGTCCCGGCAGATGCGCACGCTGGCTCATGTTGCCCGCACCTATGATCGCGGCTACGGCCACTTCACCACGCGACAGAATATCCAGTACAACTGGATTCAGCTGCAGCAAGTGCCCGACGCGCTCGCCGATCTGGCCGCCGCCGAAATGCACGGGATTCAGTCCAGCGGCAACTGCATCCGCAACGTGACGGCGGATCAGTATGCCGGCGTCGCGGCGGATGAGATTGACGACCCGCGGGTTTACTGCGAAATCATCCGGCAATGGTCGACCCTGCACCCGGAGTTCTCGTTCCTGCCGCGAAAATTCAAAATCGCCGTAACGGCTGCGCCCACCGACCGGGCGGCGGTGCAGGTGCACGACATCGGGCTGCGGATGCACCGCAATCCGGACGGCGAACCTGGCTTTGAGGTGGTGGTCGGCGGCGGTCAGGGGCGCACACCGTTTATCGGCCAGACAATCAGAGAGTGGCTCGAACCCGCAGACCTGTTGTCGTATCTCGAGGCTATCCTGCGCGTCTACAACCAGGACGGTCGGCGCGACAACATGTACAAGTCGCGCATCAAGATACTGGTGCATCAAATCGGGGCGGATGAATTTCGGCGCCGCGTTGAGGCCGAATGGGCCGAGATACGCGATACCGCACTGCAGTTGCCGGCCGCCGAAATCGAGCGCATCAGAGCCCACTTCCGCGGCCCTGACTTTGCGACACTGAGCGATGCGTCGGACCTGCTGGAGCAGCAGGCGCTCGCCAACCCCGGATTCGGCGCCTGGCTAAAAGCAAACATGGCCCCGCATCGGGTCGCCGGCTACGCCATCGCCAATATCTCGTTGAAAAGCCTGGATGCGCCGCCCGGCGATATGACTGCCGCGCAGATGGACGCCGTTGCCGATCTGGCCGACACCTACAGCAACGGTGAAATTCGGGTGAATCATCGCCAGAACCTGGTGCTGCCCAGCGTCGCGCAGCGCGACCTGCTGCCCCTGTACGAGCGACTCGTCGAACTGAAGCTGGCCACCGCAAACATCGGGCACGTGTCCGATATTATTGCCTGCCCCGGGCTTGACTATTGCTCGCTGGCCAACGCCCGTTCCATCCCGATCGCCCGGCAAATCAACGAGCGCTTTCAGGACCTCGACCGGGTGCACGAAATCGGTGAAGTCACCATCAATATTTCCGGGTGCATGAACGCCTGCGGCCACCACCATGTCGGCAATATCGGCATACTCGGCGTCGACAAGCGCGGCGAGGAGTATTACCAGTTCACGCTCGGCGGATCATCCGGGGCTGATGCCGCGCTGGGCGACCGCACCGGCCCGGGGTTTTCGGCGGCTGAGGCGGCACCGGCGGTGGAAAAGATCCTGCAGACCTACCTGGCCGTGCGGCATGAGGGTGAACGCTTCCTCGACACCTATCGACGGGTCGGCATGCAACCGTTCAAGGAGGCGCTGTATGGCGCTGCTTAAAGACGGCAGACCACATGCCGACGAGTACACCGACGTGAGCGCCGGCACAACTGCCGATGTGCTGAACTCGACGGCGGGACCGGTCATTGTCAGCCTGCAGCAATGGCAAACACACCGTGACGAGCTGCTTCGCCGCGGGACGCATCTCGGCATCGTGTTGCGCAGTGATGAAAAACCCGATGCGCTCAGTAGCGACCTCGAGCATTTCGCCGTCATTGCCCTCGACTTTCCGACCTTTCGTGACGGTCGCGCCTACTCGTCAGCGCGGGTCCTGCGGCAGCGCTATGGCTACGCGGGCGAGTTGCGCGCAGTGGGCGATGTCCTGCTGGAGCAGCTGCACTTCATGCATCGGGTGGGTTTCAACAGCTTCTTGCTCGAGAGCGACAACGTTGTGGCGGAATGGGAAACCGCAGCCAGCGACATCAGCGTCTGGTATCAGCCCACCGGCGACGGCCGGCCGACAGCCATTCAACAGCGGCATGCGGCCGGCTAGCCGGCGAAGCCGGCAGCCCGCATGCCGTTCATAAACTTGGAGTGCCGCCCTACCCGCAGCGGCACACTGGCGAGCAACGCCACAGCCAGCTGCCGGTCGGCGCGCGCAAACTTCAGTTCCAGCACGAGCGTGTCCTGCATGATGGCGGGTGAGCGCAGGTTAGGTCGCAGCGCGTAGCGCTGGTCAAAGGCTTGCTGACCGGTGTCGATCGTCGCCCGAATGCGGCCGTCGGCCGTGACAAAATACTCGCGGCGGTAGCGATTGAGCAGCACGGGCTGCGGGCTGTGGTCGAACCACAACCTGCCGTCAGGCGGCAACTGCGCGCGGATACGCCTCTGCAGCTCGGCCCAGGGAAGATCCGCGTCCCAGTCAGCAGTGGCAACCGGGTAGCGCAGTTTCCAACCGAAATGATTGCGCTTGCGCTTGATCTCCAGCGCGGCCGCTTCCGGCAGCGGCGACTCACCGTACCAGCGCAGGCGCACCTTGGCGCGTTGACTCACCCCCGCCAGGTTGTCGGCATAGGCGCGGTAATTCCAGGTGTCAAAATACAGGTTATTGACGTGGCGCGGCGGATAAGGGGTAACAAAACCCTCTTCGCGCAGCCGTAACCAGCGCTGCACCGCCGGCAGGTTGGCCGCATAGGTTGCAAACTTGATCTCGTGACGTTCATCGTCACCGCTGCCGCTCACCGCCGCAGCCCCGGCTTCATCAGCGTGTCATAAAGCAGCGCGACATCGACGTCGCGCGTCGCAACCAGAACTCCGTCCAGTTCTATCCGGCTGCCGGTCTGCGCCACGACCGGCGTCTCGGTCGCGGTAATCGTTACGTCCCGGGCCGTTATTTCGGCCGGCCCGTATTCGGGCTTCTTGATATACGCTGTAAGACCGGCAAACGTCGCGTTGCTGATTCGCGTCGCGCTCAGCTCCAGACGGGAGCCGTCTTTCGCGGCCGCGCCCGTGCCGACATCAGACATCTCCAACCCGGTCGCTGCCAGGGTACTGCGCTCGCCGACCGAAAGCGCTTTGTCGGCGATGCCGACAAACACGGTGCCGCTGACATCGACCTCGCTGCCGCTGATATCAATGGCATCGCCACCGCCGGCCGTACCGATATCCGTAAACCGCCCGCCGCGCATGCTGCCCGTAGAAAAATCCGCGTCGAAGGCGTCGGACACACTCTCCGCAACCGTGACGTCATCAAGGATAAACCGGGCGTTGACAATATTCAGCGCATCTTCACCGCGACTCCCGTCAAACTGACTGCTCACAATTTCGACGTCGCTCTGGTAAAACGTTGTGCCGCCGGTCAGCGACCACGCGCCCGCGCTAAAACTGCGCGTGGAGCTGATGCGCACGTGCGCGAGCCGCGACAGGGATGCGGCATTCATCACGACCAGCCCCAGCCAGGGCTCAGCCCCCTGCGCAACGAGCTCAATCGGGTCGGCGGCCGTACCGAGCAGCGTGACCGGTCCGTAAACCACCACCCCGGCGTCGGCAGCAAAGCGCAGGCGGGCGCCGCCCCCCGCCTCGAGCGCCCAGCCGGCGGGCAGCACCAGCAGTTCATCGACGGCCCAGTCTCCGGCCCTGATCCGCACCGTTTGCAGGTCGGCATCCACATCGAGACCCGCTATCGCCTCCAGCCGCGACACCGAAGCGGCCGGCAGCGGCGGCGACTGCAGTGCCGCGTGCACCGGGCGCGCCGTATAGACCTGCGACCAGTTCCGCCCCGCAATACCGGCGGTAACGCGCAGTTCAGCGGCAGCGACCGGCGGCGGCTGCAGCGCCAACCGATGCCGCTCGGGGGGTGCGCCTACCCCGCGAGCATTCAGTCGCAGCGGCAACGGCGCCGCGGCAAGCGCGGGCGCGCGCAATGAGCTTGCGGGATCCACCCACTCAACCGCCAGCACGTCCACGGCTTTGGGAATCGCCGAGTCAATCTGCAGCTGCGGTGCGACGCCATCGCGCAATAGCCCGACGTGCGCCAACACCGGATACTGCTGCGGCTCATTGCGCTCGAACACGTACAGGTGATCATCGCCGCCGTCGCGAGTCGCCATCCGCGCCGCCGCCAGCAAGCCCTCCATGCGCGGCTCAAGGTAGTCAACCGGAAAGTTGCCGAGCATGCGGAACTCCGTTTGCAGCAGCGGCAAATGCCGGCTTTCAACCGCAGCGAGGCGTTTTTGCAAAGTACCGTCCTGCAGCTGCCGCGCAAGTTGCTCCAGCACCTGGACGTAAACCTGCCAGACCGCCGGGTCGCGCAGCATGGCTGCGACGACAGGCTCATCGTTCATCACCGACGACTGGTCGGTGAAACGCTCCTGCAGCGTCGCGTCGAAGGCGATCGGCTCCAGCTTGAGCGACAGCGGGTTGAGATAAAAGCGCAGGTTGTGCCAGGCAACGGCGTGCCACGAACCCAGCGCGTCCGCCACCGCAATATAGCTGCCGAGCTGGCGCGCATCGAAGGCGTCACTGGGACGCAGCGCGCCCTCGGCAAAGCCGCGCAGTAACCCCTCGGCGACACGGTACTGATCGCGCAACGCCGGGTCGGCGGCGATGGCTGCCGAGCCGATGCCGTCAACGGGAGCGTTGAGGTAGCTGTCAAACGCGCCGCCCCAGCCCACCGGCTCACCGGTTATGGAGTCACGCGCGCTCCAGACCAGGCTTTCATCAAACCGCACGATGACGCCCGCCCGGCGGCGGTTATGTTCCAGCAGCTCCTTGGCAAAAAACTCTTCGAGGGCCATGAGCCCCAGCGCCTCACCGTTCACGACGACGTTGACGAACTGGTAGCGCGGCGTCATGACACCGACCTGCTGCAGCAAATCAAAAAACAGGAGCTCGGCCTGAAACCCCCGCGTCGCCGGGCTTTGCAGCGAGAACCTGCGCATTCCCAGCAGCTGCTGGCCGTCGCGCACGCGCACCCGGAAGGACCATTTGCGGCCGGCCAGATGATCGTTCCAGTCGCCTTTAAGCCGCAGCTTGACCGGCACCACGCGATCCGCAAAGCGCATTTCGCCTTTAACGAAGTCGTTGTCGCCCTGGATCAGTATGCCGCGCTCAAGCGCTTCCTCGCGCTTGCGATAGATCTTGCGCATTTCCTTGAAAGGCACGTCAATGACGAGCTGCGGCACTTCCGGAATACCGTCTTTGGCTTCACGCAGGTAGACGCCAAGCGCAATGGACCACTTCTCAAACAGGCTGGCGTCAGCCTGAGCAAACAGGTAACCCCAGCGTTGTTCGAGCTTGCGCGTGGCGGTTTGCACCGCGTCGGGCGCGATCAACAGCGCCCCAGGCAGCATGAGCACCAGCACCAGCGCCGCCGCGGCCAGCAGTCGCAGCAGCCAGCGACCGCCCTCGGCATCCCGGCTGCCCGCGCTCCGGGCAAATTTCGGCGTTATTTTCATAGGCCGAAACGCGGCAGCTAAATACCCGGCATGCCGTTCTGGTCGAGGAAGGTAACGCTGACACCGGGGAACGCGGCCTGCAGCTCCGCGGTAAGGTCAGCCAGCTGCTCGGTGGACTGCATGTCCAGCAGATAAGTGGCCTCGAGGATACCGTCGCGGTCGTCGAACCGCCGCAAATCAGCCGCGGCCACATGACCCGTCAGCAGATCGTTAAGCGCAGTCAGGGAATGTTCGCCGTCCCGGCCGGAACCGAGGGCGACGGACAAATACAGATTCTTGCCCAGCGAGCGCCCCATAAACCGCTTGAGGCCGGCCATGGCCACGAGGATGAATACAGCGGCGGCCACGGTCGCGACCACCTGGTTAGCGCCGAGGCCGAGGCCAATAGCGATCGCGATGAACAGATAGGCGAGCTCTTCCGGCTCCTTAATGGGCGTACGGAAGCGCACGATCGACAAAGCGCCCACCAAACCCAGCGATAGCGCCAGCGACGACTTGACGACGGTGATGATGAGCACGGTGGTCAGCAAAATGAACGGCAGCACGCCACCCAGCTCATCCCGATTGGATAGCGTCGAACCAAACCGCAGAAAATGCCAGCGCACGACCAGGGCGAGGCCCAGCCCGATCGCAAGATTAATCATCAGGCCAGCGAGGGAGAACGGCTCGGCGCCGCCTCCACCAAACAACTCAAGCTCGGTAGGCATTCGACTTATTAACCTGAATCAGCAACTTAGACCAGAATTGTGCAACACGGCAGCAGCAATAACCAGCACCCGCCCAGGATTCCGCAGCGAGATTACTTGAACCTGGCGATCAGCTCGCTGTCGATCCCGTATTCCTCTGACATCTCGACCATATGCTCGCCGGTCACGCTGGCAGCGCCCTTGCTGCGGGCAAACTCCTCAAGCTGCCCGGCAACCATCTTGCGCAGATTCACCGGGATTTCCATCAGCGCGGCTGTCGCCCGTTCGTCCCAGTCCATGGTCATCTTGATCTGCCCGCCTTTCTGCGCGCCGGGCGGCTCCGCAAGCTCATGCATCGTGACCTTGTCGACAAGCGCATGATAGTAGTAGCGACGATTCTGATCGCCGAGGCCCACTGGCAGATTCATGGCCGGTATACGCTCGGCCCGATCCATATCCTGCAGACCCTTGTCCATCACAATCGCCTCGATGTTGGCAATTACAATGCCGCTGCTTTTATCGAGGCGGATAATCTGGTCGACCGTGCATTCGGCAATCTGCGGGCACTCGAGAATGCTCGGTGGTTTAACCTTGCGGGAAGGAATCATGGTGAAGCGCGTGTGGTCGAGCTCATTGACGCCCTCCGGCCAAAAGCGCGCGGTCTCCATCATGTCGTCCAGGTAATCGGCAGACGGGCAGTTCACGACGAACTCACCGGTCGCCAGGATGTTCTCGAAGGAATGCGATTCCTGCCGAAACCCGACAATCATGCGCGGGTTTTTCTGCATGACGTCGTACTGCATGATGTGCGAGTAGGGCGCCGCATTCACCCTTCCCTGCTTATCCAGCGTCGTGATCACAGTGATCAGTTTGGGGAAGAGCCAGATGTCCGAGTACCAGAACGGCCGGATCCGGATCTCTTCCTTGCCCGCCGCCAGGTCCGGAGCCTGCCCGGATGCCACATCAGTCATGGTCGCTGTCCTCTCGCTGTCTGCGCCAATGCTACCATCTTGACCCGATGAAGCCCCCTGCGCAAAACAGCCCGCCCGACAGCTGGGTGGCCCGCTACAGCGGCCTGCTGCCGCCGGGCGGCACGGTCCTCGACCTCGCCTGCGGCGGCGGCCGGCATACCCGCTATCTGCTGGCGCTCGGCCACCGCGTCGTGGCCGTTGATGCTGACCTCGCGGGCGTCGCCGACCTGCGCGGCCAGCCGCGCCTGCAGCTTAGCCGCCACGACCTTGAAACCGGCCGCTGGCCGTTTGCTGCCGGCACGTTTACCGGCATCGTGGTGTGCAACTACCTGCACCGCCCGCTGTTTCCCAGCCTCGCCGACGCCCTGGCACCCGGGGGCGTACTGATCTACACCACGTTCATGCAGGGCCAGCAGCACTACGGGCGGCCGCGCAACCCGGAGTTTCTGCTGCGCTCCGGCGAGCTGCGCGCCACCTGCGGCGCGCTGCTGCAGGAACTGGCATTTGCAGAAGGCTATGCGGAAACACCGCGCCCCGTGCAAAGGCAAAGCGCCGTATTTCGTAAACGGTCAGAGCCGCTGGGTTGACGCCAGCCGCGCTTAGAGACAGGATGCTGTCAACCTGCCGGAGACCCTTATGGCCATGTCACCCTTTGCGATCGCGCTCAATGAGCTGAGCCTGGAAAGCTTCAGGGTCGCGTCCCGACTCAACCAATCAGCGGACAAGCTCGCCCGCGAGCTCGGCCTCAGCAGCGCCCGCTGGCAAGTGCTGAACGCGCTGGAACTGGCAGGCAAGCCGCTGACGGTTGCCGCGATAGCGCGGCAAATGGGCCTCAAGCGCCAGAGCGTGCAGCGCACCGCGGATGCCCTCGTCCGGCAGGGCTTTCTGGAGTTTCGGGACAATCCGGCCCATCGGCGGGCACGTCTCGCCGTGCTAACCGACCGCAGCGTGGCGACACTGCAGGCCCTCAGCCGGCGGCGCCAGGCATGGGCAGCCGAACTGAACGGCGAAATTCCGGTCGCTGAACTGCACCAAGCCACTCGCACGCTGATTGCACTGCGAAAATTGCTCGAAAAACGCTAAAACTGCATCTGCCTGTCGCGACGACGCGAATAACACTTTTGCAACACGACGGCGCGCCAGCTACTTACTGGCGGGTCCCGCAATTCGATTCCGGCTGATGAGGCAACTGCCGCTGATGGATACGGCAATGCAAAATGTTATGATTCGGGCTCTTGGCGAGATTCGCCCGCAACGCCTGCCTGTGGACATGCGCCCCGGTAAGCGCCGGGAGGAGTCTGCAAGCCGCTCAGACAGGACATCAGATTTGGCCCTCAGTTTGCTCCAACAAGTCGCGGCAGGTGATCAGACCGCGGTCGGCAAAGTGCTGGACCAGTACGGCGATCTGGTATGGTCGCTGGCCCGTCGTTTCCTCGGCAATTCCTCGGAAGCAGAGGATGCCGTCCAGGAAATATTCATCGAGATTTGGTCCAACGCCGGCCGCTACAAACCGGAGCTGTCCAGCGAAGTCACCTTTATTGCCACCATCGCCCGCCGCCGCCTCATTGACCGCCTGCGCAAGAACAGCCGCAAGCCGGAGTCGGAGCTGTACGACGAGGGTATCGCCGCGCAAAACCCGGACCCGATCAACCGCGTGACCGAAAACGTCGAGGTCCAGAATGTTGTCCGGGTGCTTAAAGCCATGCCCGCCGACCACCGCGAAATTCTCACGCTGTCGATCTACCAGGGTTACAGCCACAGCGAAATTGCCGACCGGCTGAGCATGCCGCTGGGCACAGTCAAAACCCGGGTCCGCCGAGGTCTTATTCACATTCGCGAGCAGCTGGAACTGGACGCTACGACCGGCGAGGCCCGCATCGAGGGTGAGCTGCCATGAGCGCGCCACGCAACCACTTTGAAGAGCGCATTGAGAACCTGCTTGTCGACCAGGCCATTTGCGGCCTCGACGCCGACCAGGAGCGCGAGCTGCTGGCGCTGACAGACAATCGTATCGAGGCCGAGCAGCTGGCCTTTATGCAGACGGCGGCGCTGGTGCAGCTGGGCATGCTGGACCTGGAGCGGTCCAATCCGGAGCCGCGAGCTGGCGGAGCCATGCCGATGCATTTGCGCAAGCGAATTCTGGCAGCGGCGCGGCCCGGCCGCGCGGCCGCTGAGGTGGTGCCGATCGGCGGCCGTCAGCAGAGTGCCGCGGCAGCTCCGGCTGCGGCGGGCACTGCGGCCACGGCCGGCGGTCTCGGTTTCCGCGATCTGGGCTGGGGCCTGGCGGCAGCGCTGGCCGTTGCGCTGGTGCTGGTGCGCGGGGAGCCGGGCGGCAACACGGCGGAGGCAGGCATCTCGGCGCAGCTGGCCGCCGCTCCCGACCTGGTGACCGTGCCATGGCAACCGACCGATAATCCGGCGTTTGCTGCGGTGTCAGGGGAAGTACAGTGGAGTGATTCGCAGCAGGCCGGACTGATGACGCTGCGCGGACTGCCTGCCAACAACCCGACTGAAGCCCAGTATCAGCTGTGGATTATTGATCCGGAGCGCTCGCCGCAGCCTGTGGACGGCGGCGTTTTCGACATTCCCCAGGGTGCGGCGGAGACTACCGTCCGGATCGACGCCAAGCTGCGGGTCGACGAGCCGACCACCTTTGCGATCACGCTGGAACAGCCGGGCGGTGTGGTCGTATCAGCCGGTCCGCTGCTGGTGGTCGCGACCACGCGCACCTGATTGCCGCCTTCCCGTTTCCTGGCCTGACCGACGGCGACGCGGTTAAATCATGGCTGCGGCGGTGCCAAAACGCTGCTAATCTGCGGCTCATCCTTGGTGAGCCTTGCGCTTGCCCGTGAAGAAACGCATGAGTAACGGGGCAATTCAATGATCGACAGGATGAGCAATGAAACCAGCCGGTTCCTGGCCACGCTGCAGCGCATCACGCATTGCGCAGCGCTATCGGCTATGCTGGCAGCCATATCGCTAGCCGGGTGTGCGACGAACACGATGCCGGATTTACAAGCCACCACTAAAGTTGTCGACCTCGAGCGCTTTATGGGCGACTGGTATGTCGTTGGCAGCATCCCTATCGACTTCTTTTTCGCCAGCGAGGCCGGCGCACACAACGGGGTCGAAAGCTATGCCCTGAACGCCGATGACTCGATCGACACGCGCTACCGGTTTCGCCAGGACAGTTTTACCGGCCCGGTCAAGACCTTCAACCCGACCGCCTTTGTCTACAACACCGAAACCAATGCTGAATGGCGCATGCAGTTCATCTGGCCGTTCAAGTCGGCCTACCTGATCGTGTATGTCGATGATGACTATTCAGAGACCATCATTGGGGTGCCCGACCGCAAATTTGTGTGGATCATGACGCGCGACCCCGATATCAGCGACGAGCGTTACGCGGCACTGCTCGCCCGGGTTGCCGCGGCCGGCTACGACACGGAGCCGGTGGTGCGGATTCCGCAATCATGGCCCGAGCAGCCCGTTGCCGAGTAAAAATGCGAACCAGCCGGTAGCCTGAGCGGGTAAACATAGGTAGTTTTGCGGCATGAGACTCGTTAAGTTAACCGCGCTGGCCCTGTGTACCCTCGGCATGCTGTCCGCCAGCGCGAACCTGGCGCCACTGCCCAAGCTGGGTGCACGGGTTGATCTGGAGCGGTATGCCGGCGACTGGTATGTCCATGGCAATATCCCGCTGAAAATCCCGTTTTTTACCGATGCGCAGGCCTACAACTACACGGAAAGCTACCGGCTGCGGGATGACGGCACGATTGAAATGACCTGCGCCTTCAATGTCGGAGATTTCGACGGCAAAGTGCGGTCGTTTACCTTTAAAGGCAAGGTGGTCGACACCGAGACCTTTGCTGAATGGGACGTGCACTTTATGTGGCCGGTGAAGGCCAGCTACAACATTATCTATCTTGATCCCGACTACAACACGACCGTGGTGGCCTCGGCGGACCGCAAGCTGGCCTGGATCATGTCGCGTGAAGCCGAAATCAGTGACACCGAATTTGCTGACCTGCTGGCGATGCTGGCTGAAGCGGGCTACGCCACTCACAAAATGCGCCGCGTACCGCATCAGACCACATAAGAAAAACCCCGCGGGACTTGCGTCCGGCGGGGCTGTTCGAGTTTACCGGCGGGCCGTTACGCCCCCCTGACTATCAGTCAAAATCGTCCAGCAGGATGAGGCCCAGCGGCGCTCCGCCACCCACGGCGTCACGGGCAATCGCTGTATAGATACCGTTTGCCGCGACCGGCGTCCCGGTTGCGGGAATCGCCAGCACACCCGGACTGCCCGCGGGCGTCACATAAATATCGTAGGTGCCGGGAGCCACGCTTACAAAGCCGGTTTCCCTCCCCAGCTCAACACCTTCAAATCGGGCTACCGCGCCGGTATCACTGGGCAGGACGCCGGGCTGGAGCAGGTAGATATCCACCGGGCCCGCGGCGGGCGAACCATGCACAATTCGCAGCTTGGCCTCCGTCGCGACCCGCCGGTTGTCATCTATGAGGACCACCTCAGTGATATTGGCCAGCAGGTCATTGGCAATCACCGTATACGCCGTACCTGCCGCCAGATCGGCATCAAAGTTCAGGGCTTCGACGGTCTGGGTAGCGGTATCAACCACCTTAAAATTGTAGGTTCCCGGCGGGATCGGCGGGGACAGGAAGTCCGAAAACTGCGTGAACGTTACCCCGGACAACACAGGCGCCGCGAAATCGTCGTTGACCACCACGTCGACAGCCGGCGCATCGGGTGAGTTGTGCACCACCCGCACATCAGCACCGGTGGCGATATCGAACACGTCGCTCCCGCCCGCATCATCGGACACGACCAGCGAGACGGGCGATGCGCCGGTAACCGTGCTATCGACTGCGGCGATCTGCAGGTCTGCGCCGTCGGCCAGACTGACGGTGCCGGCGTCGAACACGACGTCTGCGTTGGTAAAGTCAGGGCCTGAGCCGGCGGCGATGCGAATCTGGTAGTCACCGGCCGGCACCTGCACCGGGCCCAGTGTCTCACCGAAGGCAAAGCTGCCCAGCGGGGCTGCGGTGCTGATATCCAGCCCCGGCGAGGTCGCAAACACGGTTACCGTCGAGACGATGGCCTGTGCCGCGGGCGACGCGTGCACCACACCCACCCGCGCCATGCCAGGCATCACATCGTCAATCGGGGTCGGTACGAGCAACGGCGCGATGGCCAGCGGACTCGTGGTTCCGGTGGCGTAGATCGTGGTCTTTTCCTGCGACAAGAAGGTCACGTCATCCGCGACGATCACCGGCAGGTCGTCAGCGCCGGGAATAATGGCTTCCACCCGGACATCGTAAGTACCCGGACGAATGCCGACGAAACCCGAACTGTGGCGAAAATCGAAGTCTTCCAGCACCAGGTCGTCGTTCAGGAACACGTTGACACGCGGCGCATCGCTGACCGCGTGCACAACGCGAATCAGCGAATCCGGCAGGCCCGGGCCGCTGCTGCTGTTGTTGCAGGCCGTAGTGACCAGCGCGACGGCGAGTGAGGCCAGCGAGGTCAGTATTAAATTCTTGCGTAACATCTGCGAATCTCCATAGAAGTTACCCCCACTCACGGTTTCGCCGGGATTACGTAAAGAGATTCAGAATTAAAATTTCGCCGGCGGCCGTGCGGGGTCAGCCGGGCTTAATGCGGCGCGTTAACCGTGCTGCATGATCACCGGCATGCTGGCATGCCACAGCATGTGCTCAGTCATGCCGCCCAGCACGAGTTCACGGAGACGAGACCGGCTGTAGGCGCCCATGACCAGCAAGTCGGCGTTGACGTCTTTGCAGGCATCCAGCATCTCTTGCTGCTCGTCACGGCCTTTGGTGCGCAGCGTCGTTGCACTGACGCCGTAGTGTTTGAGGTAGTGCACCAGCTGCCCGGACCGCGGCCCGGGCCGGTTCTCCGGCCCGCAGGCAACGACGGTCACTGTATCGGCCGCTGCCAGCAGCGGCATGCAGGCGCTGACCGTACGGCTAATCTCCGGAGACTGATTCCAGCCGATAACGATATGCTTGCCGGGCACCTTGTTGTGCTTCTGCGGCAGCACCAGCACGGGCTTGCCGGAGCGCATCAAGGCTTCGAGAACAAACGAGTACGCGAGGCCCTGCCCCTTTGTCTGCGGCCTGCTGACCACGGTCAGATCAGCAACCGGGCCGTGAATCGCCATCAGTTTATCGGGCGCACCGACGAGCTCATGCCAGATCGCCACCCGCACGTCTGCCGCGCGGGCCTGCTTGGCAGGGGTAAAGTCGTGCGCTTGCGCTGCTGCCGCAAATAAGCGGGCAGCGGACTTTACGCCAGCAGCCGAGTGCTTCTTGCTCAGTGCCTCAAGAGCCTGGTCGCTGAGTGAGCTGAATAAAGTCAGGCGAGCCGGTTTGTAGCCTTTATCGGTGCTGCGATGCGGCCGCAAATGTGCGCCCACGACATCGCCACCCAACCGGGTGGCCAGAGCGAAACTCACATCAAGAGCAACCCGGCACTCCGGCCGATCTGCCACCGGAACCAAAAAGACTTTCATAAGCTGAGCCTCCGCGTCTGCAGCGACGACAGCGCCGCTCGCTCAGGTGCGACTATACAGAAACGGAATCGGAGATGGCCAGTAAGGCAGCGCGCCCGCTGCCGCAGCACGGCGCTCGCGCTCAGGCCACTGCGAGATGATTCACGAACTGGTCGGTCGCGCGACGCCAGGTGCGGGTCAACGCATGCGCGCGGCAGCGCTGCGGATCGAGCTTAAGTGCAGCCAGTGCCGCCACGCCCAGATCCTCATGCAGGACGCCGGTAACCCCCTGCTCCACCACATCGACAGGGCCGGTGACCGGATAGGCGGCCACCGGCAGGCCGCAGGCCATGGCTTCGAGCATCACGAGGCCGAAGGTGTCGGTCAGGCTCGGGAACACGAAACAGTCCCCCTGCGCAATCGCGGCAGCCAGCTCAGCGCCAAAGCGATAGCCGAGGAACTCGACCTCCGGATAGCGGCGCCGAAACTCGTCTAGCTGCGGCCCGGCCCCGATGATTTGCTTGGTGCCGGGCAGCTCCAGACGTAAAAAAGCCTCAAGGTTTTTCTCGACCGCGACCCGGCCGACGTAGATCCAGACGGGCCGTTTGGCCAAGTCGTGCTTGCGCTCCGCGGGCCTGAACAATTCGGTGTCGACGCCCCGCTCCCACAGCACCAAGTTGTTCAGACCGCGTGCCTGCAGTCGTTCGCGCATCACTTGGGTCGCCACCATGGTACGGGCTGCCGCTGCATGAAAGCTGCGCAACACAGCATAGGATGCGGCAAGCGGCACTGGCAGACGGCTGCGGAGATACTCGGGAAACTGGGTGTGATATGAGGTGGTGAAGGGCTGCCCTGCCCGGCGGCAATACGCGCGGGCCGCACGCCCGAGGGTTGCCTCGGTCGCAATATGCACTGCGTCCGGGGCAAACGCCGCCAGCTCTGCCGCAACCCGGCGGCCCGGCCATACGGCGATACGAATTTCCGGATAGCTGGGCAGCGGCACCGTCCTGAAGCCGGCAGGCGTAATTACCCGGACTTCATGACCCAGCGCCGCCAGCCCCTCAACAGTGCGCGTCAGCGTGGTCACAACGCCATTGACCTGCGGCCGCCACGCGTCAGTCACAATCGCGATTTTCATCGGCCAGCAGTCTGC
The DNA here is from genome assembly GCA_036351295.1 of Gammaproteobacteria bacterium. GTDB lineage: Bacteria > Pseudomonadota > Gammaproteobacteria > Steroidobacterales. Next base: position 8,352 of record JAZBOT010000007.1, on the reverse strand, counting down.
ATACGCATTATTGCGGCGGTGTGACGGCTGCCCGGCCAGCACCCGCAGCTGTCACACAACTTTCACCGCACTGTGAGCCCGCTGTCACGCTGGACGCGCACACTGCCGCCATGAATCTAGCCGGTGAGCACGATGGACCCTAAGGCTGCCAGCGCCTTTGTCTGGGCCGACAGTGTGGAGGGTCGCGTGTGCCTGCGTGCGAACGCGATGCTGCGCTTCGTCTGGCTGAAGCACTTCCTGCGCGTCATGAGCCGCCTCGGCAATGGCTTGCTGTGGTATTGCGTACTCGGCGCGATACCGCTCGTAGCCGGCCGCGCCGGGCTCGCCATGACGACGCATATTGGGCTGACCGCACTGGTTGGGGTCGGCATTTACAAACTCTGCAAACGGTTCCTGCTCCGCGAGCGCCCCTTCGTCACTCACCAAAGCATCGCCTGTGTCGGCACGCCACTCGACCGGGGCAGTTTTCCGTCCGGTCACACTATTCATGCTGCCTGCTTTACGACGATGCTGGCGGCCTATGAGCCTGCCAGTCTTGCTGTCTTCCTGCCGGTCGCCCTGAGCATCGCCATCTCGCGTATTGCGCTCGGCCATCACTATCCGTCGGACGTTGCCGCCGGCGGCATCATCGGGGTGGGACTCGCGATGAGCAGCCTGCAGCTGGCCGGCCTGTAAAGCGCAGTATTTGGTACCCCGCGCCTCCGCCGCTGCGGTAAACTCAACGCTCTCCTGAGCTATTCGAAGCTGGCCGAAAACCATGGGCAAATCGGGCGCCACCGGGCTGCGACGCATCTGGAATGCGTTTTTTTATTCACTGAACGGCCTGACTGCGGCCTGGAAATTTGAGTCCGCGTTCCGCCAGGAATGCGTGCTGGCTGTCATACTGATTCCGGTGGCTCTCTGGCTCGCAGAAACGCCGCTGGAAGTGGCGCTGCTGACGGGCAGCCTGATCATCGTTATAGTCACCGAGCTCTTGAACTCGGCCATCGAAGCGGTCGTGGACCGGGTCGGGTCAGCCCCCCATGCGTTGTCCGGTCAGGCCAAAGACATGGGCTCGGCTGCCGTGCTGCTGGCTCTGCTGCTGGTGGTCATCGTCTGGGGCTGTGTTATCTGGGAACATCTGCATGAATAGCCTCAAAATTGCTGCCGCTATAGTCGTCGGGTTGGTCGCTGCCGTTTTGCTGTGGTTCATCGCGACGCCTGAGCCGGGGCCGGTCCGCTATGAGTTCAACCCGTTGTCGACCTATCAGGTCGACGGCAATGCGGTCATTCTGGCGGCCACCAACGATGGCCAGCTGCTGCTGTATACCAACCCGGCGCGCAGCAGCGTTGATATTCTCGATATCTCTGCGCCGGCCACGCCGGCTGCACTGGCTTCCGTCCCGCTGCCGGGCCAACCCACCGGCGTAGCCGTCACGCCGGACGGCGCATGGGCGCTCGCGAGTGTGTATCTCGCTGCGGAGCTCGGCGGCGCCGCCGGGCTGAGTCCGCATTACCCCGGCGCGCTGGCGCTGATCGATCTGCGGGCGCCGGCACGCGCTGCGGTGGTCGCGATGATCGGGGTGGGTCATCAACCGGACAGCATCGCGGTGACCCGTTCCGGCCCCAATATCTACGCTATCCTGGCGATCGAGAACGAAGCGCTGCTGCAAGAACAGGAAGCGGATGTGATAGCGGACATCAGCCTGCCCGGCAGCATACAAATCGTCAGCTTCGATCCGGACAGACCGGCCAACTACCGGGTCGCCGCGCTTGACCTGAGCCCCGAGCGGCTGGCCCGCGCCGGCGTGCTGCAACCTGCTGATCCGCAACCGGAATACATCACCGTCACCCGTGACCAGACGCTGGCGGCGGCGTCATTGCAAGACAACAACGGCATCGTCATTTTTGACCCCTACAATCTGGAGATAAAAAGGCTGTTCAGCACGGGCGCAGTCGCCGACCGGTTGGCCGACCTGAAGGATGATCAGCAGGTCGCGCTGACGCAAAACTACCCGGCCGAAGCGCTCGCGCAGCAGCCCGCCGCGGGCCAACGCGAGCCGGATGGACTGGCGTTCACCCCCGACGGCCGCTACCTGCTGAGTGCGGACGAGGGCGAGCTGGCCCTCACGGGCGGACGCGGCTTCTCGATCTGGACGCTGGAGGGTGAACTCGTCTGGGACGATGGCGGCGAGATCGAGCGCACGGCAGCACAACAGGGTTTTTATCCTGATGACCGTTCAGAGCGGCGCGGCGTTGAAATTGAGGGTGTCGCGACCGCCCGCTTCGGCGGCGATGATTACGCCTTCGTCACGTCGGAACGTGGCGGCTTCATGGCGATTTACGACATCACTGACCCGCTGGCGCCGCGCTTCGTGCAGCTGTTGACGACGGGTGCAGCCCCCGAAAGCGTGGTGGCTATCGAAAGCCGGGGCCTCGTCATCACCGGTGCCGAAGACTCGGGCACCCTCCATTTGTTCCAGCACGATCCGCTGCCCGGCGCGGCTGACCGCCCCGCAACGAACGACGCGCCGACAGAATAACGTTACAAATTGATACGAAATCGCTCATCTGCTGCAACACCCCACAGCGAATACTCATATGACAGCTGCGGATGGTCCGCTGCGGACGCAAAGGAATGAGTCTATGGAAATTTTTGTATCGATTGTGGCAGTCATGGTGGCAGCCAGCTGCCTGGTGAGCCTGATCTGGAGCCACGTCCGTAAGAAAAACGGGCGCGAGGAGGGTTAAAGAAGCCGCGGATGGGTTTGCGCTCACTCCGGCAATCAGTAACCATATATTCCTGTGTTACCTGTGATTCTCAATCTGGTGTTTTTCAAGCTCGTTTGGGCAGCCAGCCTGGCCGGCGTGGTCTATGGCTACGCCTGGTGGGGGCTTGGAGCGCTGTGCTGTTTCATGATCTGGCACGGGGCCACCGTACCCACCGCGCGGGCCGATTTCGTGCTGGCGATTACGGCAGTGGCCATTGGTCTCGTGCTGGATACCGCCTATGTGCGCTCAGGACTGATTAGCTACGAAGGCAATATGCTGTGGTCCGGGGCCGCACCGCTATGGATTCTGGCGCTGTGGGCAAATTTTGCGCTGACCATGAACGGCTGCATGCGCTGGCTGCAAACGCGCAAGCCGCTCGCCGCTGCGCTGGCCTTTATCTTCGGCCCGCTGTCGTATTACGGAGGCATCGCGCTGGGGACGGCAACCGTGACAGGTGAGCAGTGGCTGCTGTTTGCCGTAATCGGTCTAGCGTGGGCGGTGGCGCTGCCGCTGCTGCTCAGCCTCGCCGTGCGCTACGCAGACCGATTCTCTACCCCGCTGGGTGCCACGGTCGGTTACCCCTCCTAGCCGGGCACCGGGCAGAACGGGCCCGGACTCTGTCATACTGAGCGCTTTTGCGGGACTCAGCGCACTATGACCGACGTTGGCGGCACCCTCGCCTACCAAAACCTGGGTCCTGAGGACATTCTCGACGCCGTCGAAGCGACCGGCCTGCGCTGCGACGGGCGCCTGCTGGCGCTGAACAGTTACGAAAACCGGGTCTACCAGGTCGGCCAACAGGACGGCAGCAACCTCGTCGCCAAGTTCTACCGCCCCGGCCGCTGGTCCGAAGCCGCCATTCTGGAGGAGCATGCCTTCAGTCAGGAGCTGGCGGACGACGAAATTCCGGTGGTACCACCCATCGTCATCGGCGAACGAACACTGCACCAACACGCTGGCTTCAGCTTTGCATTGTTCCCGTGTCGCGGCGGGCGCACGCCCGAGCTGGATGATCTGGAGCTGCTCGTGCAGCTGGGTCGACTGATTGGCAGAATCCATGCGCGCGGTCACACGCGCCGTTTCCGGCAGCGGCCGGCGCTCGACATTCACAGCTTCGGCGAGCTGTCGCGCACCTACCTCCTGGAGCATGACTTCGTGCCAGCCGATCTGCGTCTGGCCTACGCAACAACCTGCGACGACCTGCTCACGCGAATCGCACAGTGCTTCGACCGTGCCGGCCACTTCACCTCGCTGCGACTGCATGGCGACCTGCATCCGGGCAACGTGCTGGTTAACGGGCAACAGCTGTTTATTGTCGACCTGGATGATGCGCGCACCGGTCCGGCTATCCAGGACTTGTGGATGTTTCTGTCGGGCGACCAGCACGAGCAAGGGCCGCAACTGGCCGTGCTGCTGGAAGGCTACACGCGGTTTGCCGACTTCGACGCCCGCGAACTCCATTTGATTGAGGCCCTGCGCACGCTGCGGATGATGCACTACGCTGCCTGGATAGCGCGGCGCTGGGAAGACCCGGCGTTTAAACAGGCGTTTCCCTGGTTTGCCGAGCGCCGCTACTGGGACGACCACGTACTGGCTTTACGCGAGCAGGCTGCCCTGATGCAGGAGCCGCCGCTGGTGTGGGACCGGGACTAGCCGGCGACGACGTAGTCCGTGTAGCGGGGTTCCCACATCGCTCGGCGCACCAGGTCGACGAGATCGCCCTCGAGATGCGCGCCGTGCCCCTCGCGCTGCGCCTGCTCGATCACGGCAACTGCCGTGTGCAGGGCGGCCTCACGCAGGCGGGTCACCGCGGGAAACAGCAGCCCCCTGGCGAGCTCCGCGTCGGTCACCAGCGCGGCGAGCGCATCGGCCGCAGCGCTGATCATGCTGTCGGTGACCGCGTCCGCCTCCGCCAGCAAGACCCCAAGACCGATGCCGGGGAAGATAAACACGTTATTACCCTGCCCCACCTCGATCCGCCGCCCCTGGTAGTCCACGGGTGCAAAGGGACTGCCGGTGGCTACCAGTGCATGGCCGTCAGTCCACTCGATCAGGTCTGCAGGCACCGCTTCGGCAATGTCCGTCGGGTTCGAAAACGGCATGATCACCGGTCGCGCGACGGCCGCAGCCATACCGCGCACTATCGACTCAGTGAATGCGCCCGCCTGGCCGGAGGCGCCAATGAGCACCGTTGGCTGAAACCTGTCGACCACCGCCTGCAGCGAGCGCTCGCTGCCGGGGCCGAAGCCGGCGGCGGTGGCCACAGCGGCCGGCCAGGCCAGCTCCGTTTTATAATTGTCAGCGAGCTCCCGGTCGTCGACCAGCAGACCACTCGAGTCGAGTACAGCCAGGCGCTCGGTAATCGCGGCGTCATCAAGGCCGGCTAACCGCATGCCAGCGCGAATTTGCCGCGCAATACCCAGACCGGCAGCGCCTGCACCGGAAATGACAATCCGCTGCGCCGTGAGCGGCTCATCCTTGACGCGGCAGGCGCTGAGTATGCCGGCGAGGGCGACCGCGCCGGTACCCTGGATGTCATCATTAAACGACGGCACCGAATGCCGGTAGCGGTCCAGTATCCGCAGCGCATTGTCTTTGCGGAAGTCCTCCCATTGCACGACAGCCCCGGCACAGCAGTCGGCAAGCGCCGCGACGAACTCGTCGAGCAGCTCAAGATAGGCGCCACCACGCAGCCGCGGCTGACGCCAGCCGAGGTACAGATCGTTATTCAGCAGATTGCGGTTGTCGGTGCCGACGTCGAGGCTGACCGGCAACACAGCGCCCGGCGGGATGCCGGCACAAGCGGTGTACAGGGCCAGCTTACCAACGGCGATGGCCATGCCACCGGCCCCCTGATCACCGATGCCGAGAATCGCCTCATTGTCGGTCGCGACAATCAGCGCCACCTGCCGTTCGCGCAGCGCCTCGCGCATGACGCGGCGGATCCGGCCGCGCATGTCCGGCGTTATCCACAGGCCCCGCCCGCGCTGAAAAACCTCGCTGAAGTTGCGGGTGGCCAGGCCCACCGTGGGGGTATAGACCACCGGCATAAACTCCTCGAGGTGATCTTCGAGGACGCGAAAAAACAAATGCTCGTTGCGGTCCTGCAGCGCCGCCAGCGCGACATACTGATCCAGCGGATCGGTGATGCGGTGGATGCGCGGATACGTGCGCCGGGCCTGTTCGGCCAGAGTATTCACGTGAGTCGGCAACAGGCCTTCGAGATCAAACTCGCGCCGCTCGCGAGCAGTAAATGCCGAGCTTTTGTTCAGCAGCGGGTCGCGTATCAGATCGTTGCCGCGCTTGCTAACCGGCAGCGGCTCACTGTAGTTCCACGGAAACTTGATATTTAGCGCCACGGGCTGACTCACCGTTACAAACAACGAGTGTAAAGCGTGGCAGGCGCATTGCAAACAGGCGGACAGCGTCGCGGCGCATAGCGGCTTGCGACGGTTGCGGTGAATCGTTAGCCTTCGCGGCAACTCAGCAGCGCGAGCCGCCACCCGCATGAAGATACTCCGCGACATTGCCATCGTGACTCACTGCGTCACCGACCTCGAGCTGGAAATCCGCACCTGGGAGCGCCTGCTCAACTATCGGCTGTGCGAACGCGGCCAGTTAAGTGATGCGCTGTGCACGGTTTGGGGCACGCCTGCGGAACAGGGCCGCGAATACGCGCTGCTGCAGCCGGCGAGCGGCGCGCCGGTGTACATGCGTTTCATTGCCACCGGCGACCGGCCGGGCTACTGGCCACCGGTCACCTGGGGCTGGAACGCCACCGAAATACTGGTGCAGGACCCGGATCAACTCACGCGCGATCTCGAAGGCACCGCCATTCGCCGTTTCGGCGGACCGGCTGACCTGTATACAGCGCCCAAGGCACCGCGCGCGATGCAGGCTCTCGGGCCGTCGGGGGCGATGCTGTATTTTACGCGGCTGTTGCCGGGGGGCAGCCGCTATGGGCTGCATGGCGCGAAGTCGTATGTCGACCGGGTATTTAACGTGGTGCTGGGCGGCCCTTCGCTGGATGAGCTGCGCGCGTTCTACAAAGACACCATGCGACTGCGGGTCGGTGAGCCCATGCCGTTTACGATGACTCTGGCGGCGCAGGCCTGCGACGCACCCGCCGACACGCTGTTCCCGATCTGCGTGGCGCCGCTGCGGGCCCGCCATTCGATTCTCGAGCTTGATGAGTACCCGCAAAACGCGACGCCGCGGCCGCGCGCCGCCGACGCCCTGCCCGGCGGGATGAGCATGGTGAGTTTCAACACAGGGCTACTGGCAGACGTGCCGGTCTCGCTGCGGGCGGCACCCGCCGCAGTCGCCGAGTTTCCCTACAACGGCAGGCGGGCAGCGGTCATCGTAGGGCCCGCACAGGAATGGCTGGAACTGATCGAGACGCCAACGTAGCAGCCCGGCGAAGCTACTCGGCTGCAGCCCGCAGACGGGATTCCCGGCGCCGGTCGCCCTCTACCAGCAGCTTTTTGCGAATCCGGATACTGTGCGGCGTCACTTCCACCAGCTCATCGTCATCGATGAACTCGAGCGCCTGCTCGAGCGAAAACCGTATCGGCGGCGAGAGCACCAGGTTTTCGTCGGTGCCGGCGGCGCGGATGTTGGTGAGCTGTTTGGCTTTGGTCGGATTCACTACCAGGTCTGACGCGCGACTGTAAATGCCCACGACCATACCCTCGTAAATTTCCTCGCCATGCCCGACAAACAGGCGGCCGCGCTCCTGCAGGTTGAACAGCGCGTAAGCCAGAGCCTTGCCCTGCATATTCGACACCATCACGCCGTTGACGCGCTGACCAATAGCGGCGGGGACGGCGGCATCGTAGCGGTCGAACACGTTGTAGATCAGCCCGGTGCCCGCGGTGGCGGTGAGAAACTCGGTACGAAACCCGATCAGGCCACGCGCCGGAATTCTGTAGTCGAGCCGCACCCGGCCGCGGCCGTCCGGCTGCATATCCTGCAGCTGGCCTTTGCGCTCTGCCAGACGTTCCATGACGGCGCCCTGATAGGACTCTTCAAAATCGACCGTCAGCTGCTCCCACGGTTCGCAGACCACGCCATCGATTTTCTGCCGGATAACTTCCGGGCGCGAGACCGCGAGCTCGAAGCCCTCGCGCCGCATGTTTTCGATCAGCACGGACAGGTGCAACTCGCCACGGCCTGCCACCCGGAACTTGTCAGGGTCCTCGGTCTCTTCCACGCGCAGCGCCACGTTGTGCTTGAGCTCTTTGAGCAGCCGCTCGCGAATCTGTCGGCTGGTCAGAAACTTACCCTCGCGCCCGGCGAACGGCGACTTGTTGACCTGAAAGGTCATGCTGATGGTCGGCTCGTCCACGGTCAGCGGCGGCAACGGTTCGGGGTGTTCGCGGTCGCACAGCGTGTCGCTGATGTCCAGCTGCTCGATGCCGCTGAACATCACGATGTCGCCGGCCGTCGCAGCGGGGAGCTTGACGCGCTCGAGGCCGTTAAACCCGTATATTTCCAGCACGCGGCCGCTGCGTTTGCTGCCGCCGGGATTCACGATGCTGACCGCTGTATTCGACTTCAGGACACCGCGGGACACGCGGCCGATGCCAAGCACCCCCACAT
>JAZBOT010000006.1:0-14471 GCA_036351295.1 Gammaproteobacteria bacterium | reverse complement strand
GATCGATTCTATCCGCGAAGAATGCATCATGTCGCTGGAGTGTTTTATCGGTCCGGAAGGCAATTTGCTGGAAGTCGACGCGGCGAGCTGCCGGCGCGTCGCACTCAAGCACCCCATACTGACCAACGATAACCTGACCGCAATCCGCGAAATGGACCACGCCGGGATGCGCTCGCAGGCGATCGACATTACCTACCCGGTCGCGGAAGCTAACGGCGGCCTCCAGGCCAAGCTCGATCGACTCTGCGCTGCCGCCGATAAGGCCATCGACGCGGGTTTCAGCTTTCTGGTACTGACCGATCGCAATGTCGGGCCGGAGCGGCTGGCGGTAAGCGCGCTGCTCGCCTGCGCCACCGTGCATCATCACCTCGTGAAAACTTCACAGCGCACGCGCATTGGCCTGATTATCGAGACCGGGGAAGCCCGCGAGGTGCATCACCACTGTCTGCTTGTCGGCTACGGCGCCGACGCGATCAATCCGTATCTGGCCTATGAGGCGCTGTGGCAGTCACGTCGCGACGGCCTGCTCGACACCAAGAAATTTCCGGACGACGCGTCGGTGGTGGAGGCTTATCGCAAGGCCGTCGGCAAGGGCATGCTCAAGGTCATGGCCAAGATGGGGATTTCCACGCTGGCCTCCTATAAAGGTGCCCAGATTTTCGAAGCGCTGGGTATTGCCAGCGAAGTCATCGACCGGTCCTTTGTCGGCACCGTCAGCCGGCTCCAGGGCGTGGGCTTTGCGGTTCTCGAAGAAGAAAGCCGGCGGCGGCACGCGCTGGCGTACCCGGTGCGCGCTGACGACAGGCTCACCGACTTGCCGAACCCGGGTGATTTCCACTGGCGCAGCGCCGGCGAGCGGCATGCCTGGAACCCGGACTCAATTCACGCTTTGCAGAGCGCGGCACGAGGCAATGACGCGGCGAGCTACACGCGCTTCGCCGAGCAGATTAACCACGATGCGCGAGCCAACTGCACGCTGCGCGGCCTGATTGAGCTCAGGACCGACGAGCGGCGTGCGATCCCCCTGGAGCAGGTCGAGCCGGCCTCGGAGATCGTTCGCCGGTTCGTGACCGGCGCAATGAGTTTCGGCTCTATTTCGAAGGAATCGCACGAGGCGCTGGCTATCGCGATGAACCGGCTCGGCGGCAAGAGCAATACCGGCGAAGGCGGCGAGGACCCTGAGCGGTTCGAGACGATGCCGTCCGGGGATTCGCGTCGTTCGGCGATCAAGCAGATTGCGTCGGGCCGCTTTGGGGTGACCGCGTGGTACCTGACTAACGCTGATGAGCTGCAGATCAAGATGGCGCAGGGCGCCAAGCCCGGCGAGGGCGGCGAGCTGCCGGGCCGCAAGGTGGATGAGATCATCGCGCGGATTCGTTATTCGACGCCGGGCGTTGGCTTAATCAGCCCGCCGCCGCATCACGATATCTACTCGATTGAGGATCTGGCGCAGCTTATTCATGACCTCAAGAATGCGAATCCTGCAGCGCGCATTAGCGTCAAGCTGGTGTCTGAAGTCGGGGTCGGTACGATTGCGGCCGGCGTTGCCAAGGCGCACGCTGATCATATTCTCGTCTCCGGTGATTCCGGCGGCACGGGCGCGTCACCGCTGACCAGCATCAAGCATGCGGGTCTGCCCTGGGAGCTCGGGGTTGCCGAAACCCACCAGACGCTCGTCATGAATGACCTGCGCAGCCGCGTCGTGCTGCAGGCCGACGGCGGCCTGAAGACCGGGCGCGATGTCGTGATTGCGGCCCTGCTCGGTGCCGAGGAATACGGCTTCTCGACGGCGCCGCTGATCTCGATGGGCTGCATCATGATGCGCAAGTGTCACCTCAATACCTGTCCGGTAGGCATCGCTACCCAGGATCCGGTGCTGCGCCGCAAGTTCGCCGGCAAACCCGAGCACGTCGTGAACTACCTGTTCATGGTGGCAGAAGAGGCTCGCCAGCTGATGGCTGAGCTCGGCTTCCGCCGCATTGTTGACATGATCGGGCGCACTGATGTGATGGACATCCGGCGCGCGCAGGCGCACTGGAAATCCGACGGGCTCGACCTCTCGCCGATACTTGCGCCGGCCAACAAGCCGCGGCCGAATGTCGATGTCTACTGCACCATGGCTCAGGACCACAGTCTGCAGCTGGCGCTCGACAACCGGCTTATCGAGCTGGCCCGTCCGGCTATCGAAAAAGGCGAGTCGGTCACGGCAGAGCTGCAGATCGTCAACACCAACCGGACGGTCGGCACGACGCTCAGCCACAACGTTGTGAAACGCTGGGGCGAACGGGGCCTGCCCATCGACACGATCCACTTCAAGTTCAATGGTTCGGCCGGGCAAAGCTTTGGTGCGTTTCTGGCCCGCGGCATTACGCTTGAGCTGGAGGGTGACAGCAATGACTACGTCGGCAAGGGCTTGTCAGGCGGCCGCCTGATTGTCTATCCGCCCAGACAAAGCACGTTTGTGGCCGAGGACAACATCATTATCGGTAACGTGGCTCTTTACGGCGCCACCGGCGGCCGAGCCTATTTCCGTGGTCGCGCTGCCGAGCGCTTCTGCGTGCGTAACTCCGGAGCCAAAGCTGTGGTTGAGGGCGTCGGCGATCATGGCTGCGAGTACATGACCGGCGGTCGTGCAGTCATCCTGGGGCCGACCGGGCGCAACTTCGCGGCCGGCATGTCGGGCGGTGTGGCCTATGTGTGGGATGTGAACGGCGATTTCGAAACCAAAGTCAACAAAGGCATGGTCGAACTCGACCCGGTGCGGGATGACGACGATGTGTCTGAGTTGCGCGAGCTGATCGAGCTGCACGCTGAACTCACCAATTCGAGTGTCGCGAGCCGCATACTCGATGGCTGGCCGGAGGTTCTGGCGCAGTTTGTCAAAGTGATGCCGACCGACTACAAGCGCGTGTTGGCTGAGCGCAAGCGGCATGACGAAGAAATCGAATCGGAGATTCACGAGACCGAGCAGACGGGCGAGTTTTTCGTGGGCATGGTTAAGGGAGAGGCTTGAGCTATGGGTAAGCCAACAGGGTTTATGGAGTATCGCCGGCGCCCGGTTCCCTATCGCGACGCGCGTGAGCGCAGCAAAGACTATGCCGAAGTCTATGGCGAGCCGGTCGAAGAGATGCTGCGGCGGCAGGGTGCCCGATGCATGGACTGCGGCGTGCCGTTTTGCCAGTCGCATACGGGCTGCCCTATCGACAACCTGATTCCCGAGTGGAACCACCTGGTCTATCAGGGCCGCTGGCGAGAGGCGCTGGACCGGCTGCACAAGACCAATAACTTTCCGGAATTCACCGGCCGCGTGTGCCCGGCGCCGTGCGAGGGCGCGTGTGTGCTGGGCATTAACAACCCGGCGGTCACGATTAAAAATATCGAGAACGCCATTATCGACCGCGGGTTCGCGGAAGGCTGGGTCGAAGCACGCGTACCCGCAACCTATTCCGGCAAAACCGTGGCCATCGTGGGCTCGGGGCCGGCCGGACTGACTGCGGCGGAGCAACTGAATCATGCGGGCCACCGGGTAACCGTCTACGAGCGCGCCGACCGGATCGGCGGTTTGTTGATGTACGGCATTCCCAACATGAAGCTGGACAAGCAGCTGGTTGAGCGGCGCCTCGACCTGATGCGCGCAGCGGGTATCACGTTCGTCCCCAATACCGATATCGGCAGGGACATTATGCCGGCCCAGCTGCAGGCTGAGTTCGATGCCGTGCTGTTCGCCACCGGCTCGACCACCCCCCGTGACCTGAAAGTGCCTGGGCGCCAGCTCAAGGGCATCCATTTCGCGATGGATTTTCTGACTGCACATACCCGCAGCCTGCTCGACTCCAACCTCGAAGACGGCAACTACATCAGCGCCGCAGATCGCAAGGTCATCGTCATCGGTGGCGGTGATACCGGCACGGACTGTATCGGCACCGCGATTCGCCATGGCTGCGCCAGTCTCGTTAACTTCGAGCTGCTGCCGCAGCCGCCGGAAAAGCGTGCTGCCGAAAACCCCTGGCCGGAGTGGCCGCTGATCCTTAGAACCGACTACGGTCATGAAGAGGCTATAGAACGGTTTGGTTGTGACCCGCGCGCATACGGGATCGTTACCAAGGAATTCATTGATGACGGCAACGGCCGGGTTGCGGGTGTGCGCACCAAGTTCCTCGAGTGGCAGCGCGTCGAAGGCCGCATGCAGATGCAGGAAATTCCGGGCAGTGAGCAAACCTACGAAGCTGACCTGGTCTTGCTCGCGATGGGTTTTACCGGCCCGGAGCGCTACGCGGTTGAACCCCTGGGGGTGGAGCTGGATGAGCGCAGTAATTACCGCGCACCTTACGGTGACTACACCACCAGTGTACCGGGCGTATTTGCCGCCGGCGATTGTCGCCGCGGGCAGTCCCTGGTTGTCTGGGGCATCAACGAGGGTCGGGGTGCCGCGCGAGCGATCGATAAATACCTGACGGGCCAGTCGCTGCTGCCAGCCCCGACGATTACGCTGGGTGCGGCGACGGGCTGACCCCCGTCAGCTGCGCAGCGGCAGTACCTGCCCGGCAAGCCACAGCAGCGCGAACAGCACGGGCTGGTGCAGCAGGTAAATGATCAGGCCGTGCTGGCCCGGCCGGGCCAGCCATGCGGCATGCGGAATGCCGGCCAGCGGGTCGCGGCGGAAGGCTGCCGTGTGAGCGAGAGCGACGCCGAAGAAGGCGGCCGCCAGCCAGGGAAACAACGGTACGTAGTCCACTGAGTAGCTCGGCACCCAGCGCTGCAGGTAATTGAACGGCCACCAGGTGCCGACCCAGCCTGCCAGCGACGCAATCAGCACGGCCGCCCCCGCTGCCGCTGCCAGCCATGGCCTGCGCAGCAGCGGCGTCACGACGAGGCTGGCGATCACGATGAAATGCAGGATGCCAAAATGTATCCAGTTCTGCGGATACATTTGCACCGAAACCACGGTCACGGCCGCGGCGCCGAGGCCGATTTCGACCAGCCGGCGGAGGTACTTTTTCACGCTGAGCCTGCGCCCGTGCGCCAGTACCAGGCCTGCGCCCACGCAGCCAATGAACAAGGCGAGAATGACCGAACGGAACAGCTTCCATTCCGGACCCTGCGGAATCGTTGTCTCGTAATAGCCGAACGTGCGCAGGTCATAAATAAAGTGATAAATCACCATCAGCACAATCGCCAGACTGCGCAGCAGGTCAAGCGTGACAATGCGCGGTGCCGACTTCAGCCTGCCGCCCCCGGGTGACTCTCCCAGTCGCTGAGCGCGTCGCCACGGGCGATAACCCGCTCCAGCGTGACGAAGACCTCGCTGTCGTATGCGACCCCGACCTGCTTGCGCAATTCGTCCAGCGCATCGGCGGAGCTCAACGCTTCCCGGTAGGCGCGCGGACTGACCAGCGCCACGTAGGCGTTCGCGAGTGCCAGTATGCGTCCGGGCAGCGTAATGCGGTCGGCGCGAATGCCCTGCGGGTAACCGCTGCCGTCCAGAGTCTCCTGCTTCTGGGCAATCGCGCTGAGCACGGGGTCGTCGAACTCGAGCTTACGCAGAATTTCCACGCCTTCGGCCACGTGACTCTGCAACAGCGTCTGCTCCGGCTGGCTGAGCTCGTCACGTTTTGTCAGCAGTTCGCGGGGCAGGGACAATTTGCCGATATTGGCCAGCAGTGCCGCGGTTACCAAATGGTTCGTTGTCTGTTGCTCGAGGCCCATATCGGCCGCCATTGCGCCACACAGCTCAGCGAGTCGCGCCGAGTGGAAGGCTGAAAAGGGGTCGTGCAAATCGATGACATCGATCAGCGAGGCCACCAGCTTGTTCAGCGCCGGGTTGCCCGTACCGCCCGCAAAGCCGATGCCTGCCCGGCCGGACACAGCCGGCAGCGTCTGGGAGCTTTGTGCGACCCTTAAGCTGCGCTCACGCCAGGCCAGCAGGGTGGCCACGAGTGCGATCACGGCGAGGGTCAGCGCGAGATAACGCGCCCAAATGCGCTGCCGCACAGCACTCAGCGCGAGGGTCCCGTCAATGCGCCGCACCAGAGTCCAGTCCGTTCCGGGGACGCGCTGCGTGCTTTGCAGCACCGTTCCACCACCCGCCAGCATAACTTCCCTGAACCCGGGTTCAGGGAGGTCGCGCAACTCGCTGTACGGCGGCGAGCCGGTCAGCACGACAGCCGGCAAGCCGGCGCTGCTGACCAGCAGGCTGGTGTCGTTGGCAAAGTAACCTGGCAGGTTGGCGAGCACCGGTCGCAGAAAGTCGCTGGCAGCATTCTCCGCCAGCAGCACGCCGGCCAGCACGCTGTCGCCGCCGCCCGGCGGCGGCCGCACGGGCATAGCCTGCAGTATTTGCGGCACGCCTGCCGGATCGGCCACCAGCCACAATTGACGCGTGCGCGTGCCGAGCGCCTGGGCGGCGAGCTGTTGCTCGGCCGGCGTCAGCGCGCGCACTGACGTGCCCGCAACCGGCTGCAGCTGCGGGTTCACCAGCAGCAGACTCGAGAACGCCGGCGCCCGGGTGCGGGTGCCGGCATCGGTGCGCGCGTTCAGCAGACTGTTGAGGTAGTCGGTCTCCGCGGGGTTTGTGTCGGCGCCCTCAGTATCGCTGGCCAGCCGCCACAAATAGACACGCAGCGAGGCGTTGTCGGCCAGTTCGGCGAGCGCTGCTACCTGCGTTTCGAGGCGTTGACCCAGGCTGCGCGCGCCGGCCTGCGCGGATTGCTCCAGCCGGGTCGACCAGAACGCCATCTCCGCGTTGCTCTGTGCGCTGGCATAGCTGCGGGCGAAAACAGCAGCGGTGCCGGCTGCCGCCAGCGCCGCGAGCAGCAGTAAGCCGTCACGAAGACGAAATGAGCGGGGGACGGAAGCTAGCTGCGCGGGAGATGAAGCCACCATTGCCGCTCGCTGATCGAATACACCGGTGCATAGTGAACTATCGTGCGCTCCGGCACAATTCTGCTCACCAGGTTATCGAGTATCCAGACATCGGCGGCATCAGCCACGGCCAGCACGGCGTGTGCCATGCGCAGATTGGTGTCCTGCACTACCACGAGCCGCATATCGGCGAGCGGCCAGCCCAGCCAGCGTAGCGAGAACAGCTTGACGATAACGTAGTCTTCACAGTCTCCGCCGTTCTCGAGGAACAATTCCGGGGCAGCCCAGTAGTCTTCGAGACCATAGTTTTCAATGTCGAGCACGTATTTCTGCTCGTTGGCAAAACGGTTTACGGCGGCCAGCTGTTCATCCCGGGGCAGGTGTCGAATCTTGTCGAGGTACGCGCGCCAGTTTTGCAGATCGCAGCGATCCAGTGTGCCGCCGGCGACGCAATCATTGAGCGTGGCCTGCTGGACCAGCTGCTTTTCGAGTACATCCAGCCACTGCGGGAACACGCTGATATCGGCCTGCGGGACCTCGGTGTAGCCAAACAGTGCCGCAAAGTCCCCCGCAGCGGCCGGCCGCGGCAGGCATGCCAGCGCCACTATCAGCAGCATTGACATAATGACGGAACTGCGTCGCAGGTAGCGGTACAATAGATGGTGCCCTACCCAGCGATGTCTTAATATCAACGTCACAATAACTATAAGAACGCTTTTACATTCATGCCTATGTCTATGCGCCGCCATGCGCCGCAGCTTGTATTGCTGATCACCCTGCTGTTCTCCGCCGTCGGCGAGCCTGCGCTCGCGCAGCAAGACCCGGTTGCCGGCGACCGGCAGGACGAAATCGAAGCCCGTTTTGCCGAAGCGTACGCGGCGCTTAACGCGGAGCGTCTGTACACCGCGCGCAAACTGCTGGCAGAACTCGTCACCGACTATCCGACGTTGCTCCGTGCCCGCCTGGAGCTGGCGCGGGCCGAATACCTTGCGCGAGATCTGGACGCCGCCGAGGCCCAGGTGCTGCGGGTGCTTGATGACCCCGAAGTTCCTGCCTCGGTCAGGACCACGCTACTGGCTTTTCTGGCCCAAATCCGTGACGACCAGCAGACTTTGGCGGATCGACACAGCTGGTCGGGGCAGATCTACGGGGGCCTGCTGTACGATTCCAATGTGAATTTCGGCGTCTCCCGCGATGTCATTGACCTTGGCGGGGCGCGCCTGAACCTGGCGCCCGAGCTGAGCGACGGGGCCGGCGTCATCGACGCCGGGCTCGGGCATACATACAACCCCAACAAGACTTTCCGCTCCGGCGAGCGCACGGGCTTCTTCCTCTGGCAGAGTCAGCTTAACGGCTACTACCGCGGCTACTTCGGCAATGACGAATTTACGCTGCCGGTTCCGCCCGCCACGACGATTTCGACGGAAGATTTTGACCTCGGTGTCGCCACCTTTCGAACCGGACCCAGCTGGGTGGTACCAGGCGCGTGGCGATTCGGCATTGGCCTGCAGGCTGACCAGCTGTGGCTGGGAGGCAGCAAACTGGCTTTCATCGGTTCGGTCAATCCGAACGGCACGTGGCAGCTCAACCCGCTGACGGCGGTTTCCGCCGGGTTGACCTGGTCCCGCCGTAATTTTCAGCAATTCAGCCCGGACGGCCGTGACGGCGATTTGTGGCGCGCGGATGCGTCGATCTCGCGCCTGGTGCTGGAACGCAAGGTCAATCTCGAGGCGGGCATCGGTTACGGTGTGCTGGACGCTGATGACGAACGGTTTTCGTTCGGCAGCGCCGACGCGTTTGTGGGCGCCACCTGGCAGGCATGGACCCGCGGTCAGCTCTACACCAGGCTGGGGTACCGCAAGTTTAACTATGACGGTGCCGAGCTCCCGCCGTTCAGCGCAGCCCGCAACGAAGACGAATGGCGCTACACGCTCGGGTTCCGCCATCAGTTCGCCCGGACCTTCCTCGAGGGGTGGGTGCTTCGGGGCGAGTGGATCTACACGAACAACAGCTCGAATATTCCGGTGTTTGAGTTTGACCGCAATCTGCTGAGTATCGGTCTGGAGAAAAGCTTCTGACCTGGCGCAGCATGGGTTATGTAACAAAAAGATAAGAAAAAACAGTAAACTGGATACAATCTGAACCACCAGACCTGCACGCTAGAACGACAGGCTGGCATAACAAGAATGGCGCTCAACGCCTCGAGGTTAAAACGCATCATGGGAAGACCTATCAACACCTACACCGTGCTGTTATCGGCGCTGGCTTTTGTACTGGCACTGCTGGCGCAGCAGGCCGCCCATGCGCAGGGCAGCATCGATGTGTCCGGTCAGGATTGCGCCAGCATCGTCGCCGCCTATGAAGCGGATCCCAAGGCTGTGCCGGGCGAGGTGGCTGAGGCGTGCCGGCAGGCGCTTAATATTGCGCCTGGCGCGGGCTTCCCGGCTGAAGAACCGGTGCAGCTCGCGGGCGATCCGTGTGCGGACCCGGGGTCGGCCAGCTCGGTGTTCTGCTGGGGCCCGTGGAGTGCACTTGCGCCGGCTGCGGGTGCGGTGCCCGACGTCCAGCAAGCGGCGGTCGATCCACAGCGCCTTGAAGATAATTGCGCCATCCAGGGAACCTGTGTGGCGAGCACAGAACTCGTGTTGCCCATTGAAGGCTGTGAGCCTGGCCTGCCGTGCGGTTTTGCGACCGTCATCGAGGGCGTAGCCAGCGTTGGTGATGCGGAAACCACTCGCTTTGCCCGTGCAGCGGTGGCCGCAGACGGCACCAGCTTTACGATCGCGGAGGCGGGCGAGCCGGTGATCAATTCGGCGCCGTTAGTGCCAAGCTACCTGCCGCGCAGCGATGGCTTCGAAACGCTGCGGGCCGTCGGTGACGATGGTGGCGACCAGCGGTCAAGGCTGATTGCGCGCGTGCTGCGCCAAGGTGACGCCATTCAGTTTGCGGCCGATGTCTGGGGCGATGGCAATGTTGCGACGCAGGCCGCCTTGTCCGGCATGCTGGCTGCCGGCACGGCTGTATCGCAGGCGGATCTCGATACGCTGACCAACAGCGGAGTGGGCTCGACCCTGCAGTTCAGCGGTCCGATGTCCGTGGACAATGCAACGAATGCGAACATCGCGCTGTCCTACGGCGCGAACCCGCTGTGGACGGGAAGCTGGGAAAACCCGGCTTACAGCTTCACGGCAGGCGGCGGCTTGCAGGGAGCCAATTTTGTTTCCGACAGCGCGCAGTTCAGCGCCAACGTGCAGGGCGGTTTCGTGCAGGGAGCCCTGCTCGGCCCCCTGGGTGATCAGGCGGTGGCGCATATCGTTGAAGTAACGCTGGACAACCCCGGGCTCATTCGCGATGTTGGCCTGCTGCGTGAAGTGCAGCCTTAGCCGCTACAGGTGGACGAACAACAATGAACAAGCTATTTAGAAATATTGCCGGCGCTGCCGTGACACTGCTGCTCAGCTCTGCCGCGCAGGCGGCGAGCGTCTCGCTGGTTCCGAGTGCTGCGGCGGTTGAGAACGGCGATGTGCTCGCCGTACAGCTGGCGCTGGATGCGCCGGATGCTGCGGGCAGCTCGCCCGGGGCTTTTCACGGCATTGTCGTGCTGGAGTACGATCCGGCGCTGCTCAGTTTTGACAGTTTTGAGTTCAGCGCGCCGGCTGCAGCAAGCGGGCCGGTGCTGGCGAGCGGTCACGGGGCCGGCCTGAGCAGTATCGAAGTCGCGTTCCAGAATGCTTTCAATGTCGGCACGATCGGCACCTTTACCTTTAACGTGCTGTGTATCAACGGTGATGTCATCGACCTGACGATTCGCGACGCCGACGACTTCTTCGGTTCGTTTGTGAACACGGTGCCGACGATTCAGCCCCTCTACCCTGACTTTACCGGCGCCGCCGTCAATGTCGTGCCGATTCCGGCAGCTGTGTGGTTGTTTATGAGCGCCCTGGGGCTGGCGGCCGGCGTCGCGCGGCGCCGCTAGTCTGTACCCGTAAGGCGTGATCCCGGCTCTGCGCGCAGCACGGCCTGCAGCGGCGGTCTCGTTTCTGTGGCTGGCTGTTACCGGCGCACTGCTCGCGTCGCTGCCGGCTGGCGCCCTGCCCCCATCATCCGCTGCCGCGTGGCTGGCCGGTGATCAGGCCGAGTTGCTCGAAGCCGAACTGCTGCGCTACGAGTTGATCCGCGATATCGGCGGCTGGCAGCCGCTGCCCGTCACCGCGCGTCTGCAGCTGGGCGAGCGCGACGCCCATGTGCCCGCTTTGCGCGCGCGCCTGCGCGCGACGGGAGACCTCATCAGCGAGATGGGCGCTGACCCGTTGCGGTTTGACGCAGCGCTGGAAGAGGCGGTCGCCGCCTTTCAGCTGCGGATGGGCCTGGCCGCGACCGGCCGACTCGATCGTCAAACCATCGATGCGCTGAATGTGCCGGTTGAGCAGCGGCTGGCGCAGCTCACCCACGCGCTGGATGCATGGCGCCAACTTGAACCACCCGCAGGCGGCAGGTCGCGAGTCTGGGTCAATGTCCCGGAGGCTGAAGTCGCGGGTCTGCGCGGCGGGCGGGTCGACATGCGAATGCGGGCCGTCGTGGGCCATCCCAGCCGACCCACACCCGAACTCAGCAGTGCCATCACCCGCGTGATCGTGAACCCGGCCTGGTCGGTACCCCAGCGTATTGCCGCGCAAGACCTGCTGCCCCGTCAGCGTGCCGACAACGCGTTTTTCACCACCCGCGGTATCCGCGTTTTCCAGGGCTGGTCTGCGACGGCCGCCGAACTTGATCCCCAGACCGTGCGCTGGGAAACGGTCGACCCCGCCCGGTTTCCTTACCGCTTGCGGCAGGACCCGGGGCCGGCCAACAGTCTCGGCCGCTACAAGTTTGATTTCGCCAACAGTTACGACGTTTACCTGCATGACACGCCCTCGACCCTGCTGCTGGATTTGTCGGTGCGCAGCTTGAGTTCGGGGTGCGTGCGGCTGGCGGATGCCGCCGGTTTCGCAAGCTGGCTTGGCGGCGACGCCGCGCCCGCTATCCGGCAGTTTGCCAGCACCACCGAGGTTGACACCCGGGCGTTTACGCTGGCTGAGGCCGTGCCCATCGATATCGTCTATCTGAGCGCCTGGGTCGATCCCGAAACGGGCAGCCTGCAGTTCCGGCGCGATGTATACTCGCGCGCGGCCGCCGGCCGCCAGCGGGTGCGGCAGACGCCCGCGACTGTTGTTAAGATTGGTCAACTTTAAAACAGGCAATGGGGGTTAATTCGGGTGCGAGTGTTTTTGCGGCATCTCGGCCAGGGTTCGTTCTGCGCGCTGGCAGCCGTTTACCTCGTGGCGTGCAGCGCGGAGCCTGAAGGTCAGTCCGCCCAGCCCCTGCAGGTATCGGTCATCGCGGCGGAAACGCGCACGGTGCCCCTGTATCTGGAAATGGTCGGCGCAACCAAAGGTAATCAGGATGTCCCGATCAGGGCGCGGGTTGAGGGCTTTCTGGAGTCGGTCGACTTTGAGGAAGGTCAGTTCGCCAAGCGCAACCAGCTGCTCTACACCATTGATGCACAGCCCTTTCAGGCCAAACTGATCGAGGCCAAGAGCCGCCTGGCGGCGGAACAAACCCGGCTCGCCAAGGCCGAGGCGGACCTGAGCCGCATCCGCCCGCTGGCCGAGATGAATGCGGTCAGTCAGCAGGATCTCGACGGAGCCGTCGCCCAGGCTGAAGCCTCGGCAGCCAGTGTGCGCGCCGCCGAGGCCGGCGTACAGCTCGCTGAGATTGAGCTCGGCTACACGCGCATTTACGCGCCCATTGACGGGCTGATGGGCCTGACGCAGGCGAAGCCGGGCGAGTTTGTGGGCCGCGAACCGAACCCGGTGGTGCTGAACGTACTGTCAGACATCAACCCCATAAGGGTGCGGTTTTCGATTTCAGAGCGCGAATACCTGACGCTGGCTCGCACCTTCATGGCGGAAAGCCCGGATGGCGATTTTAACAAGGACGTCGAGCGCCGCCAGAACCAGAACCAGCTGACCCTGATCCTCGCCGACGGCACCGAATATGACGAGCCCGGCTATGTTGACGCTTCCGCTCAGTCCATTGACCCGACCACCGGTACCTTTACGCTGGAAGCGACTTTCCCCAACGATCGCAGTTTGCTGTTGCCCGGGCAGTTTGCCCGCGTACGCGCCGCCTACCAGACGCTCGATAACGCGGTGGTCGTGCCCCGCCAGGCTATCGTCGAGCTGCAGGGCCGCTTTCAGGTTTACGTAGTGGGCGATGACAACAAGATCAGCGTACGGACCGTGACCACCGGCCCGATCAGCGGCAACGATATTGTTGTGGCGAGCGGGCTTGAAGCGGGTGAGCAGGTGGTGGTTGAGGGCATTCAGAAAGTACGTGCGGACATGCTTGTCCGCCCGCAGCCTTATCAGCGCGCCCGCGCACCCGAACTCCTGCAGGAAACCTGACGGGCACCCGCATGGCCGAGTTTTTTGTGCGCCGCCCGATTGTGGCGATGGTCATCGCCATCTTTATCGTGATCCTCGGTGTGGTCTCACTCGGCACCTTGCCGATAGCCCAGTATCCTGAAATTACCCCGCCCGAAGTCAACGTCAGCGCCAGCTATACCGGTGCTAACGCGGAGGTGGTTGAGCAGTCCGTTGCTACGCCCATCGAGCAGAAAGTTAACGGCGTCGAGAACATGCTGTACATGAAGTCCGTCAATTCCAATGACGGGTCCATGAACCTGACCGTGTCGTTCGAGGTGGGTTCGGATCTCGACATGTCGAACGTGCTGGTGCAGAACCGGGTATCCGAAGCGACGGCCAGCATCCCCGAGGAGGTCAAGAGGCTCGGCATCACCGTCAAGAAGAAGCTCTCCTTCCCCCTGGTGCTCCTCACGCTTTACTCGCCCGACGGCAGCTATGACCAGAATTTCCTCAGCAACTATCTGACCATCAATGTCCTGGACGCCGTGTCGCGCATCCGGGGCGTAGGCCAGGCCAGCGTGCTGGGCGGGAGCGACTATGCGATGCGCGTGTGGGTCAAGCCGGACCAACTCGCCAAGCTGGGCCTGACCGTGCCCGACATCACGCGGGCGATCCAGGAGCAGAACGTGATTGCGCCCGCCGGTCAGATCGGCGGCCCCCCCGCCGTGCCAGGCACCCGCTTTACCTACCAGGTGCGCATGCAGGGGCGGCTGTCCACGTCGGAGGAATTCGGCAACGTCATCATCCGCTCGAACGAGGATGGTTCGCAGGTGCGCATCAAGGACGTCGCCCGCGTGGAACTGGGGACGCAGAACTACAATGCCTTCAGCCGCCTCAACGGCGGGCCGGCTTCCATTCTGGCGGTGTATCAGTTGCCGGGCGCGAACGGCCTGGAACTCAAGCGGGCGATCGATCAGGTCATGGAGGAGATGGCGCAGGACTTCCCCGGCGGCCTGGACTATCTGGTGTCCCTGGATACGACGCTGGCGATCGAGGAGGGCATCCGCGAAATCGTCGTCACCTTGTTCCAGGCCGTCGCGCTGGTCATCCTGGTCGTGTTCATCTTCCTGCAGAACGCGCGCGCGACGCTGATCCCCGCGCTCGCGGTGCCGGTGTCGCTGATCGGCACCTTCGCTGTTTTTC
>JAZBOT010000005.1:0-3127 GCA_036351295.1 Gammaproteobacteria bacterium | reverse complement strand
GGCAAGTCGGGCAATCCGCAAACGTGTCGCCCGGGTTGCGCTGGGGTGACGTTGCCACCGTTGCCGGGGAAGCCGGCGCAGACGTCTCTTCTGCCGGGGGCGCGCAGGCGGCAAGCGCCAGCGCGCCGAGACCAGCCAGTGCGGCGCTCGGCAGCCGCGGTAAGGCACGTACTGAGTTCATGCATTCACTCCCGAATATCCCGTGTCGAATCAGGTATGGCCTGACGTTTGAGGCTTGCCACAAAGTCGGCCAGCGCCCGGTTGAACTGCGCCGGGTGTTCGGCGAATGGCGCATGTCCGCTATCAGCAAAGGTGACTATCCGGCTGTTCGCCAACTGCTTTTGCAGTTCCAGTAGCGTCGCTGCCGAGACAATCGGGTCACTCGCACCGCGCATCAGCAGCATCGGCGCGTTTGCCAGACGCGCAACAAGATCCGCGTTGGACGCGCGGCCGGCGCCGATGAGGTTTTTGGCATAGGGCGGTGTCATCATATAGGCCGCTGCCGTGGCGCTTGTCCATGTCACTGGCATCGCGTGCAGTGTCAGCTGGCGCGTCGCGGCCTGAGCCGAGACAATGTTGCTGCGGATATCCTGCGACAGCATTTGCTGGAGCAGCTCGCTGCGATCAGCTGGAGGAGCAGACGCCGCAGCCGGTGGCGGCGTAACCAGCCGCCCGGCAGAGCCGACCAGCACCCAGCCTGCGATATGGCCGCTGCCCTGACTACGCAGGTAGTCCATGGCGACCAGGGTTCCAAATGACCAGGCCACCACGGTGGGTTGCTGCAGACCCGTCGCCTTTATAACCGCGTCGATATCTGCAGCCCAATCTTCCGGCTCATAGGCATCTTTGGACCAGGGCTTGCCTGAGTTGCCGTGACCGCGCAGGTCCAGCGCCACGAGATGAAAGCTGTCCGCGAGTTCTGTGTCGTTGAGCTGCGCCTCCCAGCTCAGCAGGGACTGCGAGAAACCGTGCAGAAAGAGTATGCCGGGTTGCCCCGGCGAGCCAACGCTGACCACCTGCAGCGGCAGCCCATCGGCAGAGGTCACCCGCTGCTGCTGCCATTCAGCGGCCAACGCGCCGGTCGCCAGTCCACCGGAGAGCACGAGCGCGACAGCGGCTGTGAAGAGCGGCACCACCCCGGCTAACCCGCAAGCCGCTCCAGAACTTCCAGTGCCGCGCGCTCGCCGGACTCCATCGCTGACTCCATGCCCACTTCGAGACGGCGGGTGTGCTCGCCCGCGAAATGCAGCCGCTGGTGCGGCGCGATCATGGCATGCATGAAGCGGGCAGCCTGCCCGGGCGCATAGCTGTGCCGCACCCCTGCCACGTAAGGTTCCTGTTGCCACGACTGGGCCAGCACCACCTCCAGACGACCTTGTGTGGAAGGGCGTATCCTGGCCATGTAGTCGAGCACAAACTGACCCCGGTCGGCCGGCGCCAGGTTGTCGAGCGCCGTCGCGTGGCGACCGATCGCAAGCGCCGAGACCAGCTCGCGCGAGCCGTCATAGCCAAACTCCTGACGCATCAGGGTGATATCGCCGTTGCTCCACATGGATGCGTCGAGGCCGTCCACCTCCCAGTAGGGCTCCTTTTTTACCCGCAGCCAGACCTGGCTTTGCCGGCCATAAGGCATCGTTTTGATCGCCAGTCCCTGCGCGCCCGGCGGGGCCGGGTTGATGGCCACTCTGCGCAGTGTCGTAAACGGCATGGCGGAAATGACGGCTTTCGCGCGGAACCGTTCGCCGCCGCTGCAGCGCACATCGACGCCGGTGGCGTCCATATCAATGGCCGCCACGGGCATGCCAAAGCGCACATGGTCGCCAAGAGCGGCCGCCATGCCGAACGGCAGGCGCTTCATGCCGCCCTCAAAATGGCTGGAAGCCTGCCCGAACAACTGGTACACGTCCATGTTTTCGCTGCCGGGCTGCTCGAGCAGCTTCTTCATTTCGAGCATTGACCGGCCCGATTCCTGCAGCAGTGTCAGTGTCGACACGCCAAGCACGCCCGGGTCCACCAGGCCGCTGTCGATCAGCCGGATTGCTTCATCAGACGCGCCTTCGCGCCGCAGCCATTCGAACAATGAGACATCGTACTGCGCCGCATCGGGCTGCAGCCAGCCATCGATGGTGGTGAAGGGGCTGCGCTCCTCGAGGTACATGGCGCGCAGCGTGTGCGGCAGACGCTCGCGTTCTGCGCCGCGCAGTTTGTTGGCCGGCGAGTCCGGCCAGTCTGCCGCGCTGCTAAGCTGGTTATCAACGACAAATGCATAGGGTGCGTAGAGGTGCGCCCCCGGAGCCAGTGGCAGGTCGAGCTTGCGGGCCACGTCGCGGACCCGGGCATACCCCGGACCGACCTGTGAGGCGCCCATCTCGATCTGACCGTCAACGGTTTCGACGGTATGCACCCGGCCGCCAGGCCGTGCTGAGGCCTCCAGCAGCAGGACGTTGAGCCCGGTGTCGCGCAGCACCATCGTGGCATAGAGGCCGGCGAGGCCCGCACCCAGTACCATTACATCGCGTTGTTCGCCGGCCGCGCCGGCGCCCCGGGCCGCCAGGCCGGCTGCGCCCGCAAGCGAGCCCAGCACGAACTGGCGGCGGGGGAGGTTGAAGTTACGCATCGTTCCTCAGAGTTGGTTAAGTTTTGGTTGCGAGCGGCAGAGGAACACCTGACTAGTTCCCAAAGTTCACTCTTGCCGTCAGCCCGAACGTAGCACCAAAGCCCTGCGTGGTGTCGGTAATCGCGCCCTGGTTGAAACGCGGCTGAAACGACACCGCTGTCAGGTAGTCTTCATCAAACAGGTTGCGGGCCCATACGGCTACTTCATAACGCTCGTTGATGATGCCGGCCCGCACATTGGTGATGCTATAGGCGTCGATGAACTGCGCATTGGCGGAGCGCACGGGCTGCTAGTCCAGATAGGCAAAATCCGCCCGGGCGTAATAGTCCCAGTTGGCGTTCAGCGTGTCCGCCCAGGCCAGGCTGGCATTAAACTGGTGTTCGTGCGTGCGTCCCAGCTGGTTGCCGCTGACATCGGGCAAGCCGTCGGCATTGAAGCGGCAGATACTGTTATCTGTGCCGCAGAATGAGAGATTGCCGCGGTCGACTGCGCCATCGTCAAACTCTGGCT
>JAZBOT010000004.1:0-8321 GCA_036351295.1 Gammaproteobacteria bacterium | reverse complement strand
GAGGAGGGCGCGGAGCGGAGTCTCAAAACGATCCCGAAGCTGGCTGGCGCGGCTGAGTACATCGGCGAGATCAGCGTCGCCGAGCAGGAGAAGCGGCGCAAACGTCAGGACAAGGGTTTCAACCCGGAGGCCAGCTTCATTCTGGCCGGGCAGATCAGGGGGGCAGCGCCTTTTTTGTACCTGATTTACGCCGAGGGCAACTACATCCGCTCGGCCAGCCGCGCGCCGTTTCTGCAGATCGGCGAGCTAAAGTACGGCAAGCCGATTCTGGACCGCATCATATCTCCGGAGCTCGACCTCGAGACCGCCGCTCGCTGTGCCCTCGTCTCGATGGATTCAACCCAGCGCAGCAACCTGTCAGTTGGCCCGCCTATTGAGCTGCTGATTTATCATCGGGACAGCTTTGGCCAGGGTATGCGCTACGTGCTTGATGAAGACGACGCGTATTTGCGGCAGCTGCGAGATGCCTGGCAAGCCAAGCTGCAGGAAGCGTTTGCCACGCTGCCACACCTGCCGGCGCAGCCGACGCCTATGCGCCTCGTTGATGCACCAGGCGATCAATAAACTCAAGTTTGTCGATCACCGGCCCGCTTTGCACGAACGGATAGGCATCATCAAGACCCAGGCTGCGGTTCAGTTCATTCAGCGTGACCGAGAGCTGCATCCACTCAAGCAGCCAGCCGCGTTCCGCCCCGGCCTGCAGGGCTGTCATCCCTGAGCTGCGCAGTGTCTCCAAAGCGTCGATGATGTGCAGGTAGTGTGAAAAACTCTCCGCCCAGTCCTCGTGCGGATGCGCGGTTGCGTAGGAGCTGACGAAATCATGCGCCCACGCCGGCGGTGGGCCGTCCGCATAATACTC
Source organism: Gammaproteobacteria bacterium (assembly GCA_036351295.1). Taxonomy (GTDB): domain Bacteria; phylum Pseudomonadota; class Gammaproteobacteria; order Steroidobacterales. The sequence goes on along the minus strand of JAZBOT010000004.1, from coordinate 7,462 downwards.
CTGCATCCGCAGACCGTAGTCGACGCGTTCGTCGCCAAAGATACCGCGCCATTCGCGCAGCTTTTCGGGCGAGCACACCAGCTTGCCATAGTAGTAGTGGCCGGCCTCATGGCGAAAATGCCCGAGCAAGGTGCGGTAGCGTTCCTGCATGGCATTGCGCTGCTCGGTGCGCTCCACGTCGTCTGCTTCAGCCACATTGATGGTGATGGTCCCCGCCAAATGGCCCGTGGCGACAAATTCTTCAAGCGCATCCGGGTTGCGACGCCGGTCTTCCAGGAAGCGAAACCGCAAGCCGGGTGAAGCCTGATCGCCCTGAAAGTCCAGCTGCAGGCTCAGCAGGGTGTACAGCAACCGCCGCTTGGCCCCTTCCAGCCGATGCCACAGCGTCAGGTTCTCGGGCTTGCCGAGGTTCGGGATGATCTCGTTCAGCCCGCAGGACATGCAATATTTCAGACCGGTGTTCGCCGGCAGAAGCCAGTTGCAGACCTGAAAGTCCAGGTTATTCTGGCAGGCCCAGTAGTCTGCGGTGATGGGTACGATCTCGAGTTTAGTGGGGTCAAACCCCAGCGCCGCGCCGCAGGCCACGCACTGTGTGCTGTCGAAAAACACCCGTTGGCCGCAACTGCAGAAAAAGGCCTTCATGCCGGACTTTCCAGCCGCAGCCACTGGGCGATGATCTGTTCGTGCAGGCCGCCGATCTGCAGCTGCAGGTCGTCACTCATCTGGTGTATCCCGGCGGCATCCAGCGCTTGTGGGTCAATCAGGTGCAGCTCCGCGCGGGTACTGAGCACGCCGGCAACGATTTCGCCTGAATCCGGCAGTTTTTTTAACGCCCCCGTCACTTCGCTCAGACAATGCGCGACAGCATGCGGAAAATCGGCGTCCAGCAGCAGAAAGTTGATGACGTCCGGACCGCGCACCCGGCGCCGCACATACTGACGGTACATCTGGTACGCACCCAGTGAGCGCAATACCGTCATCCACAGGGTGTTCTGGTAAAGCTGCAGCTCCGGCCGGTTGGCCATCAGGACCGCCGCGGCAACGTCGATCATGCGGGTGGTCATGTCAGCACGCTCGAGGTTCCGGCCCAGCATGATGAACTGATAGGGCTGGCCGTGACTCATCGTGCCGTCCAGCAGCCCGGTGATGCTTTGCAGCTTCTCCAGCAGGTGCGCCATCACCTGGGCGCGCTGGCGACGGTGCGTTGCTTTGGGCAGGTACTCCCGTCCGTACATCACCAGTTCATTGATCGCACGCCAGCCTTCGTTGGGGACAATATCGCGGGTCGTGCGCACATTTTCGCGCGCGAACTGCAACGAATTCAGCAGCGAGCCCGCATTGCTGTCGTCATGCAGCAGGTAGCTGAGTATGTCAGCACCCGAGCCGTTCTGCTGAGTCGCCGCATAAGCCGGCCCGCAGCCGCTGCTTTGCAACACCACATCCCACCCGATCTGCGTCGATTTGGGCAAATCCAGCAGCAGCGCCGAGTACACACTGATAAGCCGTGCGGTATTTTCGGCCCGCTCCAGGTAGCGAGCCAGCCAGTAGGTGCGTTCTGCAACTCTCGACAGCATGGCGCTAGTCCTCGGCGACCCAGGTGTCTTTGCTGCCACCGCCCTGCGAAGAATTAACCACCAGCGAGCCGCGCCGCAGCGCCACCCGCGTCAGGCCACCGGGCGTTACATAGGTGTCACGTCCCTGCAAAATGAACGGCCGCAGGTCGACGTGCCGCGCCTCAAACCCGCCTTCAACCAGTGTGGGCACGGTCGACAACTGCACCACCGGCTGACCGATGTAGTTGCGCGGGTTCGCCTTGACCAGCTGCCGGAACTTCTCGTGCTCGGCGTGCGTCGCATGCGGCCCCACCAGCATGCCGTAGCCGCCCGACTCATTGGCGGGCTTAACCACGAGCTCCGGCAGATGGTCGAGCACATACTGCAATTGGTCGGGTTCCGAACACAGGTAGGTGGGCACGTTCGGTAGCAGCGGTTCTTCATCAAGGTAAAAGCGGATCATTTCCGGTACGTAGGCGTACACCACTTTATCGTCGGCTACCCCGGTCCCGGGAGAGTTGGCGATGGCCACATGGCCGCCGCGCCAGGCGCGGATCAGGCCCCTGACGCCGAGCAGCGAATCGGGCCGCAGGGCTTCGGGGTCGAGGAACTCGGCGTTCACCCGCGAGTAGATCACGTCAACACGCTTGAGTCCGGCCACTGTGCGCATGTACACGCAGTCATCGTCACTCACCACCAAATCACCGCCCTCAACCAGCTCCGCGCCCATGCGCTGGGCGAGATAGGCGTGCTCGAAGTAGGCGGAGTTGTAGATACCGGGAGTCAGCACAACCACCTCCGGGTCATCGCCCGGTCGCGGTGACAGGCTGGCCAGCATGTCGAACAGCTCAGAGGGGTAGTCATCGACCGGCCGTATGGTTTGCTCGGCGAAGACTTCAGGGAAGACCTGCTTCATTACCGCCCGGTTCTCGAGCATGTACGATACACCTGACGGCACGCGCAGATTGTCCTCGAGGACATACAGCACGCCGTCATCGCCCCGAATCAAATCGCTGCCGCAGATGTTGGCCCAGACATCGTGCGGCGGTCGTGCGCCGACACAGGCCGGCAGGAAATTGCCCGAGGTGGCGACCACCGACTCCGGCATACGGCCGGAGCGAATGAAATTCCGCTCGCCGTAAATGTCGGCGATAAAGCAGTTCAGCGCGCGCAGCCGCTGGCGGAGGCCGGCCGCCGTGCGATCCCATTCCGCTGCCGGCAGCACCCGCGGTATGACATCGAATGGCCACGCGCGGTCAATGTTCTGGCCGTCGGTGTAGACCGTGAACGTGATGCCCATCTCGGCGATGGCCCGCTCGGCCGCTTCCTGGCGCCGCTGCAGCTTGGTGTTGCCCAATTTCTGGAGGTAGCGGGCCAGCCGCGCGCCGGCATCCCGTGCGGCTCCTGATGCGCCGATCAGTTCATCATAGGCTGAGCCGGATTCGTAGGTCGACCAGTCTGTCGTCATAGGGTCAGATGTCTAGGCATAACCCTATATTAGCATTGTGCGCCGACGCGCCGGGCGGGATCACGCCGGGTGGTTCGTCAGCACCCCGGCGACCCCCGGCATTCCACTATAATCCGCCGCCATGACACTGACCCCTCAGCCTGCGGCAGGCGTTTGCCTGCACATTACCTCGCTGCCCGGTTCAGCCGGTATCGGCGAGCTGGGAAGCGCAGCGCGAAGCTTTGTCGATTGGCTCGGAGCAGCGGGCCTCACGACCTGGCAGGTACTGCCGCTGGGCCCCTGCGGGTACGGCGACTCACCCTATCAGCCCCTCTCCTGTTTCGCGGGTAACGAGCAGCTGATAGAGCTTGCTGAGCTGGTGGAACTTGAGCTGCTGGGTCGCGATGCCATCGCGCCCTTGCAGACTTTGCCCCGCGACAGGGTCGAGTTCGGCCAGCTGTTGCCTGCCAGAACCGCCCTGCTGCACACCGCCGCGCGTCGCTTCCGGCAACGCGCCGACCGGACCCTGATCCAGGAGTATCAGCAATTTGTCGATACGCATGACGAACTGTGGCTGCGTGACTACGCGGCGTATCGCAGCCTGAAAAGCCAGCATTCGCAGCGCCAGTGGCTGGACTGGCCCCGTGAGCATGCCCGGCATCGCGACGCGCTGGCGAGCCTCGACAGCACACAGCGGGCCCGCATGGACGAAGTGCGTATCCTGCAGTTCCTGTTTGCCCGGCAATGGGCGGCACTCCGCCGCTATGCGCACGAGCGCGGTGTACAGCTGATGGGCGATATGCCGATCTATCTGGCGCTCGACAGCGCAGACGCCTGGAGCCGGCCAGAGCTGCTGCTGACGGATGCCGATGGCCGGCCGCAGCGGGTTGCCGGCGTGCCGCCGGACTACTTCAGCAATGACGGGCAGCTGTGGGGCAACCCGCTGTATGACTGGCCGGCGCAGGCCGGCGACGGTTTCCGCTGGTGGCGGGCCCGCCTGCGGCACGCCGCGGAGCGTTTCGATACGGTGCGGATCGACCATTTCCGCGGTTTTGAGTCGTATTGGTCGGTGCCGGCTGGCGCGCTGACGGCGCGGGAAGGTCGCTGGGAACCCGGACCGGGTGACGAGCTGTTTGCCGCGTTGCGCAGTGAGCTGGTCGAGCTGCCGGTGGTCGCTGAAGACCTTGGCATCATCACCGAGGCGGTCGAGCAGCTGCGTGACCGTCATGGTCTGCCCGGCATGCGGGTCCTGCAGTTTGACCTGGTCGCCGATGAGTTCTCGCTGGCTCAGCTGCGTCCCGATACTGTCTGCTACACGGGGACCCATGACAACGATACGACCGTTGGCTGGTTTGCCGGTCTGCCGCCGGACCTGCAGGAGCGCGTGCGGTCGCGCATGTCCGGACAGGGTGAACCGATTCATAGTGCGATGGTGCGCACAGCGTTCGCCGCGCCCTGTCGCCTTGCGGTGGCGCCGTTGCAGGATTACCTGGGCCTCGACAGCAGCTGCCGGCTTAACATCCCGGGTACGGCCAGCAACAACTGGCGCTGGCGCGTCACGGCAGAGCAGCTGGACGGCCGGTGGTGCGAGGAGATTGCCGCACAAGTGACAGCCAGCGGACGCAGCCCCCGGCGCTGAATCCTGTCAGCATAGACCTGGCAGGTCGGCTAAACTGGTCGCAACGATTAGTTGGCCGCAGCGATTAATAGCTTAATGAAGATAGACACCCAGGATGATGTCCGCTTTGTCAGCAGGCTCACGCGCGAAACCCTGGCGCTGATTCTTGCCGGTGGGCAGGGTTCGCGGCTGCTTGAACTCACGCAGTGGCGCGCCAAGCCGTCACTCTATTTTGGTGGCAAATACCGAATTATCGATTTTGCGCTGTCCAACTGCTTCAATTCGGGGGTGCGCCGTATCGGTGTGCTGACCCAGTACAAAGCGCATTCGCTTATCCGGCATGTGATCCGTGGCTGGACTTCGTTTTCTGCGGGTGACCGCGAGTTCATCGAGATTTTGCCGGCCTCCCAGCGCGTGGGCGGCGAGTGGTACAAGGGCACCGCCGATGCGGTCTACCAGAACCTCGATATTATCCGCACCCACAACCCCCGCCTCGTGCTGATTCTGGCCGGGGATCATGTTTACAAGATGGATTACGGGCCGTTACTGGCTGCCCATGTCGAGCTGCAGGCCGACCTTACCGTTTGCTGTATTGAAGTGCCGCTGGCTGAAGCCGCAGGCGCCCTTGGTGTAGTTACGGTGGATGAAACCGGTCGTATCACCGGGTTTGACGAAAAGCCCGAGCACCCAACGCCAATCCCGGGTAATCCCGACTTGTGTCTGGCCTCCATGGGTAACTACGTTTTCAACACCGGTTTTCTGTATGAGCAGACGATAAAAGACGCGGACACCACCGCTACTCAGCATGATTTTGGTCGCAATATCATTCCGTCGATCATCAAAGATTACCGTGTCTATGCCTACCCGTTTCGCGACCCGGAAACGGGCCAGCAGGCGTATTGGCGCGACGTGGGGACTCTCGACGCATTCTGGGAAGCCAATATGGAGCTGGTGTCAGTAACGCCGCAGCTGAATCTCTATGACAGCTTGTGGCCGGTGCACACCAATCAGAGCCAGTCCCCGCCCGCCAAATTTGTCTTTGACGATTACGACCGGCGGGGTGAGGCCGTTAATTCGATGGTGTCCGGAGGATGTGTTATTTCCGGCGCCAAGGTCCGACAATCCTTATTGTTTTCGAACACGATCGTGCAGTCGTACAGCGAAATCGTCGACTCCGTAATCCTGCCGGAGGTTTCCATTGGCGAAAGGTGTCGTATCCGGCGTGCGATTATTGATCGGGGGACTGTGATTCCCGATGACACCGAGATTGGTATTGATCATGAAGCCGATCGTCGTCGTGGTTTTCGGGTGACCGACAGCGGGCTGGTGCTGGTAACACCTGACATGCTGGGCCAGACGCTGCATTTTACCCGCTAGGCCTGGCTGTCATTTCCTCGTCCAGACAAATACTGCTGGTAGCCGCCGAGAATGACGCCTTGCCGGGCGCCAAGGTGGGCGGCGTCGGTGACGTCGTGCGCAGCCTGCCGGTGGCTCTGGCGGAGCGTGGCTGGCGGCCGGCAGTACTGGTGCCGTCGTATGGCAGCCTGCACAACTTGCCCGGGGCTCGCCTGCAGGCTGAGTTTGCCGTTGATTTTGCCGGCGCCGCTCGCCAAGCCCGGCTCTGGCGGGTGCCCGGCCCCGACCCGCGCGTTGAGCAGCTGGTTGTCGATCACCCGCTGCTGGCGCCGCAGGGACCTGGCCAGGTCTATTGCCATGACGATGACAGTCAGCCGTTTGCCACCGACGCGACCAAGTTCGCGTTTTTTTGCGCGGCGCTGGGTGAGTATCTGCTGTGCGCCGAGCGTTTGCCGCAGATCGTTCATTTACACGATTGGCATACAGGTTTGTACCTGGCGCTGCGAGCGGCTGTGCCGCGTCTCGCTCGCCTCCGTGAGGTGCGTACTGTTTACACCATTCACAACCTGGCGATGCAGGGCATACGTCCTGTAGCGGGTCACGCATCGGCACTGCGCAGCTGGTTTCCCGATATCGATTTCGACATGCGGTCCCTGCAGGATCCGCGCTACCTCGATTGCATTAACCCGATGGCTATCGGGATCCGGATGGCAGATGCCGTCAATACGGTGTCGCCGACTTACGCCCGGGAGATTTTGCGGCCCAGCGAGCCGGCGCTGGGGTTTTTCGGTGGCGAGGGGCTCGAGGCCGACCTGCAGGAGGCACACGCGGCCGGGCGCCTGACAGGAATCCTGAACGGTTGCGACTATCCGCCGCGCCCGCGGCGGCGCCCCGGTTGGCAGCGTCTCGTTGCGGCCATGGCTGCACAGGTGCAGTCATGGCAGCAGGCGGCCCCGCACCCTGCATCGGCCGCGGCCCTGGAGCGCCTGACCCGTCTGCCCCGGCGGCGTCCCGCGGCAGTGCTGGTAAGCGTCGGGCGCCTGACGCCCCAGAAAGTGCAGTTGTTTCTGCAGGCTGACCCCGCCGGCAACCGCGCGATAGACACCATACTGCAGCGGCTTGGGGCCTGTGGCGTGATGCTCATGCTGGGCAGCGGTGACGCGGGGCTGGAGGCGGAGTTTTCCGCCCTGATGGGCAGCCGCCCCAACTTTGTGTTTTTGCGCGGTTATTCTGCGGCGTTGTCGGAACAGCTTTACAGTGCCGGTGACCTGTTCCTGATGCCGAGCAGTTTCGAACCTTGTGGCATCAGCCAGATGTTTGCCATGCGTGCGGGTCAGCCGTGCGTGGTGCACGGCGTCGGCGGCCTGGCAGATACCGTTGACGACGGCAGGACGGGCTTCGTATTTGGCGGCACCACACCGGCCGTTCAGGCTGAACAGTTTATTGCTGCTGTCGACAGAGCGGTTGAGATGAAGCGCAGCGCGCCGG
>JAZBOT010000003.1:0-17155 GCA_036351295.1 Gammaproteobacteria bacterium | reverse complement strand
GGTTTGACGAGCCGGGTTTCAAGACGCCGTACGACATCTCGGTGATTACGCGGGCCGACTACGCGGCGCTCGGCAACACGCGGGTGATCGCCCGCACCGCTTTGCCCGACAACCTGCAGCGCCTGCGCTACCTGCGCACCGAGCCGTTGCCGACGTACCTGATTGCCTTCGCGGTCGGCCCGCTCGATGTTGTCGAGCACGCGCCCGTTCCCCCCAACGAATTCCGCGCCACACCGCTGCCCCTGCGCGGCATCGCCGCGCGCGGGCAGGGGCCGCGCCTTGCCTACGCGCTTGCCAACACCGCCCCCATGGTGACCGAGCTCGAGCGCTACTTTGGCCGCGCGTATCCGTTCGACAAACTCGACATTGTCGCCGTGCCGGATTTTGCCGGCGGCGCGATGGAAAACGCGGGCCTCATCACCTACCGCGAAGGCCTGCTGCTGATTGATGAGCCTGCGCCGGTCGAGCAGCTGCGCTGGTTCGGCATGGTGCACGCCCACGAGCTGTCGCATCAGTGGTTTGGCAACCTGGTCACGATGCCGTGGTGGGATGACATCTGGCTCAACGAGGCCTTTGCCGCCTGGATTCAGGCGCCGATCGCCGGCGCGTGGCGGCCCGACCTGCGCCTGGATACCTTTGTGCAGGGCGCGTCCCTGCGGGCGATGGCGGCCGACAGCCTGACCCGCGCCCGGCAGATTCGCGAGCCGGTGAATAACGCTGATGACATCATCTCCGCCTTCGACGCCATCACCTATCAGAAAGGCGCCGCGGTGCTGCAGATGTTTGAAACCTACCTGGGCCAGGACGTGTTTCAGCGCGGCCTGCAGCGGCACATGCAGCGCTTTGCGTTCGGCTCCGCGACAGTGGACGATTTGATTGATTCGCTCGAGCAAGCCGCGCCGCCCGGCACCGCCTTGCGCGCACCGTTTGAGTCGTTCCTGTACCAGCCCGGCGTGCCCTACCTGGATGTCACCGCGCGTTGCGACGCCAGCGCACTGCGGCTGGAGCTGCGCCAGCAGCGCTACCTGCCCGTGGGCTCGGCCGGCGCGCGCGACCAGGTCTGGCAGGTGCCGGTGTGCATGGCGTTGGGCGGCGCGGCAGGCCGCACTGAGCAGTGCCTGATGCTCACCCAGCCCGCGCAGACCTTCACACTGCCGGTGGCGTCGTGCCCGGCGTGGGTGCTGCCCAACGCCGGCGGCAACGGCTACTACCGCTGGACGCTCAACCCCGCCGGCGATGTCGACAGCGCGGCGCTGACCCAGGCTTTCCTCACCGAGCTGACGCCGGGCGAGCGGCTGACCTTCATCGACACGCTGACGGCCGGCATCGCCGCCGGCACCGTTGCGCCGAGTGCCCTGCTTGAGCCGCTGGCAACGCTCGTCGCCGCGCCCGAACCCGGCACCGTGGCGGCACTGGCCGATGCCTATACGCGCCTGCTGGATTTCTGGGTGCCCGCCGCCGAGCTGCCCGCCGCGCGCGCCTACGGGCTGCAGGCGTTCGGCCCGCGCCTTGCCGCGCTCGAGGCCGACACGGCGCTCACCGCGCCGGAGCGCGCCCGCCTCAGGCAGCGCCTGACGGCCTTGCTCGCGCTGGTGCTGCGCGACCCGGCCACGCGCGCCACGCTGCGCGAGCAGGCGCATGCCTACCTCGGTTACGGCGCGGCCGCGCCCGCCGCCGCTGCGGAACTCCCGCCCGATCTGCGCGATGTCGCCACGCGGGTGGCCGTGCAGGACGGCGGCGTCGAGTTTGTGCGGTTTTTAATTGACGACATTCGCAGCAGCCAGGATGCCCTGCGCCGCGGCGCCGGCGTGCGCGCGCTGCCGCATGCCACCGACCCCGCCGCCCTGCAGCTCGGGCGCGACTTCGCGCTCAGCGGCGACATGCGCGGCAACGAGTTCCAGGCGTGGGCGGATGAACTGATAAACCGCGACAGCGGCGCGGCCAACTGGGCCTGGCTGCAGGGCAACCTCGATGCATTTATGCAAGTGGCCACCGAGCGCGCCCGGCGCGATGCGCCGCTGTGGTTTGCCGCCGGCCTGTGCAGCGCCGCCGATGCCACCCGGTTGCAGCAGCTGTTCACCGGGCTGGAGGGCGACTACGCGCTGAGCGCGCGGCGGCTCGAGCAGGGCGTCGAGACCGTGCAGCTGTGCGCGGCGGCGCGCAGTGAACTGGCGCCGGCGCTGCGCGCGTTCTTTGACTGACGCTGAAGGCGGTGCCCGGCCGGGCCGGGCACCTGCGGGTATCGCCTAAGTCGGCTGCCGCGCCTGTGGTAAGGTGCCCTGCCTATGACGGGCCCCGCTCCACACAGCAGCCGACCGCAACTGGATAAGCCGGTGTTTTTCACGGCATCGGTCGTGCTGGGCGTGCTGGTGCTGCTCACCGTGCTGTTCCCCGCCGCCGCCGACCGGCTGTTTACCGCCTCCCAGGCCGGTATCGTGGACAACGCCAGCTGGTACTACGTGTTGGTGGTAGCCGTGATTTTTGTCGCGGTCGTGATGTTTGCGGTCTCGGGCTACGGTGACATCAAGCTCGGCCCGGACCACTCCCAGCCGGAATACAGTTTTGTGTCGTGGTTTGCCATGCTGTTCGCGGCCGGCATGGGTATCGGCCTGATGTTTTTCGGTGTTGCCGAACCGGTCATGCACTTTATTAATCCGCCGGTGGGCGCCGGCGGCACCGTTGCGGCCGCGCGCGAAGCCATGACGCTGACGTTTTTTCACTGGGGCCTGCACGCCTGGGCGGTTTACGTCATCGTGGCCATGATCCTGGCGTATTTCAGCTACCGGCAGAACTTGCCGCTCACGCTGCGCTCGGCGCTGTACCCGCTGATTGGCGAACGCATCTACGGCCCCATCGGGACGGCGGTCGACGTGTTCGCCATTGTCGGCACCGTGTTCGGCGTGGCGACTTCGCTGGGGCTGGGGGTGCAGCAGATCAACGCGGGCCTCAACCATCTGTTCGGCTTGCCGGAGAGCACCGGGGTGCAGCTCGCGCTGATCGCGTTTACGACGGTGCTGGCCACGATTTCGGTGTTGTTCGGGCTCGACCGCGGCATCAAGCGGCTGTCCGAAATCAACATCGCGCTGGCGGTCGTGCTGGCCGTCACGCTGCTGCTGGCCGGTCCCACGGTGTTGCTGTTGCAGACGCTGATGCAAAACACCGGCGTGTACCTGTCGGAGATTGTCGGCAAGACCTTTAACCTGTATGCCTACGACCCGACCGACTGGCTGGGCGGGTGGACGATTTTTTACTGGGGCTGGTGGATCAGCTGGGCGCCGTTCGTCGGTTTGTTTATTGCCCGTATCTCCCGCGGCCGCACACTTCGCGAGTTTGTTATAGGCGCCTTGCTGGCACCCACCTTGTTCACCTTTTTCTGGATGACCGTGTTTGGCAATTCCGCGATTGATCTCATCCTGAATCAGGGTGCCACGGAACTCGCCGTGGCCGTCAGCGACAACGAGGCGGTGGCCTTGTTCCGTTTTTTTGAGTACCTGCCGCTGTCCAGCGTGCTGTCCATGGTGGCCATCTGCATGGTGCTGATTTTTTTTGTGACCTCGGCCGATTCGGGCGCCATGGTGCTCAACATGCTGTGCTGGGGCGGGGCGGACGACACGCCCGCGTTCCACCGCGTCTACTGGATGGCGGTGGTCGGCGGCATCGCGATGGTGCTGCTCGTGGTGGGCGGCCTGGCGGCGCTGCAAACTGCGGCCATTGCCAGCGCGTTTCCGTTTTCGGTGGCGTTGCTGCTGGCCATGTGGGGATTTCGCAAAGCGCTGGCACTCGACTACGCCAAACGCCAGGCCCTGCTGGCGGTCACTGTGGCGCCGCCGGTGCCGGGCGCAGCGGGCCACTGGAAACAGCAGCTTGCCAACCTGGTGAATTACCCGACGCGCGCCGAAGTCGATCGCTACCTGCTGCAGACCGTGCGGCCGGCGCTGGAACGCTTCCGCGCCGAGCTGCAGCACAACGGCATTAAAGCCCTGCTGCCCGAGCAGCGCGCTGCCGTGCGTCTGGAGGTATGGCACGGCGACGAACTGGATTTTATTTACGAAGTGCGCAACGTGGCCCATCCGCTGCCCGACGAGGCGCTGGTGGGCACAGGGTCAGGCGAGGCGGAAACCGCCGGCCAGTATTATCGCGCCGAAGTGCATTTCACCGAGGGCGGTCAGGACTACTGCATCATGGGCTGGAGCGAGCAGCAAATCATTGCTGACCTCGTTGAGCAATACGGCAAGCACCTGCATTTTCTGCACGTATTGCGGTGAATTTTTGCTCACCCGGACGGCCGGCCTGAGCAAAAAATAACCAGCCTCTCACCGGCAGTGTGAAATTTTTTTTTCAATCCGTTAGGGTGTTGCGCTTCCCACCTTCGTTAACGCCCGACTCACCCGGGGAGATCAATGCCTTATCGGAACAAACTTAATCACGCCATTTTGACCGCTCTTGCTGCCAGCACCGGCAGCGCTCCCGCCTCCGCCGCGGTTGAAGAAGTCATCGTCACCGCCACCAAACGCGCGGCCAGCACACAAGATATTCCCGTTACGGTTCAAGCACTTGATAACGAAAAAATCGGTGATTTAAACATCGGTAATTTCGACGATTACGTGCGCTATTTGCCCAATGTCACGTCGGGCGGCCGCGGCCCGGGGCAGTCTTCCGTGTACATTCGCGGCATGGCCACCAGCACCATTTCGGTACAGCTGGCCGGTGCCAACGGTTCCGCGCCCAATGTGGCGCTGTATCTGGACGAACAGCCGGTGACGCTGGTCGGCCGTAACCTCGACGTGTACGCCGCCGACCTGGAGCGCATTGAGGTGCTGCCGGGGCCGCAGGGCACGCTGTTTGGCGCCAGCTCGCAAGCGGGTACGGTGCGGCTGATTACGCGTAAACCGCAGATGAACGAATTTGATACGGGCTTCAAGGCCGGGTTTGCGACCACCGACGGCGGCGGCCCCAGCAACAACGTCGAGGGCTACCTCAACCTGCCGCTGATTGACGACAAGCTGGCCGTGCGGCTCGTGGCGTACAACGTGCGCGAGGGTGGTTACATCGACAACGTGCCCGGCGAGAAAAAGCTGAGCCCGGATAATCCGGCGTTTGGCGGTGCCGCGCCGCCGGCCGCGAACCGTGCCAGCGCGTTCAACACCCCGCTGGTAGAAAACGATTTTAACGACAGCTACTACCAGGGCTTCCGCGTGGGCGCCAATTACTGGATCAATGACGACTGGCAGTTTTTGCTGCAGTTGTCTAATCAGGAGCTGGGTGCCGACGGCGTGTTTGACTACGACCCCGATATTGGCGACCTGCAGGTGCAGCGCTATTTCCCGGATGAGCTGACCGATGATTTCACCCAGCTGGCCTGGACGCTCGAAGGTCGCGTGGGCGCGCTGGATCTGATCTACACCGGCGCCTACCTCGATCGCGATGTCGAGCAGTCGATTGACTACACGGGCTACTCGGACGAAGGGCCGTTCATCCCGTACTACATTTGCGAATACCCGGGCTATGCCGAATGCAGCTCGCCCGAACTCGGCGTGCGGGTGCGCTCCGAGTTTACGCGGCAGACCCACGAGCTGCGCGTAGCCACGCCGCAGGACAAGCGCTGGCGGGCTATCGGTGGCGTGTTTTTTGAAGACGTGGAGCTGGAGGAAGTCGGCGACTTTATTTACCCCGGCATCCTCGACCGCGGCTTCGTGCAGGGGCGCGTGCCGCTGACCAATTCGACGGTGTCTGACCCGAGTCCGCGCCTGCCGGGGACCGCGTTTTTTAACGACATTACCCGCACCGAAGAGCAAATCGCGTTGTTTGGCGAGCTGACCTACGACCTGATTCCCAATGTGCTCGCCATTACCGGTGGCTTGCGCTGGTACGAGCTGGAGGTCGACCTCAGAGGCTCGTCCAACTTCGCCTCGCGTTCGTCAACGCAGGTGGGCGTGAGCCTCGACGCCAATCTGGCGAGCTTTGCGCCGCTCAAGGAAGACGACGTGATTCCCAAGGTGACGCTGACCTGGACGCCGAACGGCGACCAGCTGTACTACGCCACTTACTCGGAGGGGTTCCGGCCGGGCGGGTTCAATCGCGGCGGCGGCCGCACGGGCACGGCGCCCAACGCGCAGGTGACGCCGTTCAGTTACGCCACCGATGAGATCACCAACTACGAGCTGGGCTGGAAAACCACGCTGCTCGATGGCGAACTGCAGTGGAACGGCGCGGCTTACTTTATCCAGTGGGATGACATGCAGGTTGCGCGCTTTGACCCGCTGGTGTTCGGCAACCTCACGTTTATCGACAACGCGGCCGACTCGGAGCTGTTCGGCGTCGAGATGGATGTCGTGTATCAGCCCACCGACGCGCTCAGTGTGTTCGGTGCCTTGTCCTACAACGACACCGAACTCACGGCCATACCCGATGCCGGCAGCGGCACCATCGAGACCGCGCCGGTCGGCAGCCAGCTGGCGCTGGCGCCCGAGTGGCAGGCCAACGCCCGCGCCCGCTACACCTGGTTTTTGCCCAAGTACGACGTGTACGCGCAGGGCGGGGTGCAGTACGTGGATGACAGCTTCAACTCCATTGTGGCTGCCGAGCGCCGCAAGCAGGACAGTTACACCACGGCGGACGCTGCCTTGGGCGTGACCAAGGACGAGTGGAAAGTCGAGATGTTCATTGAGAACCTGACAGACGAACGGGCCGAACTGTTCATTAACACGCAGGACAAAGATGAGCGCATCTTCACCAACCGTCCCCGGACCATTGGCATCCGGTTCTCGTACGACTACTAGCGGGCAGCCGGCGGCGGCCGATCCGGGCGCGTTACTGCGCGCGGGTCGGCTGACCGAAGCGATCCGCGCCGCCAACGCGCGGCTGGCGGCCGATAACGAGGACACCGACGCGCTGTACGTGGCCGCCGTGTGTCAGCGCTACCTGGGGGAGCCCGGCAAAGCGTTGCAGACCCTGCAGTACCTGCTGACGCTGCGCCCCGACTACGGGCGCGCCTGGCAAGAACGCGGGCACTGCCAGCGTGGTTGCGGCGACGCCGCGGCCGCCCTCGAGTCTTACGCGCAGGCTGTCACGCTCAACCCGGCGCTGCCGGCCAGCTGGGAGGCGTTGCGCGAGCTGCGTAACGCGGCCGGCGATACCCGCGGCGCGGCGCTGGCCGCAGGCCAGCTGCAACGGCTCAGTGTATTGCCGCCCGAACTGGTCAGCGTCGACAGCATGCTGCATGAGGGCAAGCTGCTGAAAGCCGAGCGGCTGTGCCGCGCGTGGTTGCAGAAGCACCCCCGCGATGTCGAGGCCATGCGCCTGCTGGCGCAGCTCGGCCTGCGCTACTACGTGCTCGACGACGCCGAGTTTTTGCTCGAAAGCGCGCTCGAGTTTGAGCCCGGTTTTAGGCTTGCCCGCTATGACTATGTGCAGGTGCTGCACAAGCGTCAGAAATTTGCCAAAGCGCTCGAGCAGGCCACCATCCTGCGTGACTCAGACCCCGGCAACCTGTCGTTTGAGATGGCCTATGCCAATGAGAGCCTCGCCGTGGGCGACTTCACCACCGCGCTGCAAATTTACGATGACTTGCTGGCCGCCGACCCCGAGCAGCCCAACGTGCACCTGGTGCGCGGCCACGCGCTGAAAACCGTGGGGCGTCAGGACGAGGCGATTAGCGCCTACACCACGGCGGTGGAACAGCGCCCCGGGTTTGGTGATGCCTACTGGAGTCTGGCCAACCTCAAAACCTACCGCTTTGATGCTGCCAGGCTCGAGCAGATGCTGGCGGTCGAAGCGCGGCCCGGCGTCGGCCTGGCTGATCGTTACCGGCTGTGCTTTGCGCTGGGTAAAGCGCTCGAAGACCGCGAGCAATTTGCGCAGTCGTTCGAATACTACGCGCGCGGCAACGCGCTGAAAAAAGCCGAGCTGCGCTACTCGGCCGAGCGCATGGACACCGAGTTTGCCAGCCAGCAGGCCGTGTGCACCGCCGAGTTTCTGGACGCCGCGCCGCGCGCGGGCAACCCCGCGCCCGACCCCATCTTTATCGTCGGTTTACCGCGGGCCGGTTCCACGTTGCTGGAGCAGATACTCGCGTCCCATTCGCAGGTGGACGGCACGCTGGAACTGCCCAATATTCTGGCCATCGCACATCGGCTGAACGGCCGGCGCCGCAAGCTGGAGAACGCCCGCTACCCGGGCATTCTGCGCGAGCTGGACCCGGCGGCGCTGCGCGAGCTCGGCGACGAGTACCTGCGCGAAACGCAGATCTATCGCGCCGGCGCGCCGCGCTTTACCGATAAAATGCCCAACAACTTCCGGCACATCGGGCTGATCAGCCTGATCCTGCCCAATGCCAAAATCATCGACGCCCGGCGGCACCCGCTGGCCTGCTGTTTTAGCGGCTACAAGCAATTGTTTGCCGAAGGTCAGGAGTTCTCCTACGGCCTCGAAGATATCGGCCGCTACTACCGCGGCTACGTCGAGCTGATGGCGCACTGGGACCGCGTGCTGCCCGGCCGCATTCTGCGCGTCAACTACGAGGATGTCGTCAGCGACCTCGAAACCCAGGTGCGCCGGTTGCTGGAGTTTTGCGAGCTCGAGTTTGAACCGGCCTGCCTCGATTTTCATGCCACCGAGCGCGCGGTGCGCACCGCCAGCTCGGAACAGGTGCGCCAGCCCATTTACCTCAAAGGCCTTGAGCAGTGGCGCAACTACGAGCCGTGGCTTGCGCCGCTGCAGACAGCGCTGGGCGAGCTGGCGCAGACCTGAGCGCGCGGGTTTACGTCAGCGCCCGACCGGCGCAGTATCGGCCCATGACTGACGCGCCTGCACCCGCCAAAGTACGACTCGACAAATGGTTGTGGGCCGCGCGCTTCTTCAAGACCCGCAGCCTGGCCAAAGCCGCCATTGACGGCGGCAAAGTGCACTGCGACGGCCAGCGCGTGAAAGTGGCCAAAGAAATCGGGGTGGGCGCCGCGCTGACCATTCGCCGCGGCTTCGACAAAGTCGACGTTACGGTGCTTGCGCTCAGCGAGCGCCGCGGCAGCGCGGCCGCCGCGGGCCTGCTGTATGCGGAAACCGCTGCCAGCCGCGCCGCGCGCGAGCAGCGCGCCGCAGATCGCAAAGCCGCGCTGGCCGGCTTCCGCCCCAGCGATCACAAGCCCAGCAAGAAAGAGCGCCGGCAGCTGCAGCGCATTAAGCCGCTGTCGGAGTAGAGTAGGATGACATGCCAAATAAACTGATGCTGCTGACGGGCTTGCTGCTGCTGGGCTTGCCGGGAGAACCCGCCATGAGCTACGAAGAACCGCCGTACACGGTTGTCGCCACCGACGGTGATTTTGAACAACGGCAATACGCGTCCTACCTGGTCGCGGAAACCGTGATTACCGGGGCCCGCAGTGCGAACGCGGCGAGCGGCGAGGGCTTCAAGCGCTTGTTCGCCTACATATCGGGCGCCAACAACAGTAAGACCAAAGTGTCGATGACGGTGCCGGTGTCGCAGGGCGAGAGCCAGAAAATTTCGATGACCACACCCGTACAGCAAGCGGCGGCCGGGGAGGGCTGGCGCGTGAGCTTTACGCTGCCTGCCGAGTTCACGAAGGCGACGGCACCGACGCCGAACGACAACCGCGTGTACATCCGCGAAGTGCCGGGCCGGCAAATGGCCGTGCTGACGTTTTCCGGCCGCTGGACCGAAGCCAATTACGTCAAGCATGAGCAGGAGCTGGCCAAACGCGTGGCGGCCGCCGGCCTGACGGCAACCGGCCCGGTGGAGCGCGCCGTGTACAACGCGCCGTTCTCGCTGCCGTGGTGGCGGCGGAACGAGGTGATGGTGGAGGTGCGGTAACAGGTGGGGCTAGAGCAACAACCCAATATCACTAACCCGAACCAGCAGGGCGCATTCACATGTCACGGCGGCGGCAAGGCTCAGGACTGCGTCCAGGGTAATCCGGCCACTTTCCAGCCGCTCACACTGTTGCGATGCTGATGCTCGTCCAGAGCGCCTTCCATACCTTCCGCAATGTTGTAGGCATTGGTGTAGCCTAACGCGCAGCATTGTTGCGCCGCTATTTTCGACCGTCCGCCTGACTGGCACATGAAATAGACCGGCGCATCAGCGGGCACCTTGCGCTCTTCAAGCGCGTCTTTAAGTTCCTGCACAAAGTTTTTGTTGGGCCCCTGCATCGTGACCCATTGAAGGTCGATCGGCTGTTTGCCCAACGACGACAAATCTGGCTTGCCAATTAAACTCCATTCAACCTGCGTGCGGACATCAACAAGAACTGCCGCGGGATTGTTAGCCAGCGCTTCCCAGGCAGCTTTGGCGGTGACATCGCCGGCATAGTCGGCATCGGGCATGGCGAACTCTGGTGGCTTGCTGGCCATGATTAGACTCCTTGGGTTGTGCTTACCCCGTTGCAGGTACGCGACAATCATACCTGCGGTAACGCTATGCTACATTGAGCGCCCTGCGAACCCATTTTTCCAGCGGAGAACCCACCATGCAACGCAGAGATTTCCTCAAAAACAGTTTTGCCAGCGTCGGCTATGCCGGGGCACTCACCGCGGCCATGGGCGCGCTCGGCCAGCGGGCGGAGGCCGGTGGCCACATGCAGGCCGGCACGTCCGTCGGCGGCGATGCCCTGCGCGGGCCCTACCTGGATTTGCTCACCGGGCGCGGCAACCAGCTCGCTTATGCGCGGCTGCAGGGCAACCTCGACTTTGAGTCGCAAAAATACTTCTGGTTTAAAGGCTATGTCATGGGCCAGCGCCCGCAGGAGCGCATTAAAGACCTGTTTGGCGCGCAGGGCTTCGGGGTGATCCGTTTAAACGAGCGCGAAGACGGCACCATTGAGCGCATGTGCCGCGAGATCATCGTCTACACCGATCTCAAGACCAACGAAGTGATGGACGAGTGGACCAACCCCTACAACAACGAAACCGTGAAGGTGGTGCACGTCGACAACGACCCGTACAACTACACCATCGAGCCGTTCTTTCCGGCGCCGCCCGAATTCGGCGGCCTCAATAAAGCCAAAGAGCCGCCCAAGCGCATCCCCTTTGTGCTGCCCTGGGTGCAAAACGACGACTGGCTCGAAATGGAGTTGCACATCCATCTGGCCTACCCGAACCCGCTGCAGCCCGACGAGTGGCCGCGCGAATCCGCCGGCAAGCTGGCGCAGGTGTCCGAGTTTTTTGCCCACCACGTGCGGGCCGAAGACATGCAAAACCCAAAGCTCACCACGCTGCCCTACCGCGGCACCTGGAACCGCATCACCCCGTGGCTGCCGTGGATGTTGATGGGCCAGGAAACCGGCAACTGCCAGTACGCCGCGTTTATGGGCACCTGCAAGCACCCGGGCGACGTGCTGCCGCGCACCGTGGTGGACTACGCCGAGAAGAACTACGCCAAGTACTTCGACGCGCCCACCGAATGGCAGGACATTGGCCTGTCGAGCCTGGAACACTACGCCGAGCGGCAGAAGCCGGCGCCGGTGAAGGGGTAGAGCTAAGGCCTGCCTGATCGCTGTAGCCGGCGATGCGTCATTATTTGGCGCATCGCCGGCGTAAGCTTCAATAATTGCGGTACCGCGAGGTTGTGAAAACCCCACGCACCCGGCTATAGTACTACCTGCATCAAGAAGGAGCTGACGCTCCGCCAACCTGCCTCCCGGGCAAGGTGGTTACCCGCAAGGGGATGTGGCCGACCCGGCAAACAAACGGGGCTCCCACGCGCGTCATGCTCCGGTGCTTTGTTATCAACGCATTGGAGAAAAATCATGAGTTTTGACAGACGCCAGTTCTTCCTCGGCATGGCCGCGGGCTTCGTTGCACCGTCGCTGTACGAGCAGCTGCTGAGCTACTTTGAGAACCACGGCGAGCCGCTGCTGCAGGCGCCGCGCCGGGCCACCCAAACACTGTTTGCGTCCTCCGAGCTCGCTGCCTCGGGCGGTTACTTGCTGACCATTGGCAACCCGTGGATAGAACCCGAACCAGGGGTCGGCAGCACGCTCCGCGAACTCGCCAACCACCGCTGGAAAGACGACCCGGAGGGCAACTGGCGGTTGTTGACAGACATGGAGGACGACGAGCCCATCGACTGGGACTGGGTACCGGATTTCGAAACCGTGCACGACTGCTTCTGGTTTCCGGACGGGACGCCGGCCATGAAGGGCTACGAGTTCATCCAGTCGCTCGACCTGGGCCCGCAGCTCGGCAGCGGCGCTGTGGTGGGGGAGATCGAGACGGTTGCCGGCTTCGATTTCCTGGGCGTCAAAGCCGTCGACGATGTTTCGCTCAGCCTGCTGCAAAACCGGCTGAACGAGTTAAGAACCGGCTATCGGATTGAGCTCTGTTGAAGGTGGCGCGGGTCAAGCGCCCCACGAGGGGAGGCAGCTATTGCCCATACTGGCTATGCGCCGTCGCCATGTTGACCGCCGAATAGCCATCAAAATAGCCCAGTACCAAACATATACAAATTGCTTTGCTGCAGCGAACCCAGAAAATGTGTGAACTATGATCGTTGCAACTATGTCAGATATGACATACTCTGGATGGCCATGAATTCAAAGGATAAGCCACTACTGTGGCTGCATGGAGAGGTAAAAACACCGCCGTTCTCTGCTGCCGCGAGGTTTGAGGCCGGAACGCTGCTCCGAAGGCTGCAAAAGGGCGAACGTCTATTGCTACCGCAATCTCGACCAATGGCCTCAATTGGCAGGCGTTGCCACGAATTGCGAATTAGCGATGAGCAAGGTGCCTGGCGGATCGTTTACCGGACAGACCAGGATGCTGTTGTGATCTTGGAGGTTTTTCAAAAGAAGACGAGCAAAACCCCCAAGAGCGTCATTGATACGTGTAAGGCTCGGCTTAAGGATTACGATGATGCGACAAAATAAGCGTAAAGCACTTGAAAAGAAGGGCTGGAAACTAGGCTCAGCGGAGGACTTCCTCGGCTTAAGCGAAGAGGAGCTTGCGCTGATTGAGCTAAAGATTGCTCTTGGGAATGCGCTTAAGGAGCGCAGACAGCGGAAGCGCCTGACTCAGGAAGCAGCAGCTAAAGTGATTTCTTCTAGCCAATCGAGAGTGGCAAAAATGGAAGCTGGCGATCCTAGTGTTTCTATTGACTTGATGATCAAGTCGATGCTGACACTAGGCGCCTCGCGTAAAGATTTAGCCAAGGCTATCTCAAACCGTGAGGTTACCTGAAAGCGCACCACAGTTGATTGACGTGCGTGATGGCACTCAGTGCTCGCCCGACCGAATCTCCAGCCCCTCCCCATACGGATTGGTCGGGCTGTCGTTGCGGTACGGGCTCCCTGCGCCGAACGGGTTGTTGATGCTGTCGGGCGAAAACTCGCTGCCATAGCGCCCGTAGGGGTTGGAGACCGAGTCGGGGTCGTACGGGTTGCTGCTGAGGTTGCCGCGAAAGTTGCCCGCGCTGTCGTACAGCTTGGGCGGGTTGGTGGCGTACGGGTTGTTGGCCGACTCGTTGCTGTACGGGCTGCCGTAGCGACCATACTCGTTATTGATGCTGTCGGCGTCATACGGGCTGCCCGCGCCGTAGGGGTTGGCCGAGGAGTCGCTGCTGTACGGGTTCGCACTGAGCTGCCCGAGGTAGCGGGGCTCGTCGGCATAGGCCTGGCCGAGCCACAGCAGCATCAACGTCAGCAGCAGGAATAAGGCCACAGTGGTGAGTTGGATTCGTTTCATAAGTCGCTCCCTGTAAGCGGTGGTTTAAAAACGGGGCCCGGTGCCCACCTGCTGCGCCGGACCCCGTCCTCCCTAAGGGGCCGTGGTCACGGCGCCACTATTTTCTGGCGACGGTGCATCGCCTGAGTTGTTATTGGCCATCGGCTTCCTCCCAAAAGCGGCCGTCTATGGTGCATGCCAAGCGCGACAGCGCATGTCGCGATCCACGCGGCAAGGCTTCGGCAAGTGCTTATGCCGCGCGGTAGCAATGCGTCAGGAATTGGCGTATTAATGACTAAAGATGACAGGCTGGTTGAGGGGCTGACCTGTCAATAATTAAGAACGCCCGCGGGGAGGCCGCATGTCAGCAGGGGAAACCGTCTGTCGGCAGCTGGACATACTGCAGCTGATACCGCGCTTACCGCAGCGCATTACCGCGCGCGCCCTGCGCGAGCGCTTGCCGAAAAACGATTACAACGTGTCGCTGCGCACCGTGCAGCGTGATCTCGATGCTTTGTCGGCCAAGTTCCCGCTCACCTGCGACACCGAGGGCAGGGCGCAGCACTGGTACTGGATGAAAGACGCGCAGCAGCTCGCCATCCCGCACATGAGCGCGTCGATGGCCGCCACGCTGCAGCTGGCCCGCGACTACCTCAGGCCCGTACTGCCCGCCGGCGTGCTCAGCGAGCTCGACCCGCTGTTTGAACATGCCGCCGAAGTGCTCGAGCACACCCCGCTCAAAGGCTGGCACCAAAAAGTGCGCATCCTCGACCGCGGGCCCATGCTGATACCGCCCAAAGTAAATGCCGCCGTGCAGGACGCCGTGTACCGCGCGCTGGTGGCCAACACCCGCATGCAGGTCGGCTACAAAGCCCGCGGCAAAGAGCGCCACAAAGACTACGTCATCAACCCGCTCGGCCTGGTGGTGAAAGGCGGCGTGTTTTACCTGGTCGTCACCTTCGACGGTTACGACGACATCCGCCAGCTGGCGCTGCACCGCATGCAGAATGCGCAACTGCTGGAGGACAAAATCACCCCGCCCAAACGCTTCAGCCTCAAAGCCTACGTGGAAGACGAGGCCGGCTTTTCGTACCCGCTGTCACCCGACAAGATCAGGCTCGAGGTGGTGTTTGCGGCTGATGCCGGCATGCATCTAAAAGAGGTGAAGCTGGCGGCTGATCAGACCGTGGAGGATATGCCCGATGGGCGGCTGCGGGTGAAAGCAACCGTGGCGGATTCCGATGAGCTCAGGTGGTGGTTGCGGGGGTTTGGGGAGGATGTGGAGGTGCGGCGGCCACCGGCGCTGGCGCGTGATACTGCGGCATGAGTATGCACTACCTCTCCAAATCCAAACTCATCTCCGGCTGGCAGTGCGGCAAGCGCCTGTGGCTGGAAAAATACCAGCCCGACGCTGCCATCATCTCCGCGCGGACCCAGGCCGCCTTTGCCACCGGCAACCAGGTCGGTGCCGTGGCGCAGCAGCAGTTCCCCGGCGGTGTGCTCATTGAGCACGACACCGAGCTGAGTGCAGCGCTGCAGGAAACGGCAGACCGGCTGGCCGAGCCGGGGCCCGTCACGCTGTTCGAGGCAACCTTTAAGGCCGACGGCGTGCTCATCCGCGCCGACGTGCTCATTCGTGAGCGAGAAGGGCGCGTGCAGCTCATCGAGGTCAAGTCCGCGACGGCAGTGAAAGACTATCACCTGCAAGACTGCGCCATTCAGCTGTGGGTGCTTGAGCAGCTGGGGCTGGAGGTGGCGCGGGTGGAGGTTGGCCACATCAACAACCAGTTTGTGTACCCCGGCGGCGGCGATTACGAGGGGTTGTTTATATACGCCGACGTGACGGCCGAGGCCCGCCAGCTGCAGCCCACGGTGCCGCGGCTGGTTGCCGAACTGCGCGCCGTGCTTGACGGGCCCGAGCCCGAGATCCCGATGGGCGCGCACTGCACCACGCCGTTTGACTGCCCGTTTATTGAGTACTGCAAAGGCCCGCAGGCCGAGCTGCCGGTGGCGTGGCTGCCGGGCGGCCGCACGCTGCACGCGCGCCTTGAGCGCGACGGCTATCGCGATATGCGCGACATACCGCCCGGGCAGCTGGGCGACACCGCCGAGTGGTGCCGCGCCGTAACCGTGGCCGGCGTGCCGGACCTGCGCCCCGGTGCCGCCGCCGCGCTGCGGCCCCTGGGCTGGCCCCGCTACTACCTCGACTTTGAAACCCTGGGCCCGGCCGTGCCCGTGTTTGCCGGCACCCGGCCCTACAGCCCGCAGGCGTTTCAGTGGTCGTGCCACGTCGAGCACGCCGACGGCACGCTTACGCACCACGAGTTCCTGGCCGACGGCAGCACCGCGCCCATGCGCGCCTGCGCCCAAAGCCTCATCCAGGCCCTCGGCGACACCGGGCCCGTGTTGATGTACACCAGCTACGAAGACAGCGTACTGCAACGCCTCATCGAGAGCTGCCCCGACCTGGAGCCGCCGCTGCAGGCCATCCGCGCGCGCCTGTTCGACCTGCACCCCGTCACTAAGCGCCATTATTACCACCCCGACATGCACGGCTCGTGGTCTATCAAGGCCGTGCTGCCCACCATTGCAGCCGACCTCAGCTACGCCGACCTGCAGGAGGTCACCGTGGGCACCGATGCCGAGGTGAAGTTTTTAGAGATGCTTGATCCGGCCACCGGGGCGGAACGGCGCGAGGTGCTGCGGGAGGCGTTGTTGCGATATTGCAAGTTGGATACCGAGGCGATGGTTAGGTTGGCGAGGTTTTTGGAGGGGCGGGGTTAAACCGTGAGCCTGCGCCGCTGACCCGGTATTGTGGATTTCCGCCAGCCAGCCCATCTCCTCCTTGAGGCTGTCAGCTCTGCTCAGCCCAGACTCCCGTTTTCAGCCGCAACGCGGCTAGAATGGTGCCCGGGAGGAGGTACAGCTCATGAGTCCAGCAGGACCGGAAGATAGAGCCCGCGAAGAAATCGATCGGCTGCTCACGGCGGCCGGTTGGTACGTGTGCGATTTCGGTGCTCATGACATCTCGAAGCCCTGCGCGATCCGTGAGTTTCCGCTAAAGAAGGGCCACGGGGCAGTCGACTATCTGCTGTATTTGCAGGGAAAGGCGGTTGGCGTAGTCGAGGCCAAGAAAGTGGGTTACACGCTCAAGGGCGTGGAGGTGCAGTCCGCGAAGTACACGGCTGGCCTGCCGGATGATCTGCCTGCATGGGGCCGACCCCTACCATTCGCGTTCGAGTCCACCGGCAAGGAAACCCAGTTCACCAACAACCTCGACCCGCAGCCGCGTTCACGACGGATTTTCGCCTTCTACAAGCCGGCAGGACTCGCAGCGCTGCTGAATATGGCCACCGAGGCCGAAACCCGGGTCGCCGATGCCGAGGGCACGTACATCCCTGAAGGCCGCACCTTCCTAGCCCGCATGCAAACCATGCCACCCCTAATAGAAGAAGGCCTCTGGGGCAAACAGGCCGAAGCCGTC
>JAZBOT010000002.1:0-2936 GCA_036351295.1 Gammaproteobacteria bacterium | reverse complement strand
TGTCGAGGTCATCTTTGGCCATACCGGCGGTGCGGTGATTCCGCTGCATGTGGAGCTGAACAAACGCATGCGCCGGGGAGAGCCGGCGCCGCGTTTCGTGCTCTGTCGCCAAGAGGGTGGGGCTGGTCACGCCGCTGAGGGGTATGCCCGTGCCAGTGGCCGCGTTGGTGTCGCGCTTGCCACCTCGGGACCAGGTTCGACCAACCTGGCAACGCCGATCGCCGATGCCTACAAGGACTCGGTGCCGACGCTGTTCATCACCGGCCAGGTGCCGAGCCATGCGATCGGCACGGACGCCTTCCAAGAGGTTGATACCGTCGGCTTCACCCGGCCAATCTCCAAGCACAACTATCTTGTGCGCGAGGTCAGTGACCTCGAGTGGGTGCTGCGCGAGGCCTTCGCCTTGGCCCAGCGCGGCCGCCCTGGACCGGTGGTCGTCGACATCTGCAAGGATGTGCAATTGGCCCCTTGCATCACCTCAAACCCGGCTCGGCGGCGACATCGCCCCGAGGTGCCCTTCGAGGCCGAGCGTGCCGATGCCATCTTGGATGCGCTCTGTACCGCCGAGCGGCCGGTGATCAAGGCCGGCGGCGGCATCATCCACGCTGGCGCCGCCGCTGCGCTCTGCCGTTTCGCCGAGCGCTTCGAGGTGCCGGTGACCACGACATTTAACGCGCTAGGGGCCGTGCCTTTTGATGCGCCTTATTACCTCGGCATGCCCGGCATGCATGGCAGCGTCCCGGCCAACTATGCATTGCGCGATGCCGACCTGATTCTCACCCTGGGCGGGCGCTTCGATGACCGTGTCGCGGTGAAAGACTTTGCCCTCGGCAAGCGGATTGCGCATGTCGATATCGACCCGTCGGAGATCGACAAGGTCGTCAAGACCGATCTACACTTAGTGGCCTCCTTGACCGCTTTCTTCGATCATGCCCTGGCCAGCGCCCGGCATGCACGGCATCCGCATTGGCTCGCGAAGGTGGCCGATTGGCGCCAGCAGTTGCCGTTACCCTATGGCGGCGGCAATTACATTAAGCCGCAAGCGGTGGTGGATAAGCTCTCAGAGCTGACCGCCGGCAATGCCACCTTAGTGACGGGTGTCGGCCAGCATCAGATGTGGTCGGCACAATATTATCGGTTCCAGCGGCCGCGTCAGTGGATCAGCTCTGGGGGACTCGGCACCATGGGCTTCGGGCTGCCCGCGGCGATTGGCGCCTGGTTCGCGGCTCCTGATCTGCCGGTGGTGCTGATCGACGGTGACGGCAGTTTCCAGATGAATATCCAGGAACTGGCAACCGTGGTCGCCAACGCTATCCCACTGAAGATGTTCGTGATCAACAACAGTTTCCTTGGCATGGTGCGTCAATGGGAAGACATGATGGACGGCGGCCATCATTACGAGACTTGTCTGGCTCGGCGCCATGACTGCGATCCGCACTGCATGGAACTGGATCAGAGCTGCCGCCGCCAGCTTCCTAACTTGCTTGGGCTCAAGCAGGTCTATCCGCGGCTCGAGACCCTGCGCGTCAAAGACCCCCAGAAGCTGCGCGCGGTGCTTGCGCAGGCACTGGCGATGCCCGGCCCGGTTTTGGTCGACGTTTGGGTCGACAAGGCCGAGGATGTGTTGCCGATGGTGCTGCCAGGCGGTCGGCTCGATACTATGATCGAATCTTGAGCGCTCTGCGCACCAAGTTGGTCATAAACCAAGCGCGTTGCCGCGTCAGCGCCGGTTTCTTGTGTCTTCGAGGCCGCTGTGCTAGTTGTAATCAACAAAAACGAACAGGCTACTGAATACCACCCCAATCGGGGAACCTATTGCTTCTGGAGGATGACTGTCCCATGACCGCCTTTTCCCAACTTCACGCCCAGAATCACAAGATTACCGAACTCTCAAACGTCTTTCTCTACCTGACCCAGAGTCGAGAGATGTGCGACACCGAGACCGCCTGCGACGTCTTTTTCGAGTACACCGGTAAGGTGCGCGAGCACATCGAGTTGGTGGATCGTGAGCTCTGCGGCCGCTTGATCTCGTACCCCGATCAATCGGTGAAGAACACGGCGAACCGCTTCCTGTCGGGCTCCACTGAGATCAAGCGCATCTTCAACAAATATCTGAAGGACTGGTGCTCGGAGCCGCATCGTCGGCTACAGATCCGTGATTACAGCGAATTCTTGAACGAGACCGAGCAAATGTTCGCGTTGGTTCTTGATCGCATCCAGCGCGAAACCGAGCACCTCTACCCGCTGATCCGTAAGCTCGAAGAAAAGGACAAGGTGGCCGCCTAACGGACGTGGCGCGTCGCCACCCCGGACGGTGAAGCGCTGGTTTCACGGTGAGGCGCCATAGGTTCATGGCGCGGTGCCACCCCAGAACATGATCTTATGAACTCCAGGGTAACGATCATGGCGCGGCGCCATCACTGACAACGACTCGTGTGAGATTGACGTTGAGACAGAGATGACGCTGTCCGACACGAAACAGCGTCCGTTACTGTGAAGCAGACGCTTGATGGTTCCCGTATGGCGACGCAGCATGAACTTGAGTCCGCCAGCCCAAATTGCCACCGGCTTTAGTTCGCAGTGGGCTTGAAGCTCGGATTGGGTGAGCTGACCATGCATCGAACCAAACTCGACGACACGGCGATTGCAAGCTCATTGCAATCGCTTAACGCCTCGACGGGCGCGCCTTGGACGCTCAAGGACGGCAAGCTCCACAAGACCTTCCGGTTCCGCAACTTCAGTGAAGCTTTTGGGTTCATGACCCGGGCCGCGCTGGCAGCCGAGTCGATGGACCATCATCCAGAGTGGCTGAACGTCTACAAGACGGTTCGCGTTGATCTGACCACCCACGATGCGGGCGGCGTCACCGAGCTGGATTTCGCGCTCGCCGAGCGGATGGATGCGATCGCCGGTTAGGTCTCGATTTCGACGATCCG
>JAZBOT010000001.1:0-7274 GCA_036351295.1 Gammaproteobacteria bacterium | reverse complement strand
TGGACGAAGAACACGACGGCTCGTTCAAGCAGCAAGACGGTTTCCGCTATTCTGCCCGCGATCTCGCCGTATGGCGGGCGCGGCAGCTCGACGTACCGGTGGTACTGGGCTCAGCGATGCCCGCGCTGGAATCGCTGCACAATGCGCTCGAAGGCCGCTACCGGCATCTCAGCCTGCCGGAACGCCCGGGTAACGCCCGCCAGCCGGATTTTCACGTGGTCGATTTGCGGGTGTATCCGCCGACCGACGGGCTCAGCCAGCCGCTGCTGAACGCGATGCGCCAGCATCTGCGGGGCGGCGATCAGGCGCTGGTGTACCTCAATCGCAGGGGCTTCGCGCCGGTCCTGATGTGCCCCGGCTGCGGCAGCATTGAGGAATGCGCGCGCTGCGATGCGCGGCTGGTGCTGCACCAGGGCCGCCAAAAGCTGGTGTGTCATCACTGCGGTGCGGAACGCAGCGCAGTGCCCGTCTGCCCGGACTGCCAGCGCGAGCGCGTCGCCATCGGCCAGGGCACCGAACGACTGGAAGCAGCCCTGCAGCATGCGTTCCCGGAGCATCCGCTGGTGCGCATTGACCGCGACAGCACGCGGCGCCGCGGTGACCTGGAGCGCAAGCTGGCACAGGTACGGGCCGGCACGGCGAGCATCCTCGTCGGCACGCAAATGCTGACGAAGGGCCACGACTTTCCTAACGTCACCTGTGTTGCCATCGTCGATGCCGATCAGGGACTGTTCGGCACCTACTTCCGCAGCAGCGAACGCATGGCGCAGAGCATCCTGCAGGTGGCGGGACGGGCGGGACGGGCAGACAAGCCCGGCGAGGTTTGGCTGCAGAGCTGGCAACCCGAGCATGCGCTGCTGCAGACGCTGATCCACCGCGGCTATGGCGAGTTTGCCCGCGCGGCACTGGCGGAGCGCCGCGCGGCGGGCTGGCCGCCCTACGCACACCTCGCGCTGCTGCGCGCCGAGCACCCGCGGCGCGAACCGCTGTTCCGCTTTCTCGAGGCCGCACGGGCCGGCGCCGCACCCCTGCTGCGGGAGCCCCTGCGCATCCTGGGGCCGGCCAGTGCGCCGATGGAGAAGCGCGCCGGCCGCTACCGGGGCCAGCTGCTCATCGCCGCGCCCGACCGCAAGACCCTGCAGCAATTTCTCGCCGGCTGGCGCCGCCGTGTCGAGGATCAGGAAGACGCGCGCAAAACCCGCTGGTCACTGGATATCGACCCTTTCGACCTGTTCTGAAACCACTCAGAGCCGCCCTGCAGCAGCCGCGACCGGCATTTTTTTGCCGGCCGGTTGCAGCGGTTCTGTCCTAAACAGGTAGAATGCGCGGTCTTGTGAAGACCCTCATCGAAAACTTGTTGGCCGCGGCTCTGACCGCCCTGGACGTCGCGGCGGGTGAGCTGCCCGCACCGGAGGTCGAGCGCACTCGGGACGTTCGCCACGGGCATTTTTCGGCCAACATCGCGATGCAGCTGGCCAAGCCCCTGCGGCGGTCACCGCGTGACATCGCTGCGGACATTGTCGCCGCGCTGCCCGCATCGCCGTTGATCGCCGAAGTCAGCATCGCCGGACCGGGCTTTATTAATTTCCGCTTGAGTCCGCAGGCCTTTCACGATGAGCTGCGACGGGTTATTGATACCGCTGACCGCTACGGGCATAGCAACGCCGGGCGCGGACAGCGGGTGCTGCTGGAATACGTCTCCGCCAATCCCACCGGCCCGCTGCACGTCGGTCATGGTCGTCATGCCGCCTATGGCGCCTGTCTCGCCAACCTTTATCGAGCAACCGGTCACGCGGTGCATCGCGAGTACTACGTTAACGATGCCGGGCGGCAGATGGATATTCTCGCGCTCAGCGCGTGGTTGCGGTGGCTGCCGTCGCAGGGCCACGACGTGCCGTTTCCGCCCAACGCCTACCAGGGCGACTATATCCTGCCCATCGCCGCCCAACTTACCGGGCTTGGGCTGCCCGCGGCCGCAGCGGATGATTTATTTACCGGGCTGCCGGATGCTGCGGACGCGCAGCTGGACGAACTGATCAGCCGCGCCCGGCAGGCGCTTGGCGAGTCCGGATTCGCGGCCGTTCATCAGCTCGTGCTGACGGCCATCCTGGACGATATCCGCGCTGACCTCGCCGAGTTCGGTGTCGAATACGACGAGTGGTTTTCGGAAGCCAGCCTGACGGCGAGCGGCGACGTTGAGCGGGCACTGGAACTGCTGGCGCAAAACGGCGTCACTTACGAGCGGGATGGCGCCATCTGGTTTCGCGCCACCGACTACGGCGACGAAAAGGATCGGGTTGTGGTGCGGGACAATGGCCGGACCACGTACTTTGCGTCCGATATCGCCTACCACCTCAATAAGCGCAAGCGCGGTTATGAACGGCTGCTCAATGTCTGGGGTGCTGACCATCACGGCTACGTGCCGCGAGTACGCGCCGGCATGATCGCGATGGGCGAGCCGGCGGAGTGCCTGCACGTTGAGCTGGTGCAGTTTGTCGCCTTGTACCGCGGCGGCGAGAAAGCGCAAATGTCGACCCGCTCCGGTGAATTCGTCACCTTGCGGCAATTGCGTGAGGAGGTCGGCAACGACGCGGCCCGGCTGTTCTTTGTGATGCGCTCCAACGAGCAGCATCTGGATTTTGATCTCGACCTGGCGACTTCCACCAGTAACGATAACCCGGTGCATTATCTGCAGTATGCGCACGCCCGTGTCTGCAGCGTCATCGACAAACTGGCCGAGCGAGAGCTGGAATGGCACCGTGAAACGGCCGAGAAAGGTTTACCGCAGCTGACCGAATCTCATGAAACGGCTTTGCTGCAAACGCTGTCGCGCTATCCCGAAACCGTGTTGGCAGCCGCGCAACAAAATGCGCCGCAGCACGTGGTGCACTATTTGAAGGAACTGGCGCAGGAGTTCCACGCGTACTACAACGCGCATAAATTTATCGTCGATGATGCTGAGCTGCGCGATGCCCGGCTGATGCTGGCGCTGGGCATTCGCCAGGTGATGCGCAACGGGCTGGACCTGCTGGGCGTCAGCGCCCCGGAACACATGTAGTTCGATGGCCAGGCGCAAACGCCGGAGCGCGGGCAACCGCAACAATCCACCGCTGCCGGGCTGGCTGTACCTGCTATTTGGCCTGGTGGTCGGCATGGTGATTGCCTACATCTATTACGAAATCCCCGTGGGAACATCACAGCCACCGCAACCAGCGGCACCAGCGGCACCGGCGGCACCGGCGGCACCCGCAAAGCCTGCACCGGCAGCTGCCGCAAAGAAGGAGCCGGCGCCGCCCGCCGAGCAGGGCATTACCTTCGATTTTTATGAGATGCTCCCGGAGCTCGACGTCGAGGTGTTCACCGATGAACCCGCGCCGGCCGCCCGGCGCGCCGCACCGGCGGCCCGGGTGCAGGTGGATGCCGGGGGCATCTACATCCTGCAGGCAGGTTCGTTCAGCCAGCTCGCTGATGCGAAAAAGCGCGAAGGCGAAATTGCTCTATTGGGCATCAGCGCCGAGATCAAGAAAGGCGAAGCCAACGGGCGGACTGTCTACCGGGTGTACACGAACCCGCTGGAAACGGTCGCCGACGTCAATCGCATTTCCCGCCTCCTCAATGCCAACAACATTGAGACCCTGCCGAAACGGGTGAAGTAATGCGCACTGACCGCACGCTGATGCTGATGCTGATGCTGATGCTGGGCGTTGCGTTGACCGCCTGCAGCGGACCGGTCCAGCGTGCGCCAACCAGCGACGCTGTCCCGGTCGTGGCGGCACCCCAACAGGCGCCGGCACCGCAGGAGCCTGCTCCCGACTACGCGACTTTGCGCCTGACAGTCGCCGCGACGGGCGACATCATGCTGGGGACCGACTACCCCGAGCCGCGGCTGGCGGCCGATGACGGCATCAGCTACCTCGACGCTGCCACACCGCTGCTGCAGTCAGCGGACGTGGCGTTTGGCAACCTTGAAGGCGTGCTGATGGACGGCGGGGAGCCGGAAAAGGCCTGCACCAACCCGGCGGCCTGCTATTTGTTTCGTTCGCCGCCGCGCTACGCGGGGCTGCTGGCCGCGGCCGGCTTCGACGTGATGAGCCTGGCAAATAACCACGCCCGGGACTTCGGCGAGGCAGGCCGCGATGCCAGCATGGCCGCGCTCGCGGCGGCGGGCATTCGGCAGTCAGGCCGCGAAGGTGAAATCGCCAGCTGGGAACAAAACGGCCTGCGCATCGCGTTGATTGCGTTTTCGCCGACCCGGGAGTCGTGGCAATTGCTGACGATCGACGCGGCGGCTGCAGCCGTCGCCGAGCTGGCTGCGGCGCATGAAATCGTTATCGTCTCGTTCCATGGCGGCGCCGAAGGCCAGCCGGGCGCCGAACGCCTGGGCTTCGGGATGGAATATGCCTACGGTGAGCAGCGCGGAGACCTTGTGGCGTTTGCGCATGCTGTTATCGATGCCGGGGCAGATCTGGTTCTGGGCCACGGGCCACACGTGCCGCGCGCACTGGAACTTTATAACGAGCGGCTGATCGCCTACAGCCTCGGTAATTTCGCAACTTACTACGGCATCAGCGTGGCCGGCGCCAAAGGCTATGCGCCCCTGCTGTGGGCAGAACTGGACGGCTTGGGACGCTTTCAGGGCGGCCGCGTGCATTCTTTTATTCAACGCCGCCCCGACGGTCCGCAGCGCGACCCGCAAAACCGGGCACTGGAAATGATGCGCGAGCTCACCCGGCTCGATTTCCCGGCCGGCCGCCTGCAGATCGGTGTGGACGGCGCGGTGGCCGCGCTGCCATGACTGCGCCGCCGTCACGCCCGCTGCTGCAGCGCTGGCCCGAACTCACGGACTCACTGCCATGGAGTGATCTCGGGTTGTTGCCGACGCCGGTGCAAAGCTGGGGTGACCTTGCCGCGGCCTGGGGGGTTGGCACACTGACCTGCAAGCGCGATGACGTCAGCGCCGCAGTCTACGGTGGCAACAAAATTCGCAAGCTGGAGCTGCTGCTGCCGGACGCCGTCGCGCGCGGCAAGCGTGCCGTGCTGACCTACGGCGGCCTCGGCTCCAACCATGCGCTGGCCACGGCGATCTACGCACGCGAGGCCGGGCTGCGCTGCGGCGCCGTGCTGACGCCCGAGCCCGTCACCGCAGCGGTGCGGCGCTCGCTCAGCCGCCACCTGCAGTTAGGCACAGAACTGGTTCTGGCCGCGAGCTATGCAGACATTCGGGCAGCAGCCGCGCAATTAACCGCGCGCCTTGGCGGCGACGCCGCCTGCGCGGAAATCCCCTTCGGCGGTTCGAACTGGCTGGGGACCATCGGCTTCGTGAACGCCGCCCTTGAGCTGGCCGAACAGATCGCCGCGGGAGAACTACCGAGGCCGGATGTCATCTATGTGGCGTGCGGCACGGCGGGCACCGTGGCGGGACTTGCGCTGGGCTGTGAGCTGGCCGGACTGAACTGCCGCATTGAGGGCGTGCAGGTCACGCCCGACAGCCTGCGACCCGCCGAGCTCGCTCGCGAACTGTATGCGCAGGCCGGCACGGAGCTGCGCCAGCGCCTGCCGGGGTTGCCGGCGGTCAGTGCAACGGGAGACCTTCTGCAGGTTCGCGGCGATCAGCTCGGGGGCGGCTACGCGCAGCCCACCCCGGCAGCCATTGCAGCCAGAGACGCCGCCGAGGCGGCAACCGGGCTGCCGGTCTCATTGACCTATACCGCCAAAGCGCTGGCCGCACTGCATGCCGATGCGCAAGCAGGCCGACTCGCCGGCCACCATGTGTTGTTCTGGAATACCTACAACTCGCAGCCCTGGCCCGCTGCCGCCACGCCGGCAGACAGGTGCTTGCCGGCTGATATCGCCGCGCTGCTTGACTAAGCGGCTACGCAGACACAGAGTCAGTCATCAGCCGCAGACTGCCCGAAGTCCACACCGAGTGCACGCAGCTTGCGGTACAGGTGGGTACGCTCCATCCCGACGCGCTCGGCCAGCTTGCCCACCTTGCCCCCACAGAGCGCCAGCTGCTGGCTGAGGTACGCGCGTTCAAACTGCTCCCGCGCCTCGCGCAGTGGCAGCGCCAGAATATCCTGCTTGACGAGCGGCTCCGCCAGACCCACCGGTGGCTCGAGGCGCTCCTCCAGCTCGGACAGCTGGATTTCCTGCTCCCCGCCACTCAGTAACACCCGCCGCACGAGGCTCTTGAGTTCGCGCAGGTTCCCGGGCCAAGGATAGTTGCGCAGCCGGTTTTGCGCGGCCACGCCAAACCGGCGAAAACCCAGCCGCTCGGTGCTGACGAAACGGTGCACATAAAACCGCAGCAGCTCCGGAATGTCCTCGGCATAATCGCGCAACGCAGGGACGCTGACCTGCATGACTCCCAGCGTCGCCAGCAGATCCGGCCGCAAGCCCGGCTCAATCTGCCGGTTCACCGCCGCCAGGATACGCGCCTGCAGCCGTTCCGGTGCAGCCGCGCCCGCCGGCGTGAAACTGCCCTGCTCGATAATGCCCAGCAGCAGGCTCTGGGCGCGCGCGCTCATGCTTTGCAACTCACTGATGAACAGCGTTCCGCCTGCGGCCTGTGAGAGCAGGCCCGGCTCGCCGCCCGGTGCCTGACCAAAGAGCTGCTGCACGCAGTTGTCGTCGGTGAGCGTCGCGGCGTTAACGACCACAAACGGCGCGGCCGGGTTGGGTCCCTGGGCGTGAATGTAGCGCGCGAACAGCTCACGACCCGACCCCGGCTCGCCGGCCAGCAATGCCGGGACCGAGCGCGTAGCCACCTCTTCGGCCTGCTCCCGCGCGGCCCGCAACAGCGCGCTGCTGCCTTGCGGCACCTCGGCCTCGATGACCGCTATATTCGGGCCGGCCGCCGGGCTTTTGCTCTGCGGAGCCTGGGCCAGCGCCGCCTCGACGGTATTCAGCAACTGCTCAAGCGACAACGGCTTCTCGACAAAATCGAACGCGCCCAGGCGCGTGGCCTCGACCGCCGTCTCAACCGTACCGTGACCGGACATCACCACAACCGGGCACTTCAGCGGCGTATCGGTACTCCACTCTTTGAGCAAGGTAATGCCGTCGGTGTCGGGCATCCAGATATCGAGCAGCACCAGGTTGGGGGCCCCGGTCCGGTAGCAACCGCGGGCCTCGGCGGCGTCCGCCGCCGTGACCACGTCGTAGCCTTCATCGGTCAGAATGTCGCGAATCGTGGAGCGGATTCCCGACTCATCATCGACCACCAGGATAGATACGCTCATGCGCTTTTCCTTTGCGGCTCACTGCCGAGCATC